>NZWG01000054.1 GCA_002698235.1 Fidelibacterota bacterium | reverse complement strand
CTATCGAACCTTTTGGGTCCAACAGTGTGAACAGTCACAGTGTTCAAGTTGGGTATTGCATTATAAATATTCGACATATCAGGAAACCTTGGAAGGTCCAACTCAGGCGTTCTTCCAATTAAAAAGTTGTACCCGGACCGATTTACATGATTCATTATACAGGTTTCTTTTTTTGTTGGTTTTATCCTGTCAATTATAAGTATCGAATCCAAACCAAGTTCTCTTTTTAAACCTAAGAAATTTCTAGGCCCTAGAGTCTTGCTGTCAAAAGTTTTTGGCACTATGTGTACCTTTTCTCTTTTTGAAAATATAAAATGTTCAAAGATCTCTTTTTCTAATCTAGAATTTATTTGTTTGGTTAATCTGTATGTTGGTAATTTCACTACATTAAAAGTATAATTATTTAATGAAATTTTTTATTATAATTTTTTTATTTGTTGCCTCATTGTGGGGTCAATGAGCGCTCTGAAATAATCCATCGTTGCCGGTCGGCAACTCAGATAAGGGTGTGGGGTTGTGGGCTGGTCAAACCATGTTTACCTTAGATAACGTTAACCAACATATAGACTGGTGGCACGAAGCTTTACCTGGTTCAGGTGAGGATTTTTCTCACGAAGGAACACTCACATCAATATTCTTTTCTCCTAATTTGACAGTCGGGCTTTCAAACTACTGGAATGTATCTTTTTCTAAAATAATAGGTAATCGGTACATGGGTTGGGATGGAGACACAACAACCATCCATCATCGCGATGAGGAAAGTCACTCCGACTTTGCTAATGCTGTAGGAGGATATTGGGGGGATTTTAAAGTGTTGTTTAGGTACCTCCTCCAAAACGATGGTCAAGGTGCTGGAAAGAGGTTTTTTCTTGGTGGGGGCCTCATTATCCCATCAAAGAACACTCTTACATCTGACCCTTTTTTCTTAGATGGCAGTGAAAAAACTGACCACAGGCACTTTGCAATGAGCGAAGGTGTATATAAAGGTGTTTTTGAATTACAATATTTTAAAAAACGTATGAAAAACCCAGTTTTTATTGGGGGCTCTCTGACATCAGAAGTACCACTAAAAGAGAACGAGTATGGGTACAAAGCATCTAAATATTACAACATGTCCCTTAGTGCACTTACTGGACAACTCTCTCGATTTAATTTTGCATTGTCATCAAGTCTTCTTCTAAGACACTCAACTAAAGCCTACTGGAACAATAGATCCGCACCTAATTCTGAAAGCACCCTGTTAACTACGGGGCTAGGCCTAGTACTAACAACTAAGCTTGGTGGTGTTACCATAAACCTACAAAGACTTTTCTTTTTAAGGGGACGCTTTGCAGGTATTGAAGGTGAGGTAGACCAAAGGGTTTCTGCCTATCAGGTTTCTCTGGGCTATCGAAAGGTTTTTGATTTTGTAATACCTTGGCTGGACCCACTGAAAGATCTTTAACGACCTAGCGCTAAGTACGCGACCCATATAAAAGGCTTCCAACGCGAACCATTGTTGAACCCTCCTCTATGGCAATTTTATAGTCCCCGCTCATACCCATAGACAAGTGTTTTAATTTTAGTTTTCCTTGAACCTCAAGCCATTCTTTGGTTTTTCTTAATTCGCAAAATGACGTTCTAACCTTACCTTGGTCGGATGTGTTTGGACCAACGGTCATCAAACCCTCTATTGATAAGCCATCTTCAAATAGACACTCGAGAACTTCGTTTTTTTGGGCAGGTAAAAACCCATGCTTCTGAGGTTCTTGTGATGTATTGATCTCAATGAGTATTGAAATCTCTTTTTTTAATTGTCGAGCATGTTTTCCAATTTTCCGCAGAGTTTTAATCGAGCCAACTGAGTCAATTGAATCAAACAACTCAACACACTTTTTTGCTTTATTAGATTGCAGGTGCCCAATAAACCTTTTTTTTAATTCAGGCATTTGCTCAAATGATTCAAACTTAGTAGAAGCTTCTTGAATTCTATTCTCACCAATAGACCTTATTCCTGCCTCATAAGAAGCCTCAATAAAAGAAAAAGGGTGAGTCTTTGTAACGCCAACAATCTCAACAGCGTGATCAATACCAACCTTTTCTTGGGCCAAAGAAATATTAGATCTTATACCTTTGAGTTTTTCCTTTAAGTTCATTCCCCATCGCTTTCTACTTCTTTGGTTTCAGTTTCTCTTTCTTCATTTTCCTTGCTTGGTGCTGTGTCTTCACTTATTACCCTAGTGATGGATGATATACTTGCTCCATCATCTAACTTGACCAACTTGACGCCTTGGGTCACTCGACCTATTGTTCTAATAGCCGAAACTTTCTGCCTCATCAACACACCAGAGTCTGTAATTATAATTAAATCGTCAGCATCTACAACTTCCATTATGTTAACCATTTTACCTGTTTTGTCTGTACATCTCATGGTCATAACACCCTTACCACCTCTGGTTTGGGTCCTATATTGAATCACATCGGTTCTTTTTCCCATTCCTTTTTCTGTGGCTACAAGTATGGTTCCTTCTCTACGTACTACCAACATTCCAACAACGTGGTCTTCTTTTGAACCAAGGGTTATTCCCTTTACACCCATGGTCTTACGACCACTTGCCCTCACGTCATTTTCAGAGAACCGTATTGACTTACCCTCACTTGTTCCTAATAAAATGTCATGGTCTCCATTTGTGACCCGAGCCTCAATTAATTTGTCTCCGTCTCTAATTTCAATGGCATAGATACCTCCTTTGCGAGGTTTTCCATATGCAGAAAGAACGGTCTTTTTAACAATTCCGTTTCTTGTTGCCATTGCAATATAGTGATCATCGTCAAACTCTTTAACGCTTACAAAGGCCTCTACTTTTTCACCTGGATCACAACCTATCAGATTAACAATTGCGCGACCCCTAGCGGCTCTACCACCTTGCGGAATATCATAAACCTTAAGCCAGTAACATTTTCCTTGGTCAGTAAAAAACAACATATAGTTATGAGTGTTTGCTATAAACAAATGTTCAACAAAGTCCTCTTCTTTACTCATGGCTCCCTGAACACCTCTGCCGCCCCGTCTTTGGGTTCTATAGGTGTTTAGAGCGGTCCGCTTTATATACCCCTGGTGCGTAATTGTAAGAACAACCTCCTCTTCGGCTATCATGTCCTCCATAGAAAAGTCATTATCTACGGGAACTATCTCTGTGCGTCTTTCGTCTCCATATTGATCTCTTATCTCAAGCATTTCGTTTTTTATTATTCCCATCCGCTGACTCTTGCTTTCCAATATCCCCCTAAGATGCGCAATGTGCTTAATTAACTCTTTATACTCCCCTACAACCTTGTCAACCTCTAGGCCCGTCAACCTTTGTAATCGCATATCTAAAATAGCTTGAGATTGAATTTCCGAAAGATTAAAACCGTTCATTAAACCCTCTTTAGCCATTGCGGGATCTTTGCTCCCGCGAATTATCTCAATGACCTCATCAATATTATCCAGCGCAATTTTTAAACCCTCAAGAATATGCGCCCTTGCCTCTGCTTCTTTTAATTCAAACTCTGTTCGACGAACTACTATCTCATGCCTAAAGTCAACAAAGTGTTGCAATATTGTTTTTAGAGACATGATCTTTGGAATACCATCAACCAGCGCTAATAATATGATTCCAAACGTATCTTGAAGTTGTGTGTGTTTATAAAGCTGGTTAAGTATAACCTCTGGGACAGCATCACGCTTTGTTTCAATAACAACGCGTATTCCATCTTTATCAGACTCATCTCTTAAGTCTGTAATCCCTTCTACTTTTTTATCTCGCACAAGATCTGCTATTTTTTCAACAAGGTTCGCCTTATTTGTTTGGTATGGAACCTCTGTTACAACTATACTGTTTTTCCCGTTCTTGTTTGACTCTATATGCGCCCTTGCTCTCATTTTTATCTTGCCACGACCCGTTTCATAGGCACTTTTTAATCCATCCATACCCATTATAAGGCCTGCGGTTGGAAAGTCAGGTCCTTTTATATGACTCATAAGCTCTTCGGTGGAAATGTCTATTTTATCTATTAGTGCAACTATCCCACTTGCCACCTCCATTAGATTGTGAGGTGGAATCTTCGTTGCCATCCCTACAGCTATTCCCTCTGAGCCATTTACCAATAGAGCTGGGACAGCCGAAGGGAGAACAGAAGGTTCTTTTAATGTTTCATCAAAGTTTGGCTCCCAGCTTACCGTATCTTTTTCGAGGTCTTTCAACATTTCACTTGANAGTNTTGTCATTCGAGATTCCGTATATCTCATTGCCGCAGCATTGTCACCATCAATAGANCCAAAGTTTCCTTGCCCATCAACCAGTTGNTATCTCATAGANAAATGTTGAGCCATTCTAACAAGCGCNTCATAAACAGANCTGTCTCCGTGNGGATGNTATTTACCCAACACNTCCCCCACTATTCTTGCAGATTTTTTATANGGCCTNTTCCAACTNGANCCNAACTCNCTCATGCCAAACAATATTCTTCTATGCACTGGTTTTAGGCCATCTCTAACATCTGGAAGCGCCCTNGACACAATCACAGACATTGANTANTTGAGATAGCTCTCTTTCATTTCATCTACAATATCTCNTGGNAGNGTATTGTCTCTGTTAAAATCAACCATTATAATATTTCCTTCGTNTTTANACGTCGAGATTCACNACAAATTTNGCGTTTTTTTCAATGAANGTTCTTCGAGCTTCAACATCNCTACCCATTAGNTTTTGAAATGTTTCNGCGGCCTCAGCNGCGCTNTCAACNGTNACCTGTAATAGNGTTCTAGTTTCNGGGTCCATTGTTGTTTCCCATAANTGCCCTGGNTTCATNTCNCCAAGACCCTTATATCGNTGTANGCCGATCTTTGTGTTTTTNTTTTCTTTTTGCATCCTCTCTATCATTAAATCTCTTTCNTTGTCATCATAGGCATAGNTTTCTTTTTTGCCTTGTGAAACNCTATANAGCGGTGGAAGGGCGAGGTACAANNANCCCCCATCAATGACATCNTTCATNTTTCTNTANAAAAANGTTAANAATAGCGTTCTTATGTGGGACCCGTCCACATCCGCNTCTGTCATTATTATNATNTTNTGATATCTTANNTTGTCAACATCAAANTCTCCAGGNGATTTTTCNCCATCTTCATCTGCAGAACCNCCAAAGCCAGCCCCTAGGGCGGTAATGATAGANTGAACCTCGTTGTTTGACAANANNTTNTCAATTCTTGCTTTTTCTGAGTTGATNACCTTACCCCTCAAAGGAAGAATNGCTTGTATTTTTCTGTCTCTTCCNTGTTTTGCTGACCCCCCNGCAGAATCACCCTCAACTAAGTATAACTCACAAAAATTTGGGTCTCTATTTGAGCAGTCTGCCAACTTGCCAGGAAGAGAAGACCCTCCGAGGGCGCTCTTTCTTCGAATTAGCTCCCTTGCTTTTTTTGCAGCGCTCCTACTCCTTGCTGCCAACAAGGCTTTTTCTATTACCTTTCGACCTATTGACGGGTTCTGTTCTAGAAANTCTAATATTCCTTCGTATACAACCTTATCAACAATNCCTTTTATNTCNCCNTTNCCCAGTTTTGTTTTAGTTTGACCTTCGAATTGGGGCTCAGCAACTTTCACACTAAGAATAGCTGTTAATCCNTCTCTAAAATCCTCTCCNGTTAAAGATATTTTTTCATTTTTCTTTGCTTTTATTAAATTATTTTTAGATGCGTGGTTGTTCATCGCCCTGGTTAAAGCGGACCTAAAACCAGATAAGTGCGTTCCGCCCTCGATNGTNTTTATATTNTTNACAAAGGTTAGGATNTTNTCGTTNTATGAATGNCTATACCTTAAAGCNACNTCAACAGGNACCTCGCCTGTTTCGTTTTTAACGGTAACCACTTTACTGTGTAGTGGGTTGTTGTTTTCATCAAGATACTTAACAAAATCACTAAGCCCACCCTTAAACTTGAAAGAGTCTGTTTCTCCGTCTTCTGTTCGCTCATCCTTTAGAACAATTTCTAGACCACTGTTAAGATAGGCCAACTCTCTTAACCTCTCTGCAATTATATCGTACTCAAAAGAAATTGTTTTAAAGATTGTGTTGTCTGGATAAAAACAAACTCTTGTGCCTGTTTTTTTTGCTTTACCTACAACCTTTAGTTTGTTTTGGGGGTCGCCGATCTTATAGTCTTGCCTATGAACACTACCGTCTCTTTTTACTTCAACCCATAGCCACTTTGATAAGGCATTAACAACAGAAACACCAACTCCATGTAAACCACCAGAAACCTTATACGAACCTTTGTCAAACTTCCCACCAGCGTGCAAAACCGTCATAACAACCTCAACCGCAGGTCTGTTCTCTTCTTTATGAATGTCAACAGGAATACCTCGTCCATTATCGTCAACCGTAACAGAACCATCTGAGTTAAACGTTACAACCACCCTAGTACAATAACCTGCAAGAGCCTCATCTATTGAGTTATCTACAACTTCGTAAACAAGGTGGTGTAGTCCTCGTTTTCCAACATCACCAATATACATTGCGGGTCGCTTTCTAACAGCCTCTAAGCCTTCTAATACTTTTATGCTTTCTGCGCTATAGNTTTTGTTTTGTTGATCTGCGCTCATACGAATCGGATATCCTTTATGGTTTTTTTTGTTAATGTTTTATTTAGTTGGTTTATTATATCATGTTTTTGAAGTTGTAGCTCTTGCCTCCAAACTGGGGTCTTTACCTTAACCANAACAANNCCAGACTCAACCGAACAAACNTCTGTATTGTCTGATATTTTTTTCCCAACAACCTCAGGCCAAATCATTATTGCTTTATTTTGCTCAAGGCCNTTTTCAATTTTACTGTCCTTAATAAACTCCCCAAGGGCTTTTCCTATATGCTCCACTATCGAGACAGGCGATGGTTTATTGCGTTCGAGTTTTCAGAGAGAATACCACTTTGTTCAATATCGACTATNTCTGTGGTTGTTACAATTGTTTGGATTGGTTCACCCATGTCTTTTTCTAATTCGCTTATTAACTTAACNAGTTTTCTGCTTCGGCCTAGGTCTAGTTTTGCAAAAAGGTCATCTAGTAATAAAATTGGGAANCTACCTGTTTTCTCTTTTATAAACATAACCTCTGAAAGCTTTAAAAAAACAAGAGAAAGTTTATGTTCACCCTGAGAACCAATAGACCTGATTTTAGCACCACGCCAAAGCGTATCTATTTCGTCCCTGTGTGGNCCNCGTGTCGTTCTGCCCATAGAAACATCTGTTTCTTGTGTTGTTAAAAGGGTCTGTTTGTAGTCAAGTGGTTCTTTTATATTTGGCTTGTATGATATTTCAACATCGACATTAATATCATACTTGCTCTGAATGTAAAACAAAGACTCTTTAAANTTTTCTATCATCAACCCCCTTTGAAACAATAAACTTGANGCGACGCCCACTACTTGCTCATCCCACCCATAAATTTCANCTATGCCCGCTTTACCTTCTCGAATACGAANCAGAGAAGCGTTTCGCTGTTTTAATAAACGGAAGAAAGACTGTAGGGTGTTTAAATACTCTTTATTAACAACGGAAAACACCCTGTCAAAAAAGCTCCTTCTTTGTGATGGGCCACCCTTTGTTATTTCTTGTTCTTCTGGCGACAGTATAACAACCGGATTTCTGCCAACCTGTTCTTTTCTGCTGGATATTAANTTTCCATTGATCTTTGTTTTTTGAGCTCCACCAGTTCCAAACTCCGTATCTACCTTATCGGTTGAGTTGTTTTTTTTAAATGTTCCTCTTACAACGTATGAATGCAGGCCGTTTTTTATTAACTCTCTTTGTTTGTGNGTTTTAAAGCTTTTNCCATANGANAAGAGATGTATNGCTTCTAGAAGCGATGTTTTACCCGACCCATTGTCTCCCCAAATCACAGTAAGACCTTCACCAAACNCGAGTTCTTTTTGGTTGTGGTTTCGAAACGACGAGAGGGTGATCTTTAAAATTCCCAAAGACTATGAGAAACGGGTTGTTCAATCGTTAAGCCGAATCGGCATAAGTAGCATTATACTTTCTACTTGCTCTTCTGACTGTAAAGAACTGAAGAGGGCCGCACTAACCGAAGAACTTAATTCAACCACAACTTCATCACCAGGAACATGGCTTACAACATCTTTTAAATATTCAGCATTATAACCTATTACAATTGGGTCCCCCTCATATTGGGCTGAAATTTTTTCNTTTGCTTTTGAAGATTTTTCGGGGTCTTCAGTNGTTATCTTGCACTCTTCAGAACTCAAAGAGAGGGCGACCTGATGGGTTGATTTATTTGAAAATATAGAAACACGCTTAATGGCACCCAATAAAACTTTCTTATCAACAACAAGCTTCTTGTTGTTTTCTTTTGGGATGACNCTTTCGTAGTTTGGAAATGTTTCATCGATNATNCTTGTGATTACTAAATCCGCA
The DNA here is from genome assembly GCA_002698235.1 of Fidelibacterota bacterium. Lineage (GTDB taxonomy): Bacteria > Fidelibacterota > Marinisomatia > Marinisomatales > UBA1611 > NZWG01. Next base: position 10,134 of record NZWG01000054.1, on the reverse strand, counting down.
CCAACCCTAGCGGCCAAGTGGTCTTCAGCAAGAAGAAGCTCTACATCTATNTCNCCTAAATGAGAAGATAAATAGCCAAGAAACTTTTTAGGAACTATGAAGTCGTTTATTGAGTCTGNTGACCTGAAGTCCCCTCTTGTTTGTTTAACAAGTCTATGTCCATCGGTTGAAACAGCGGTTGTTGACTCGCTAGAGATTTGCAACAAGACGCCCGTAAGGGCTGGTTTTAGTTCGTCACGACTAATAGCAAAAGATGTTGAGTTTATTATTTGTTTAAGTGTTTTTCCTGGTATTTTAATTACCGCGGGAGACTTTTGTTCTGGTGTTTTTGGGAACTCTTCTGGCTGTTTTGCCATTAGGTCATACTCACCAAGGTCTGTTGTTATTGTGGCTTTGTTTTTATCATCCACCTCTATTGTTACTCTTACTTCCGGGAGTTCGTTTGTTACCTCTAAAAGGGTCTTTAACGGTATAGCTGCCCTACCAGTTTTTTCAAGGCTTGTTGGTATTTCAACTTGTATTGATATTTCTAGGTCTGTTGTTTTTAATATAGTCTTTTCATCGCCAGCGTCAATTAGAACGCAACCAAGAATTGGTAGAGTTGACCTTGTTGGGGTTGCTTTAGAAAGTTTTTGAAGTGCTTGTTGGAGTTCTGTTTTTGATGTGGAAAATTTCATAGTTTTAAATTAACGATATTTGTTTAATTGTTCTTCTATTTTATATCGTTATTCACACGATAAAAATACCAATTGGGCTCTTTTATTAAAAAGAGTTTTTGGTTTTATTTAACTTTTTAACATTTTATCGTTTATTAAAAAAACGGGTACTTTTTTTTCTTTTCCCTTTACCTTGATCGGTTCAAGTTTGTCATAAGAAAATTCTTTTTTAGTTGCCCCATAAACAGAACTGGACACCATTATTTCTCCCGGTCCCGCAGCAGCGCAAAGTCTCGACGCAACATTGACAGTGTCGCCGATAACAGTATAATCCATCAGGTCTCTAGAGCCTATATTTCCAGAAACCACCAGTCCTTTGTTTATACCTGCACCTACTAATATAGGTGGTTCTTTTCTTTTTTTTCTATCTATGTTTAACTCTTTAATCTTGTGTTGCATTTCAACTGCGGTTTCAACCGCCCTAACGGTATCGTTCTCTCCGGATATTGGGGCACCATACAAAACCATTAACTCGTCGCCTATTATCTTATCGAGAGTTCCATTGTTCTTAAAAACAATATCTATCATGTCTGAAAAGTATTCATTTAAAGTGGTAACAACCCTTTCTGGTTTCATTTTCTCAGACATTGAAGTAAACCCTCTTATGTCTGTAAATAGGATGGTTACCTCTCGTTGCTCGCCACCAAGGTTTAATTTTCCATCGTCTCCCAAAAGCTCATCAACAACCTGCTTTGATACATACCTTTTAAATGTGTTCTTGACCTTACTTACATCTGAAATGTCTTCGAGTGCAATAACAGAACCTTGTTTGTTTCCCTCTGGGTCAAGTCTAGGTGAGACCGATGCGTTAATAACAGTGTCTTTCGATACGGTGTTAAGAGATATTCCAAGCTCAGAGCCGACCTTGTTTTCTATTTCTGAGTTTGCTATTAACTCTAAAAGCTCTTCGTCCTTTTCAAAAAGATACATATAGTGATTACCAACCACGTTATCTTTTTCAGTTTTTAATATCTTTAACCCAGCTGAATTAATTGAATCCACTTCTCCAAGGTTGTCTAGTGTTATAACGCCCGTTGCTATACTACCAAGAATGCTTTCGTTAAATTGTTTTTCTTTGGTTATCTCTTTAAACAGTTTTGCGTTTTCCATCGCAACCGCCGCTTGATTACAAAGCGCCGTTAAAAGGTCTAGGTCTGTTGCGCTAAAGGGTTCAATTCCTTTTCTCGTTTCTTTGTTGCACAGAATCATATACCCTTGTGTTTTGTTTTTAGCTGAAATTGGCGCGATAATTAAATTTTGTTCACCTAGTTTCTTTTGAATTGGTTTTTTTTGATTCTCTGTGAATACCTCACCTATCTTGTTTTCATCTATGCTTTTAAAGATTGCTAGTTTCTTTGAAAGCATGGGTATATCCTCAACCCAATTAAAATTAGCCAGGGGGTTTAAAATTGGGCTTCCCTCTGATTGAAGTAAAATTACACCTTTAGATGCGTTCAATATTCCAACAGACCTCCACAGAACATCCTCGCACAATTCTTCAACATCTAAAACAGAGCTAATGGCAACACTGATATCAAATAGCGTTTCTAGTTGTAGTAGTTTTAGGTTTATTTCTGTTTTTTTCTTTTCTACTTCATTAAGGAGCTGGTAGTTATATAGCGCCTTGGTTAGGTGTCCTGCTATTATTTCTAAAATCTTGATATCAACAGATGAGTACTTTTCACCCATAAACTTTGAACCCACACACAATAAACCCAGAAAGTTGTTTTTGTGAAACAAGGGTAGTGCAATCTTCGCTTTTTCCTTTGTTAGGTGTTCAAACGTCTCACCGTTATGGCCCTTATCCTCTATTGGAAGCATCAGGTGACCGTGCTTATGGTTTTTAAGAGTGTCTAGTTCCGCGGAAGACATGAAAAGAGGTACCGGCAAATCAAAACCCCTTTTTGACAAAATAGAGATATCTTTATTTTTGTTGTATAAAAAAATGGCGCCTTTCGACGCCATAACGGTTCCTAATGTGAGTCTTAATATCCCAGTTCCAACAGATTCAACTCGGTCTGCGTCAATTAATATCTCACTAAGTTCATTTAAAGACGATAGATAATATTCTAGTTGGTCTGTTCCGTTTTCTTCCAATGTTCAATTTATTATTAAGACATTCCTTCTATGGCTTCGCCTTCGGTCTGATAAACCGATGAGTATTTTGTTAAGCCCATTATATTAAAGGTTTTTTCTACAATTGGAGCAAGGTTATAGTAACCGAGCTTTCCATCAACCTCTTGTAGTTTTTCAATTATCTCAATTAAGATTGACACCCCAATACTATTTACAACTTTTGAGTTTTCTAAGTCTAGTAAAAAGAGTTTTTTTCCACTTTCCATTTCTTTATAACACTCGTTGGCTATTTGTTCACCGCCAACATTGTTTAAATAACCAGTGGTTTCTATGATAACAACGTCGCCCTCGGTTCTTGTTTTAAGACTAAAATCCATTTTAATATTTCCTTTATTTCTTCTTTGTCATTGTTACGGTGGTGCCGTCGCCCGTTGACTCAAACTCTACCGTATCCATTAATTCTTGAATGAGTTGAAGACCCCAACCTCTTTTATAGTCAGCTGAAAGCTTCTCTTCAATATTTGGTATNTCTACTGTNGANTTATCAAANCCCTTTCCGTGNTCTGAAACTTTTATTACCAANGTNTCTCCTTGAATTACAAAATGTATTTCAACNTTTGANGANTTACTTTCNCTGTGCTCGAATGCNTTTATGGTNGCNTCNATCANNGCCATGCTTATTTCTGCNGTNTTTTCCTCNCTNAACCCCATGTGTTTAGCAACAACCTCTGCGGTGTTTGTTGCTGCGAGTTCCATATCTTGGAGGATTGGAATTGTTAATTCTACTTTTGGTGGTGTTTTAGCACTCATGGTATTGTACCCCGTTTTGTTTTCTTATCGGGAAATAGAGAATGAAAATTAAATAACTGTTCTTTTAATCCAAAGGGTTTGTTTTCTTTACCACAACGATGGTTATGTCGTCTTGATTTTGTAAGTCCTCAAGCCATGTTGTTCCAAGTTCCAACAGGGCATCTCTTTGACCCTCTGCGTTTTTCTCTCCGTTTACTTTTACACATTCAAGGACTGCCTCATATCCCAACATTTCATCTGTTTTGTTTGTTGCCTCTGGAAGACCATCAGACAGAAAGACAAGGCTGTCCCCTTTTTTAAAGGGGAGCTCTTCTAGTGCAAAGGTTTCGTCTTTTATGCTACCAAGGGGTAATCCTCCTAATAGTATTTCATCGACTTCGCCTGTTTCTCCGTGATAGTGATAAGCTGGGGGCATTGCAGCTGAAGTAAACTCAACCCTATCATCCCAAAACCGGGCCATATTAAAAGCCATTCTATTCCAACCTAGGTCGATTGCTTTAATTACCGTGTTTAATCTTTTTGCTATTTCATTTGGAGGTATGGAGGGTATTCCATAAAGACCAGCNTTAGTAATCGACACCATCATCCCCGCCGTCATCCCGTGACCTGTTGCATCACCAACAACAACATAAAGACTTTCTTTGTCTTCTTGTGGGAAATAATCATAATAATCTCCACCAACCTCGGACGCTGTTTGAATGGTCGCAGAAATATCTAAACCTAGATCTTTGGGGGTTTCTCTCGGCAACATATCCAACTGAAACTGCCTGGCCTCTTCGAGTTCTTCCTCTTTTCTTTGGTCTTCGGCGGCTTTTTGTTGTGCCTTTGTTTGATATTTGATATAATAAAAAACACTACCAANTATCAGGATGGTATATGATAAATAAGCCCACCAGGTTTCCCACCAGGGGGGTACAACTTGAAAATTTAACAGAGCTGTGTTTTTGCTTTCATAGCCGTCGTTGTTGTAGGATTTGATTTTTACTTTATATGAGCCCGCTTTTAAACCTTGTANTTCTATATATCTTCTTGTCCCGTTTTCAATCCAGTTTGTATGATAATTTTCTACAAGATATGAAAANGTTGTGCTGCCTGCTTTGTAGATAGATGGCGCTGTTAGGTTTATTTTAATTATGGGGGTTGTGTGTTTTGATCTNATATTTGACTTTTCAACTTTATGTTTTTTGTTTTGTCTATCAATAAGCTCAACAGACTCAACAACCACTGTTGCCTCGTGCTCGTTTATATATATCTTGTCTGCAGAGACTTCCTGAATGCCTCCCGGTGAAACAACTAGAGCCACNCCTTCTCCTCTTCTAAATAGTGCGCTTTGGTCTTTAAAATATGGTTGTAAACCNTCACCTGGTCCAATGTTGCTGATGTTTTTATTTGACCAATTNACAAGGGATAAACCTGCGTTTGTCAAAACCCAAATGGTTGAATCTGANGACCCTGCGAATGAAATTATATTATTACTAGGGAGNCCGTTCTCAATTGAAAATCGATCAAACCTTCTGTTGTTATAAATAAAAAAACCATCTCCTCCTGTGCCAATAAATAANGCGTCTTTATATTNCGTTAAGCATGAAACAGAGCTTGAAGAAAAAGACCCAGNNCTGTTCTTTTCGTAAGTGTGGTGCTTAANTAACCTTGGGGACTCTGGTTTTTCTATATCAAGTTCGTAGAGTCCGCTTTCATCGTTGCCAACCCACATTGTATTATTGTTTATATAAAAACTTGTTGCTCCACTAGGTAGGTTTTTTGACANNAACCTGTTTTTTCTATAGTCTGTTATTGTGTTGGTTTTAAGGTTGTAATGAACAAGTCCGCTATTGTCAAACGANAGAAAGAGGTTTTCCCCTTTTGAGAAAACGGTGCTTATNGGGATNTTGAATGTAGCCAGTTTTTTTCTCTTTCCCNCTTTTTCTATTTTTTCTATACTTTTATCATAGAGAAAAACTNTGTTCTCTTCTGTNACATATATCTTTTTACCTTCTGTTCTATTGTTTANTTTTATTTCGTGGTCTGTCTCTGTTTCTTTTAAATAGCTATAAATTTTTTTGCTGTCCAAAAAGAACATGTTGTTTTTTGCTCTTGAAAACTTACCTTTTTTCGTTTTAATGTTTTCCCTAAGGGTGACAGGGTTTGTTGTTTTTCCAGCCCTTAATAGTCCNTTGTCCCCAACCATCCAAACACCTTCTTCTTTATCAATAAGAACGTCTGTCGCNTTTATAGGTGTTTCTGTTTTTTTATAGGTTACGGTATCACCTTCAATTGTTAAAAAAAGACCTTCTTTGTGTTTGTTTGATNTAAGTAGATATTGTCCTGTTTTAAAATCTATTACCTTGTTTAATGTTTTTTCTGTTTTGATTTTTTGAACGACCTGTAGGNTTTTTAGAAAAAGTATTTCANNTTTTAAAATAACANCAACCTGGCCCATTTCTTTGATTTCGAACATATCTAACACGTGANTTCTAGTTATTTCTTTTGTTTTCCCTTTTTTTATTTCTACTTGGNTTNAAGGAGTAACGCTTAANCCTTTTGTTGTTCCAATGTACAACTGGTCTCCGATTAGAAGGATTGAAGTTATTGTATCTGCTTTTACAATATCTGTTTTTCCGTTATAAAATCTTTTTGTTTGGCCTGTTTTTATATTTGTCTTGTTTAGCCCGTTTGTTGTTCCTATCCATAGAAAGTCTTTTTCTCTGGCAAGTGGCTTNGATTGGTTTTCACTGAATTTTGACGAAGAGAGAGANAATGGGTCTAANGGGTCAAATTGAAAAAGAGTTTTTTCTTTGGTTTTTTTTAATACCTTNACNACTCCTTTATTGGTTGTTGTAAAGTATATACTGGTNTGGTCTTCNANAACATGGAGAGGTTTTGANCCTATNTCTATTCTTTTAAAGTGGTCTTTATCTTTATCNTANTAACAAACCCCCCTGTCTGTCCCAACCCACANGNTGTTGTTTTTATCAAGGTGGGTAATCCAAACCCTNTTTCCTGATATGGTGTTTTCATCATAGATNTTTGATCTATATGTTTTATTGGAGTGACCATCAAACCTGTTTANNCCTTCATCTGTTCCAACCCAAATAAACCCTGAACTATCTTGAGCTATTGATAAGACCCTGTTTGATGAAATNTTTTTAATTTGTACATCTTGGAAAACATTAGCANCTANNGTAGAAACAAAAAANAGGAGTGTTATTTTGTTTTTTTTCAAGAATTTTGAACTTTGNTTATTTGTTTGTTCGCAAGTCTTCTAACTATAGCAATNTCCCAATTGCTAAAGTTTATATTCGCAACTTTTATAAATTCATTCTCTGCTTGTTTTTCTTTTCCTGCCGCCCTAAGCGCNAGAGCTTTGAAATAGTTAAAATAAATATTGTTTTCATTTCCTTTTAGAAAGNTTATGGTTGCNTTATCATAGTTTCCTTCCATTAGGTCTGCCATACCTGATAATCCATAAAAACCATATAGTGCTGTTGGGTCTTTTATTTCTTCTTGAATTTCTCTCAATTGTTTCAAATTTTTTCTTGCGAGGTCATATTTCCCAAATAATATATTTACCCATGCCGTTTGAAATTGCTCATTGCTTTTTATTTCTCTAAAAACGTTATTATCGTTTAATAGTTTAGCTCTCTTCTTGTTGTTTTTTATAATATTTGATAGTGACTCATATGCATCCTCTTCCATTTGGTTGTGAGCATAGCAGATCATTTTGTGCCAACTGGTTTGTGATTTTACCTGGAGTAGGGTTACCTTATCAAAACCTTTTCTTTCAAGTTGACTTTCAACTACCAGTAGTCTATCTATGGCTCCTATATAGTCATTGTCAAAAATATATGAATAAGTTAGATATAGATTAAGAAAAAACCATTCGTTTGCCTTTTCTTTGTTTATTTCTATTGCTTTCTCATAGCTTTTTCTTGCTGTTTCTAGGTCCCCTGAAAACATATAATTATGTGCTGAGACTATATATGCTGTTCCTTCTGATGAAAGNCCTTTTCTATTCTCTATTGATTTTTCATATAATGGTTTAGCTTTTTCAAATTCACCTAATTGTCTATAACAATTTGCTTTCAGGTGGTAAGGTANTCCGTGGTCTCCCCTTATTCTAATTAATTCATCGCCGTACTTCATCCCGAGATCAACATCTCTTTTTTCTTGTGGTAACATAACTTGAGTACCCGCTGATATATGGTGTCCCATTAGGAGAGAATATGCTCTGTAGCTATNTGGGTTTAATTCAATTGCTTTCTTTAAAGTTTTAATAGCTTCGTCAAGTTCATACCTGTCGCTCTGAACNTGTCCAAGTAAAACAAATGATTCATAGGAGTCTTTATGGTTTTCAACAAGCCACTTTGCAGATTCTAAAGCCTTATCCATATCTTCNNTTCTATAGGATTCCCTAATTGATATCATCTTTTTCTCGGCTTCAGATGCATTAGAAACACTTGTTTTAGCTANTTCTTGATGTTCTCTTTGTATTATAGGATCTTGTGATTCGTAAAGTTCTAAAGCCATTGCAAAATTTGGATCAATAGACAAAGCTGAATCGAGCAACGNTCTTTTTTCTGGTCCATCTCCCACCTCACGNGACAAGATAGCCTTTTTATAATAATCTAATGCTTTGGGATCGGAAGTGGTAATTGGAAGCTCAANAACCTCTTTTTTTGANCATGCAGAGATAAGTATTAATAATATTGAAAAGATAGTAACTGNTTTTTTCATTTTTATAATCCGAAGTAATATGTTTTAGGTGTTCAATAATTTATTTATCATTAATTATAAATACCAAGATAACTATAATATATAAAATGTTTATTAATANACTATTTATTATATAGATAGTTAATATGTTAACAACTTAAATANNTGGTAANANATNTATATNTAAAAATGTTTTTATATAAAACACTTAAACTGATTGTTTATGTGTATAACAAANAAAAAATGTTTAAAANTNAATAATTATTAACAAAAAAGTTTGCTTTTTATACNATAATNAAAANCACAATAGAANCACTATTANTATGTGTAAAAGTTTTAACCNCCTATTCTATTTATAAAAAATCGACNCCTTGCACTATCTATCCAGTTTTTATACCAATCCATCTTTTTCTTATTTAGAGCCATTTCTTCAATATCTGGCCAATGGTCANTTGTATTTGGACGTCCACCTTTTTTAATACCTTCAAACCAAAGCAAATGAAAACCTAAAGATGTGTTTATTGGAGCACTGCAAGAATCCATTCCAATAATACCCATTGCTTGTCCTATTTCTGGAATAGTATAATTACTAGGGTCTATCCAACCAAGGTCTCCACCTATTTTTTTTGTTGANTCNTCAAAAGTATGTTTTTTTACAGCATNTTTAAAGTCNTNCAAGGTTTTAATTGAATCCNTTTTTAAGCTCATCGCAAAATCATATGATATTTTATTATCATCNANTGTTTTTTCTGGGATTGAAAGAATATGTCTCACTTTTATTTTATCCCCTTGTTTTTCAAGAGTTTCTATAAGATGATAACCAAAAGAGGTTTCTATTGGACCAACAACGCTACCAACCTCAGCCATAAAAGCAGCTGTTTCAAAACTTTTAACTAAAGAACCTCTATTAACCCAACCCAAAGAACCACCGCTGTTTTTAGACCCAGGGTCTTCAGAGTGTTCACTTGCCAGTAGGGCAAAATCCGCACCATTTAAAATATTTTCCTTTATTGAGTTTAAAAAAGAGATTGTCTTATTTTTTGACTCTTCACTAGGGACAACCGAAACAAGTAAGTGGCGAACCTTTACCCTTGTGGGGATTGAAGGAAGGCTGTCTCTATATGTTTTATAAAAATCTTCAACATCGTCACGCGTTACGCTTATTGAGCTCAACAGTTGTTGTTGGTATTTTTCAGAAATCAAACGATCTCTCATATCATACCAAAACTCTCTCCTAAAATCACTTATAGACTGACCCAATATCTCCGCTGCTCTACTTTCACCGCCCGCCTGACCAATTAACATTTGCACCTGTTGCTCTAGGTTTTGGTCAACTTCTTTTTCCTCAACGGTAATAGAGTCAATTTCTGCCATCTCAAGTAAGATTTTTTGATCTATCATAGACTGTAAAACAGACCCCTGGAGTCGCAAAAAAGAGGTTGGGTCTTTTTGTGGATCTAGACCACTTTGAACTGCGGCCATATTTACCATCTGTGCAAGGTCGCTTTTTAAAACGATATGATCCTCTATTACAGCAACAACTCCATCAATATATTGTGGTTCATCGTTACTTAAAAGAAATGAGATAGAAAGTAAAAAATAAAACTTCTTCATTTTTGTTGATACTCCGGGTTTATGAAAATGTTCACTGTTTTTTTCAAACTGTCCAACAATAAACCTCGTTCGATTGTTGTTTTTGTTTTATAAAGTCGTTGATAGACCTCATCGTAGACCTCATCAAGACCACGATAACTACCTTTCTTATACCTGTTTAAAACTTTTAAAACGCAAATATTACCGCCTAAAAAAACAGGACCAA
>NZWG01000053.1 GCA_002698235.1 Fidelibacterota bacterium | reverse complement strand
GAGAAAGTGTGAGGTGTTTAGTCATTTAAGAAGAATCATCTTTTTGGTGTCAACGAAATTACCTGCCTGAATCTTATATAGATAAACTCCTGCAGATACAGGTTCACCTTGATTGTTAGTAGCATCCCATTGGATTGATTTATAGCCATATGATTGATTGGCGTTAACCAGATTATTTACGACATTACCAAGTATATCATAAATGGTAACATTTACAAATGAATCTTCAAGTAATTCATATTGAAGGGTTGTGGTTGGATTAAATGGATTGGGGTAGTTTTGATAAAGCATGAATTGATTTGGTAGATTACTAACATCTGTAATTTCAACATCAGTTGAATCGTTAATCCAAAATATACCCGACCACCACATATACCTAGGAGCAGCAATCATCGTTTCATTCCCATTATCTAAATCAAATACTTTTATACCACCGGGACTGCCAAAAAAACAATTAAAACCAAATCCCACCGCTACCTTCGAATTATCATTTGACCATGCTTGTGTTGTAGGTAGAAGGCATCCGCCAGTATAACCAACATATGAAGTTTGATTTGTTTCAAAATCATAGGTAAATAAACAGTTATGCCTTGTACTGTCATATGTGCAGCTATCGGAAGTAAGTACTATTTTATTCAAATGTGAATCAATTGTAGCTAACGTTCTAAGTCCATTTTCATAAAATGTTAACTGTGTAAGTGTATCATTTTCTCCTGAGCTGTTAATTTTAAACAATTGATATAAATGACTACTGTCCCTTACGCTAAAATACAAATAACTATCGTTACACCAGTAAATATCGCTTAACCATATTTCTGATATTTGTTCATCACCTATGGTTGTAATAAACGTTTCAATGCCAGAATCAATATTAACTACTCTAATATCTTGGCTATCAAATCCTGAATCCTTTGTGTAAACAATTTTTTGATTATCTGGGGATATTTTATAAGTAAACCCTGCAGAACTATATGCTGAATCAACAATAAGTGTTTGCGAGCTGTCTGTAATTGAGAACTTGTATAGTCTATATATTTCGTTATAATTATCTACTGAGATGATTTCACGAAAAATTATGTCACCATTATTTGTAAATCTAGGATCTATCCCAGTTATATTGAGTGTATCAATTGTACCGTTATTATAAACCATAATTGATTCGTTGGCGGGAAATATTCCATCATTACCAAGATGGATTTCAACTTGATTTGCAGTAAACAGTATTTTGTTGCCATTGTCCGATATATCTTGCATGGATGAAAACGGAGGGATGACAAATTCAATATCAGATTCTTCTAAAGAAGCTTTATAAATTGCATATATTTTAGTATCCCAAAGTCCATGGTCGTAATTAGTATCAATTAAAGTTGTATAGATGCTTTCTTCATCAACTGCGAGTCCAAAAGATGATATGAGGCTAAATAAAAAATATTTATAAATAATAATCTCCTTATCCCAAATCTAACAATCATCCCACAAACAGGAAACGGACTTTCTTTTTAAATACTTTGTGGGGAACACGGATTAAGGAGCGCACCTGATTACTCATATGCCTAATTATTAGTTATTTGTGGTCATCCAATCGTTAATCACATCTCTTGACAACTTTGGAAATTCGTGACCCATTTCTAATTCTTTTGATTGTACTCTCGCTCCTAAAGTAAGGAAAGTATTTGCTATCTGTTTTGAATTGATTGGATTTAAGATTTTATCACTTTTGCCATTAATTACTAATCCCTTGAGTGTTTTGTAATCTGATTTATCTGCTCTAATTTGATAAATATTGGGCAGTTTGGTATTATGAACAATAAAGCCATCTACTATATCAGGATTTTCCAAGGCTAATTTACATGCCATAGTTCCACCTTGGCTAAATCCACCAATAAAAATTCTAGCAGGACTAATTTTTTCTTTTTCGATAATTTTATTTATGCAAGATAATATTTTTTCTAAACTTTCATTTAAGTGGTTTTCGTTAAAAACAGTATCACCATCAAAAAGATCAAAATCAAACCAACTAAAGTCACCTGAAGCCAATGATACTTCATAAGGTGCTTGAAGTATTACTGTTACATAATTATCAGCAAACTGATTTATAACATGATTTTTATAATATGTCAGGTTCTCTGTGTAAGCATGCATAAAGTATAATACATCTTGTTTTCCATAGCTATTTGAGGGCTTCTTTATGATATATTCTAAAGGTATTTCCCAAAGGTCATTAGAATTCAAAATTTCTTTTTCCCAATCAAAAAGTTCTTTTCTTTTTGTTCCATCCTCATTCCATCTTTCAATATAAATATCATTACCTAAAACAGTTTTAGTTTCCCGTCTCTTTTCACCATTGGCAAACCATTCGATTGTTGTTGTAGTATCATCAATCACTTCAGTACTTTCTAAAAGAGCGCCATCCGTACCTAAAAATGAACTCTTAATAAGGATACCAGCTTCAAATGTTGCGTTTATTTGTACCTCGCCTGTTGCCCAATATTTGATACCTTTGCCAGTATATGGAGTATCAGATTTATTGTGATAAACTAATCCTTCTCTTTCAGCAAGTTTCGAAGAATCCACAGGCTTTGAACTGGTGCAGGAAAAGAATATTAATAATATAATTGGTATATATTTTTTCAAGATAATCTCCTTAACCAAATCTAACAATCATCAAAGAAACAGGAAACGGACTTTCTTTTCAAATGCTTTGCGGGGAATACGGATTAAGGAACGCACCTAATTCCTCATACGCCTATGTGGGTGTGTCCACTTTTTGATAAATAATGAATAAAGATGATTAAAGATGAAAAAGAAAACCCCCGACATTTGCCGAGGGTTTCTATGAGAGACAGTTGGTTTTTATCTCAAGTGATCCGGGTGAGACTCGAACTCACGGCCAATGGCTTAAAAGGCCACTGCTCTACCAACTGAGCTACCGGATCAAAAATATGCTATAATNTNTACANNTTNNTCGGGAAATTTATTATATAAACTNGNNTAAAAAAATCACCTTTAATAAAAATNATCNNTTTTGTTTNTTAGNNATTTTTATGNTTAAANNGTNAANANTTNNTTGNAAAAATATTAGNTTGGTTTTNAANAAAATATNCTTAATATNNNTNTATGNTAATCATNGGGNTTATTATTACCGNTTATTNNATCTGTGACTATTANGGATGGCAAATTATCGTANATAATTCTAGCGGNTGATTATTTTCTAANTANAGNAAAAATCTTAAACCCGCTNAAAAGCGGGTTTTTTTTTACAANAAANAAANTGGAGTACAAATGATAAAACATCNATTTATTANAAGTGCTTTCCTNGTANTAGTGGTTTTNTTAGCGTCATTTNTGAANGCTGAAGCCCTAACGGGGAAGGTCACTGATAGTGAGACAGGNGAGCCACTGGTTGGAGCGCAGGTNTTTGTCAAAGGTACCTTTGTAGGTACTACTACAGACGTTAACGGATCGTATAGCTTAGAACTAGACAATAGTGAAACTGTAGTNGTTGCATACATAGGCTACAAGACCCAAGAGTTATCCACTACAGGTGGAGATGGNAACTTTNCCATGGAAGCAGATGTTCTTAGNCAGGANGAAGTGGTTGTAACAGGNTTAGTAAGTACTGTTAAAAGAAGAAATGCGGCAAATGCTGTTGCNTCTTTATCAGGTGATGATTTGGTTAATGCACCAACTCAAACATTAGATCAAGCTTTGAGTGGTCAATTCGCTGGTGTAAANATTAGAAGAAATACAGGTGCGCCAGGTGGCGGTACAAATGTAAATCTNCGTGGCCAATCGACNCTNACTGGAAGTACTCAGCCTCTGTACGTAATAGATGGTATCATTGTTAATAATGATGCGAATCAATCTGGTATTGACGTTGTAACTGCTGCGACTGGGGCAGGGAGCTCNAGACCTCAAGGTCAGCCTACGAATCGTATAGGCGATATNAACCCTAACGATGTTGAAAGTATTGAAGTATTGAAAGGNGCTAGTGCGGCAGCCATCTATGGTTCTAAGGCTTCAAATGGTGTTGTAATCATAAATACTAAGCGTGGTACAGGTGGACANACAAAATTCAATTTTTCTACAAAGACCGGNTCGTCTTCCTTACTCAGAAAAATGGGACATAGNGTTTTTGAAGACTANGCAGAAGCAGAAGCACAATATGGTGCTGACATAGCGATTTTAGGAAATGATGCAAGTGGTAANTGGGCGAATAACGATTTTGACTATGAAGAAATTCTTTATGGTGAAACAGGNCAGTTAACCGAGCATACACTTAGCGCAGTTGGTGGTGANGAAAAAACTCAGTTTTATCTTGGNGGACAATATATGGATGAAGGTGGAATTATTAAAAATACAGGNTACAAGAAGATGTCCGGACGTATGAACGTTGACCATCGTTTAAGTNAGAAGGCTAAAATATCTGTTTCAACGAACCTTGTNCGTTCAGAATCAGATCGTGGTGTTACTGGTAATGATAACAGTAGNATGACCTATGGTTTTTCAATCGGAGCAACGCCCAGCTTTATNGATATTAGGCAGAACNACGATGGCGCTTTCCCNATACATCCTCTTAATGCNTCGAACCCTCTAGAAACAGCNGAGTATTTTGTGAACAATGAACTTACTCACCGTGCATTGGGTGCTGTGAAATTCGATTATAATCTTTTCAGAGCAGATAATATGAATCTTGATTTTCTTGCNGTTGCAGGTGCTGATTTCTATAATCAGGAAAATGAAGTTTTTATTCCNCCAACTCTTCAGATTGAAAGAGATCTAAGTGAGCCAGGTCAATCTGTAATGACAACNACTGATAATTTGAATACAAATTTATCCTTGAATGTTGTTCACAAGATGAAAATGCCAGGAATGAATTTTAANACAACAGCTGGNCTTCAGTATGAGACTAATGATTGGAACTCTGTTTTTGTACATGCTAAGGGCATGATTCCAACACAGACAAATGTAGATAANGCAAGTTCACAATCTGTATACCATGATCGTAGCATGCGTCAAGATCGTGGAATGTTNTTCCAAGAAGAGGTAACTGTNGGTGACAATATCTATGCAGCATTTAGCATGCGTGGTGATGTGTCAAGTACAATGGGAGATACCGAAACTCAAGAATGGTATCCNAAAGCAGCTTTGTCTTACCAGTTGGGTGAGCTTTCAGTATTTGACAACCTCAAACTTCGAGGTGCTTGGGGGCAAACAGGNAACATGCCTCAAACAAAGGCAAAGTATACAACTATGTCTTCCTCAAATATTGGAGGTATTAATGGCTTAGTTGCATCATCAACCTTAGGCAATCCTAATATCAAGCCNGAAAGAACAACGGAACTTGAGTTTGGTGCTGATNTNTCTATGATGGGTGGATTCGCGACTGTCGAAGCNACTATGTATCAGCAAGACATTGAAGATNTAATTCTTCTTGTTGATAAAGCACCTTCCTCTGGAGCAACAGAAGCTTGGGANAATGGTGGTGAGATGAAAACCACAGGAATGGAATTGGCNTTAGGTCTTAACCCAACAAAACTAGTTGAATTAGGTGGGCTTGATTGGAANTTTCACATGACCTATTACACTAATGAATCTGAAGTTACAAAGCTAANTGTCGACCCTTATAATTTTGGTGGTTTTGCTACTTTTCTTGGCACATATCGTATNCAAGAAGGTTGGTCACCTACTACAATTATTGGAGCTGAAATGGAAGCTGATGGGGTCAACCATCAAAAGTTAGGCAATGAAAATCCTGACTACCGTCTTTCATTCAGGAACTCATTTAGTTTTGGACCGCTATCTCTTTCATTTCTTATTGATCACAAANAAGGTGGTCATGCTATCAACCTTGCTAACCTGATCTACGATTTGGGNGGCACTACAGTTGATTATGATAACGGTGACNTAGACCTCGATGGTGATGGAACTGCNGCGGGTAATGGAGCAGAGCGTTTAACTGTTTTAGGNGGAGTAACTGCTCCATACGTTGAGTCAACAACTTATACTGCTTTAAGAGACCTTAGTTTAACCTATTCATTGCCAAGTGGCCTTACTGAAGGCTACGGTTTAAGTAATGTGCAAGTTGGTCTTGCTCTTAGAAACTGGTGGATGCGTTCTGATTATTCAGGTTTGAGTCCAGAAGTGAGTCAGTTTGGTAATGAGGCTGTTGGTGGTTCGGTTGATACGAATCCTTTTCCATTATCAAAAAGTATGTATTTAACATTATCAATGGGATTCTAATCCAAGGAGTTAATAAAAATGAATACAATTAAAAAAATAACAATGAAGATTCTGCCAATGGCTCTTGTACTGGTTTGGACAGGATGTGAAGAATTAGATTTTCCAGATCCTAACAATCCAACAGATGACACTGCTACAGTTCAATCATTGGTTACGGGTGCAGAATCGCAACTTAGATCAGGGCTCGGTGTTTATATAAGAGATATGTTAGTCGTTGGTCGTGAAGCTTACTATCTAGAACCAGCTGACCCCAGATATACAGGTGAACTATTACGCGGTCCAATTGATGGAGGTGGATTTCTGTGTTATACTCCATGGGCAGCAACTTATAAGGTCATCTCAAATTGTCAGACTATAATAAATAGTTCAGAAGCAGATGAAGGTTCAAAAGGGTTTGCTCAAACCTTGAATGCATATGCTCTTTTGCGTCTCGTGAACTTCACTGAGACTAATGATTCTGATTCAGAGGTCCGAAAGTTAGCAGAAGCAGCTCGACTTAATTATGATGGAGATATTGAAGCTGGTGTTGCAACAAGAGGGGAAGTGTTAACTGAAATCGAGACTCTTCTTAATTCAGGGCGAGATAATCTTGCTTCAGCGGGAGACGCTTTTACGTTTACGCTTTCAAGTGGCTTTGATGGTTTCAATACACCGGAAACTTTTGTGCATTTTAACCGTGGACTAATGGCCCGCGTTTCTGTACTTCAGGATAAATGGTCTCAAGCCCAAACAGCCTTGACATCAGTAGATGCTTGGATGAATGGAAGTGATCATGATGCAGGTGTTTACCATGTTTTTAGTTCTGGTGCAAATGATGTAGATAATCAGATGTTTGAAGATCCAAATGCGGCAACTTTAAAATTGATGGTTCATCCCTCTTTTTTAACAGATGCACATGAAGGAGATACAAGGGTAACAAATAATGTTTTAGTTAGAGCTGACACGATTACTTACGATGGATTGCAAAGCTATTTAGCACCAACTCTTTATGGTAGTACATATGATCCTGTACCAATGATGAGAGCAGTAGAATTGCAATTGCTTCAGGCAGAGGTGCATATTGGTAATGGTGATTATGCTGGCGCAGAAAGTATAATGAATGCTCTTCGCACTGCAGCTGGAGCAGCTGAATACACCGGGACAGATGCAAGCAATGCGCATGACCGTGTTCTTCATGAAAAACGTTACTCTCTTTTTCTTGAAGGTCATAGACTCACAGATATGAGACACTATGGAAAAACATCAGAATTGCCACTTGATAGAGATGGTGATACTATAGTTACATTTCCAATACCGGAAACTGAAACGCCTGGTTAAGGTTAAACAGTTTAAAAAAATAAAAAGGCCTCGTAAGAGGCCTTTTTATTAGCGATCATAAAAGGATATGAATTATGAATAAACTCATTTGGTTAAGTTGTTCCTTGATTTTTTTCTCTTGTGCACAGGATAATGCAATTGTCCCCGATCATGTGCTTACAGCAGATCAAAAGCATAACAAATTCAGTAAACTAATACCCCCAGTGCTAACAGTAAAATCTGGCGCAGTTATAAAAGCAGATGCCTATGAGGCTTCCGATAGGCAATTACATTCTAAGGCCAAGCTTGAGGATCTTGCAAATATTGATTTTGGACCAATACATCCAATAACGGGTCCTGTTTATGTTGAAGAAGCAGAAGTTGGTGATATTTTGGCAGTTGACCTTTTAAAAATAGATTTACATGATTATGGGTGGCAGGCGATTGTTGGAGGGTTTGGATTTTTAACGGACAGATTTCCAAATCCCAAATTAAATATTCACGAAATAGATGTTTTGAATAAAACAACTATGTTTAATGGTAAAGTAAAAATTCCTTTAAAGCCATTTCCAGGGATAATGGGAGTAGCACCAGATGCAGAGGAAATGCTTTCGACTATACCACCAAGGGCAAATGGTGGGAATATGGACGACCCTAGCTTAGTCGAAGGAACAACAGTTTATTTTCCTGTATTTGTTAAAGGGGCACTTTTTTCTATAGGTGATGGTCATGCGGTTCAGGGATTAGGAGAGGTTTGTGGTACGGCTATTGAGGCGCCAATGACATTTACTTATCGTTTGAGAGTTATAAAAGACAAGCCTGAGATTAAAGAGCCTCAGTATGAGACTGATACCTATTATGCGGTCACAGGATTTGGAACAACCATTGATATAGCAACAAAAAAAGCAGTGAATTTTATGGTAGACCATCTAAGTAATAACTATGATATTTCAGCTGAAGATGCATATATGCTTTGTTCTTTAGTCGGGGATTTAAAGATTGCTGAGGTGGTTGATGTACCAAATATGCTAGTTACAATGCATTTTCCTAAATCAATATTAAACCAGCTTTAGTAGGGTTTTTTTAATTTATGATTTTTTTGTAGTGCTTATCGAATGCAGCTAATAAACTTTCCTGTCCAGAATATGGAGCAGGGGAATATTTACTTGATTGAATACCAAGTTGTGATAATTCTGAAATATACCAATCTTGTTTATTGGTCATATCCCAAAAGTCCACTGCCTCTTCGATATTATGATCATTTGAATTAATTATTTCTTCTGTAAATAGCCAGCTACAGGTTACTTTAGATCTATTTATGCCTAGTGGCCATACAGTATGATACATTACATATTCGGGATGGAGACTTAACAACATGTTAGGGAAAATAGAATAGTAATAGACCCTTTTTTTATCTTCTTCTTTTATATTCGGTAGGGTAGGACAACAAAGTTCACCACTTGAAGAGATACTATCTTTCCCATTATTAAAATCCATATATCCGCCTAGAAAAGGACCCTCAAAAAGATCATTACGGCCTCCCATATAATTGTGGATTGCGGCTAACTCAGGATGCAATATTGGACAGTGGTAGCATTCGCAATAGTTC
This sequence comes from Fidelibacterota bacterium, assembly GCA_002698235.1. Classification (GTDB taxonomy): domain Bacteria; phylum Fidelibacterota; class Marinisomatia; order Marinisomatales; family UBA1611; genus NZWG01. Next base: position 40,975 of record NZWG01000053.1, on the reverse strand, counting down.
TGTATGACCAGCTTCCAGTTACCTTTTACTTCATATTCTTTTGTTTCAAGAGTCTTAAGATCAGAGATATTCCAATTTGAAAACCTACCCTTAATTGGATAAAATGTTTTATCAAAATCTTCGGGGTCATCTGAAAGGTTAATAAAAATAAACCCCTCCCATTCCTTTATGTGAATTGGAAACAACGAATAGTCATCCTTGTTAAAATTTTCTACTGAATTCATGTGAGGCGCTCCAACGAGCTTCCCATCCAGCGCATAGGTCCATCCATGATAGCCACACTGTATAGATTTCGAGAATTTGCCATTACTTTCATTGCATATTCTCGTGCCTCTATGTCTGCAAACATTATAATGAGCCTTAATGGTTTCTCTCTCATCTTTAAGGATGATCACGCTTTCATTGCCTAAATTGATTGTCTTATATTGGCCAACCGTAGTTAATTCTTCAGACCTTCCAACACAGATCCATTGTGACTGAAATATTTTTTTATATTCGTCATTTAAAATTTGTGAACTTGTATAAAAGTCTCTCTCGAGTGTGTGCGCACCTTTGGAAAGAGTATCAGCTGTTTTTTTAAAACTCAATCCTTTAAGACCTTTTTTGCTGCATTATAACCATTCATACCATGCAGACCGCCGCCTGGATGAGTACCTGGACCACATAAATAAAGATTATTAAAAGGAGTGCTGTATTGTGAACTGGAGGCCGTAGGTCGCATGAATAATAATTGATCAAGGGTCATCTCACCATGATTAAGGTTTCCTTCTGTAAGTCCAAATTCAACTTCAAGGTCTTTTGGAGAATAGACAATAGAGGTTTCAATTAAGTTTGTGATATCTGGAATTTTTTTCTCAAGTACTTGAATGGTGTTCTGTTTTAACTGTTCTTTGGACCTCTGGTCCCATTCAGAATCTCTTAAATGATATGGAGCATATTGAACCGATGCGGATAGGACATGTTTTCCCTCTGGTGAAAATTCAGGGTTAACAGTACTAGGGATTGAGAATTCTACATAAGGGTTTTCAGAGATAAAACCATATTTTACTGCATCGGAGGCTCTTTCTAAATATTCCATTGAAGGACAAATGGAAAAGACAGTATTCATATGATTATCATTCACGCCTTTAATCTTAGGCATGTCCGTAAGTGCGAAATGAATACGAGCTGTGCTGCCTCTATATTTTATATTTCTGATTTGAGTGTGAAAATTTGGATCAAGATTTTGATTCCCAACTAAATTAATGAAAGTATTATGTGGGTCTAGACCAGATATGATTTGATCTGACATGATTGTTTCCCCTCCTTGTGTCGTAACACTCTCATATGTGTTATTTTTGATATTGATTGATGTGACCTTCGAGCTTGTTCTTACATCTGCATTATGGGAGGATAGAATATTATTTAATACTTTTGGAAATGCGCCTGTACCACCTTTTACAATACTTGAATTATGTATGATGCCTTTACTATAGAGATGTTGGTGTAAAAAATTGTAGCCGGTGGCTGAAGCATATGGTCCATAGGATAGACCATGAGTACCTGCAGTTGATAAAGCACTTCTCAGTAATTCATTTTCAAACCATTCATCCATGAGTTCTGGCATCATCATAGGCGCGGTTCTCGCAAGATCTACAAGACCTTGGGGTCCTTGTCCCACTAAGGGGCTTAATAGGCTTCTCATTGATAGAGCATCCAATAATCCAATATCAGGCAGATTAGGAGGAGTTAATTGGTAAAGTTTTTCTAAGAACTTTGTTAATTTTTCAATATGTGTCGTAAAGTCCATCCATCTCTTGGAATCATTCTTAGAAAGATTAGCAATTGACTCGCATGTGGCCAACGGGTCCTTATGAAAAATAACATGCTCATTTTCTCTTGCACCAAGAGCAATACGTTTTATTTCCATATCTATGAGTTCTAGACCTTTGGATTGTATCTGCAGTTCTTTAACTATTCTAGGGTCGACCCACTTTATGGTATCATATATGGCATTATACTGGAATCCAGGTGCAAACTCATTGGTAGAAGCCATGCCTCCGATCTCCTCCCTTGCTTCAAGGACCAAAACCTTTTTACCTGCCTTCACGATTATTGAAGCTGCCACAAGGCTATTGATTCCACTTCCAATTACAATGACGTCATATTGTGCCATGATCAATGTATACCTAATATCTTCTTTGCTGCCATTTCTCCAGGAGAACCTGTAATGCCGCCACCAGGGTGCGTACCGGAACCACATTGAAAATAATCTTTTATAGGTGTTGTATAATCTGCCCATTTTACTGCGGGGCGTAATGAAAATAATTGTTGAATGGTCAATTCTCCATGGAAAATATTACCTTCTGTAAGTCCAAATGTGTCTTCAAGATCTGCTGGTGTTAGGACCTGCCTATGCAATATGATATCTTTAATATTTGGAGCATATCTGGCTAAAGCATTTACTACCGCGTCACCAAATGCTTCTCTCTTGGTATCATCCCATCCTCCCTTCAGGTCATAGGGTGCATATTGTACAAAGCAAGACATAACATGCTTACCTGGAGGTGCCATCTCAGGATCTAGAACAGATGGCAGAATTATGTCCATAAATGGTTTTTTTGAGAAGTTTCCATATTTTGCGTCATCATATGCATTCTCTAAATAATCAAAATCTGGGCTGATAGATATTGCACCTCTATGATGATGACCTTCACCTGGAAGGCAGGTGAAGTCGGGAAGACCATCAAGTGCAAGATTCACTTTACCTGAAGAACCTCTTATTCGAAAATTTTTGATTGATCTAACAAAATCTGAAGGAAGTTCTTTTTCTTCAACCATCTTTAAAAATGATAATTTTGGATCCAGACCCGAAATGACGATATCAGATATGTATTCATCTCCATTATCGAGTGCAACACCAGTTGCTCTTCCATTTTTCACTATAACGTTTTTTACTGAAGCTTCTGTCATGATTGTTGCACCAAAGTGTTCTGCTGATCTGGCAATGGCCATACTGACCTCACCAGTACCTCCTCTTTGGAACCCCCAGGCGCGAAAAGCTCCATCGATATCTCCCATATAGTGATGCAACATTACATATGCAGAACCTGGTGATCTTGGGCCCATGAATGTTCCAATGATTCCACTGGCAGACATGGTGGATTTTAATGGCTCGAATTCAAACCACTCATCTAAAAAGTCAGCTGAACTCATGGTCATGAGTTTTGTTAAATATTCAAATTGTTCATTTGAGAGTGTTTTAAAATGGTCTAGTAATCTTTTTGTTGCGAACATATCTGACAGAGAAGGCTTCAATGCATTTGGTGCAATGGTCTCAAGTATAGGTCTTACAGCCATCCCAATTTGCCCCATGAGAGGGCCAAAGCGTTTATACGCTTCAGCATCTCTTATTGAATGGCGTGCAATTTCTCTGTATGTCTGATCACCATCAGCTGTTCGCATTAAATAATCGCCATCTAATGGTGTGAAAGTGCTTTCAAGGGGGAGCAACTCCAATCCAAATTTAGGGAGCATTAATTCTCGCATGACATTGGGCTTCATTAAGCTCACTACATAAGAGCAAACAGAAAATTTGAATCCTGGAAAGACCTCTTCAGTGACAGCAGCCCCTCCAAGAACATGTCGACGTTCTAGAACTAAGACCTTTTTCCCTGCCCTTGCAAGATATGCTGCCGCAGTAAGGCCATTGTGACCTCCTCCAATTACAATGGCATCATATTTATTTATGTTGGACATGAACGTTTCCTTTCTGGGTCAAAGAATGGTGTTTTCACAACCTTTGCAGGGGTCAACTTTCTAAAGTGTTCAACCTTCAATTCAAAATTCAATACGGTTCCTTCTTTTGAATAGCCATTCTTAATATGTGCAAGAGCTATATATCGTTTTAATATCGGAGACCATACACCACTGGTTGCATATCCCACTTGTTCAGAACCACTATACAATGGCGTACTGGTTCTCCAAGCAGTGGAAGGGAGTCCAGGNGCAAGTCCNACCTTTCTATAGTGTTTTTCCAATTCATNCCATTCGATNTCTATGCCAACAAACTTCCATTCTGGTCCATTTCGNAACTCTTTTTCCAATGCTCTTTTGCCTATGAAGTTATCTTTTTTCATTTTNACGGACCACCCAAGGCCNAGTTCAAACGGCGATGATTTTCTTGATTCGATCAACGCATGGCGCGATGAGATATAGTCAACATCCAGCAATATNAAGCCTGCTTCTATCCGAGATATATCTAACGCTTGTAAGCCAGTAGGGGTGATACCATAAGGTTTNCCTTTTTCAATAAGCATGTCCCAAACTAATAGAGCATCATTCTGATTCATCCANATCTCATAACCNAGATCACCTGTNTATCCTGTTCTGGATATGGANACAGGNATATCTCCNAANNTTGTATNCNTCATCCAGAAAAATTTAAGGTCATNAAGANTTNCNTTNGCTANTGCATTNAGAATATNTCGGGAATTAGGACCCTGAAGAGCTAATGCTGCGGTTGTTGATGAGTCATCTGAAATTGTTAGGTCCATTCCAANAGAATTATGTTCTAGCCATTCTAAATTTGGTTCTGCACTAGTTATGCGNAAATTGTGCTCTGATANTCTCTGAACNGTTCCATCATCGATNACTTTNCCNTTTTCATCACACCAAGGTGTATACATGACCTGTCCAACCTTNCAAATATTNATATTTCGAGTAACTAANCTATGAAGAAATTTTTGTGAATCAGGNCCNTCTATAAGNTATTTGTATAATGGTGANATATCTAATAATGCTGCTTTNGTTCGAATCGCAAAATATTCATTNTCATGATTNAACTCGTAATTGGTTGCAGAAAGNTAGCCTGACCAACGACGCCATTCTTGTGANTCNTTTAGAACAGAGGTNCTATCAAAGAATGGGGAGANNTTTAANTGNGTCNCNNCATGNAATTGGTTCTTATAGCTCATTGATCATACCTTAAGANAGGACGAGTTAAACAAGTAGGTCCTCCTGCACCTTTTAATGATATCTCAGCGCCATNATATGTATGAACTTCCACGCCTTCATTTTCAAGTCTGTTTTGCGTGATTGGGTTTCCTTCTATCATAATAACTTTTCGANTTGTCATTGCTAGTACATTACANCCCATTGAAGNATATTCTTCATCAGGAACTTCAATTAATTNAATTTTACGTTCAAGAAGATATNTTCTGAAAGATACNGAAAGCAATCTTGAATANACTAAATAAAGATCATGGTCAANAGGTGAAACATTGCTCATTANATGGAGNCAATCTTCGGGNCCTGTCCAGTGTGGTAGAGCCACAGGGATCACATCATCAACAAGATCTCCTAANAGATGTTTGAATTGATCTATTCCTTCCATATTNGANCGGTACCCTTCTCCAACTGCAACTGTACGCTCATCTATCCATATAATATCGCCACCTTCTAAAGTCCCAGTTCCTTCAATACGTCCTAAAATTGGGATTCCGATTGANGTGAAATATTTTTCTATNTNATNTGACTCATTATANCTTTGCGGTTTTCCCATATTNCAAAGGATANCACCACNATTGGTCACTATACAAGGGTCATGAGTATATATTGAATCAAGAGACGTGTTNGAAGCAGGTAAAAAATGAATNTCTGCACCAAATGATTGGATNAGGTCAACAAATTGGTCATAGTCANTACAGGCTATNTCAAAATCTGGNGTATTGGAATAATTAAGNTCAGAGNATTGNCGNTCGACAGTGGCTTGGTCGATGAAAGCNTCTCGAGGATGTTTCAATAATACGCGCCTNACCTGTTTTACCATATNCTGGCACCCAAATTGAATCATCTTTTAATCTAAAGAACCTTCTACGCATGTGGTTTGAAAACCNCCACGAATATTGTAAAGGGTGGTCACCATTAATTGCTTGGTNTTNAATACTGAGGAGAGATCAGAATAAATACGTTTGGTCGCCGCTTCTTGATAGATACCNACATTTCTAAAGCTCACGAAGTAATATTTNAGAGATTTTAATTCTACACACTTTCCTCCTGTGGGAAAATATTCGATATTNACATAGGCTATATCNGGTAGGCCGCTAAATGGACAAACAGCACTGAACTCATCTGTTTCAGTTTTTATATATTGTTTTGGACTATCAAATTCAAATACTTCTAAAAGATTTGGGTCTATATGTGACTCATCTAAAAATTGAAATGATTTACCTTCTGCTTTTGCCATTTTATTTNCCTTTATATATGCAGCCAGTGGATTCTGTTTCTCTTATCTCTATTTGTTTTAACCCTTTTAGATGCGGATTGAGTTGTTTCCATATCCAACGACATAAATTTTCACTTGAAGGATCTTCAAGTCCTTTTATATCATTTAAATATGCATGATCTATGATTTCATGAATTGGCCTGAATGCAGTATCAATATCAGAGAAATCCATTACAAATCCAGTAGCTTGATCAATCTCACCTTCTACTGTTAATGTGATCTTAAAAGAGTGACCATGAACTTTGTTGCATGGATGTTCATTAGGTAGTTTGGGTAGAGAACGAGCGGACTCAATTGAAAATGTTTTATATACTTCCATGCTCAAATTTAAGGAATACCCAGGATCTTGTGAGTTTGAAGACTTAACTTCCACTTAGGGTGATTCAAAACAAATTTTTCAGATCTTCTAATATTATCTTTTTGGTCAATACCATCCATAGGTTGAATATAAAAATGGTCAAATTTTAGTTTTTCGTGTATTCTTGGATTCATTCCACATTGAGGATATACNACTTTTAATTCATTGCCATTTTTTAAAACAATATCGGTATTCGCCTTTGGACTTACACAGATCCAATCTATTCCATCAGGAGGGATTATGGTCCCATTTGTTTCAAGTCCTATCTCGAATCCAGCATTTTGTATGACTTTTATGAGATTTTTATCAATCTGTAAAAGCGGTTCGCCACCAGTACATACAACATAAGGCTTGGAAGATTCATTTTTAGGCCAAAGGTCAACAATGATNTTTTTGANCTCGTTTGNAGAATATNTTCCACCATTTGTNCCATCTNTNCCTACAAAATCAGTATCACACCAATTGCATATNGCATTTTTNCGATCTTTTTCTAGTCCGCTCCAAAGATTGCAGCCAGAAAATCGAATAAATANNGATGGCCTACCCGTATGAAAGCCTTCGCCCTGCAGCGTGAAATAGATTTCTTTTATTNTATACATTAATGCTTAGTATAGTTTANNGGGTCNANTGTNTTTGCTTCATNAAAACCTTTCAATCTNAGAAAACATGCATCGCAATAACCACACGGGTTACCGTTTGGTTTTGGGTCATAGCAAGTAGAGGTCATTCCATAATCAACTCCAAGTCCTAANCCTTTAGCGATTATTTCAGATTTTGTCATATTAATAAGAGGTGTATGAATNTTAAATCTATTTCCCTGAACTCCTGCTTTTGTTGCGAGGTTTGCAGTCTCTTCAAATGATTTTATATATTCAGGTCTGCAGTCAGGATATCCGCTATAGTCAAGGGCATTAACACCAATGAAAATATCAAATGACTCGAGAGTTTCAGCCCTAGCTAAAGCTAATGATAAAAACACTGTATTTCTAGCAGGAACATATGTCACAGGTATGTCTGACATTTCTTTTTCACTTCGATGTTTTGGTANTTTTANATNATCTGTTAGTGCTGAGCCACCAAATTTGGNGAGATCAATGTCAATGATAGTATGGTTTTGAATTTTATAGTNTTNGATGATCTGCTTAGCNGCATTTAACTCAAACTTATGATGCTGNCCNTAATTAATGGTTAAAGCATANATCTTAAATCCAATATCTTTTGCGATAGCGATACAAGTTGTAGAATCGAGTCCTCCGGATAAAAGTACCACAGCTCTTTTTTTCATANGAANTNTTTATACNTTTTTATTAAATAATTNCTAATGAAAATATGTAAGATAGTNTATGAAAAACTATATTCGTTTTTAATAAGTTTAANATAATAAGATAAGAGNAAATAGNTCTTAAAGAGTAGATTGTTTATTNNAANGTGANTTCTAAAGTATGGTAAAAAATGAAAATAAATATTAANACCACNATTCCTGGTCCGAAATCTATAGAATTAACTAAAAAGCGAGAAGTTAATGTAGCCAAAGGTCATGGCTCTGTCTGTGGGGTGTTTATAGATAAAGCTGTCGGGTGTAANCTTATTGATGTTGATGGGAATANTTTTATTGATTACGCAGGCGGAATAGGGACGATGAATGTTGGTCATTCACACCCGAAGGTTATAAGTGCAATCAAAAAACAGTTGAATCAATTTATACATCCATGTTTTACAGTCGCACCTTATAAGCCNTATGTGGACCTTGCTCAAAGACTGGCTGATAGCGTTCCTATAAAAGATNATTGCAAATCCGTATTCTTTAACTCTGGTGCAGAAGCAGTGGAAAATGCAATTAAGGTGAGTAAGATATACACAGGTAGAACCGATATCTTAGTCTTCTCTCACGCATACCATGGAAGAACACAAATGACCATGTCAATGACTTATAAAGAAGACCCGTATAAAAAAGGTTTTGGTCCATTTTTAGATAATATTCATCGCATGAATTTTCCAACCGAGACCTTTGATTTGTCTGAATTAAAAGTGGATCCAAAAAAGATAGCATGTTTGGTCATTGAGCCAGTAGCTGGCGAAGGTGGGTTCATCCCAGTAGGAAAAGCTGCCATGGGGCAGATAAGAGACTTTTGTGATACTTATGATATCGTTATGGTTGCTGATGAGGTGCAAACTGGATTTGGGAGAACTGGATCCTTATTTTCAATGGAGCAGTTTGGTATTGAGCCTGATNTATTTACTTTAGCTAAGTCTATTGCTGGTGGATTACCACTTAGTGGTGTAGTTGGGAGGTCTAAAATAGTGGATTCTGCCCACATAGGAGGAATTGGGGGAACGTTTGGAGGGAACCCTGTATCTTGTGCAGCAGCGCTTGCTGTTTTAGATATAATGAAAGATGAAAGGCTCCCCGAGCGTGCAGTCCAGATTGGAAAAAAATTAACTACTAAGATCAATGCTGTAAAAAAAGATGTTCCATGGATTGGCGCTGTAAAAGGCTTAGGGGCAATGCAAGGAATAAGCATCATTGATAAGAAAGGCAATCCTGATAAGGAACATACATTAAGAATTCATAAGCAGGCTTTAAAAAATGGATTAGTTATGATTACCGCTGGGACTTACGGCAACATAATTAGAACATTGATGCCATTGGTAATAAATGATGAGGAATTAGAAGAAAGTTTAGAAATACTCTGTAATGCCCTAAAAACTCCATAAAAATTGAAGAAGAAATAAACGATGGGAAGTATGAGAGGTCTATTGTTTAAATCGTATTCGAATTACTGAAACTTTAGTTTTCATTATGAAGTTTTGCACCGCAATTATTGCAAAAATTTGNNCCTTTTNTCTGATATTTATCNTCGCAGACTGTGCATCGGATATATCTTTTGTNTTCTTTAAAGCGCATTGCTGANGTAACNATNCCTGTCGGTACTGCAATAATGGAATAACCCATAATCATGATCATGGCTGCAATAACCTGCCCTAGATTTGTTTGAGGAGAAATATCACCATAGCCAACTGTGGTCAATGTAACAATAGCCCAATAAATACTTCGTGGGATATTGTCAAAACCTGATTTTTCCCCCTCAATTAGATACATTANGGATCCAAGAATAATAACAAGGGTCATAACATAAAATAGAAAAACAAATATCTTTCTTTTGCTCGCGTACATTGCTTTTCTCAGCATTTCTGCTTCACCCATGAATTGAACAAGTTTTAAAACTCGAAATACACGAAGAACACGTAAAACTCTTATTACAGAAAAAATACCAGCCCCAGGGAATAAAAGACCTAAATATGTTGGTATAAGTGCTAGTAGATCAATAATGCCAAAGAAACTAAAAATATAACTTGATGGTATTCGAATGCAATATATCCGAAGGGCATATTCAATAGTAAAAAGGATTGTCAGTAGCCATTCAAATAAATAAAAAATTTCACCATNTTTANTATGNTATATAGNAACACTNTCAAGCATTACTAAAATGATACTAAATAAGATGCTGATAATTAAAACTATGTCAAAAGCTTTTCCAGCAGTAGTAGTTGTACCAAAAATAATAGATTTTATATTTTCTCTCAATGCACTCATATTAGAGTTTATTCATATGCTTCAAAAGTAAGGTCAGAATCAGATCAATCGTAACAAGAAAATATTTTTAGAGTAGTGATGATGTTAGCTTTATTCAATTAGTGCTTTTTTTAAAATATCAATATCTGAATCAATAGAGTCTTGTAATAAAGGCCCAAAAGAGAATCGAAAAAATTGTTTAAGATGGGAGTCTTTTTCAAGTCTATACATATCGCAATCTGTACCTTTTAATATTGCGGCTCCTTGTTTAAATAATCTATCATTTAATTGAGCACCTGTCAAATNGCCCATTAATTTACACCAATGGTAAAAACCACCATTACCTGAGTACAACTCCAAACCTAATTCTGAAAATCTTTTGCTGTAAAGGTTGCGCTGTTTATCATAAAATTCAGGTACAGCTTTTCGTGAAAGCTCAATTCTTCTTTTATCGAAAAGTTCTAAAGCATATAGTTGTGATGGTCTAGAGACTCCTCCCATTCCAAAAGATGAAAAATTTCCAAGTATTTCAATATGTTTTTTTGCAGCAACAACCCATCCAATACGAATGCCAGGTGCTTGCAAACCTTTAGTAGCGGCACCTGCTACAAAAAGATTTGAATTATCTATATCATGAATAAATTGCATTGCACTTACAGGCGGACTATGGAATAATTCATATGCTTCATCTATTAGAAGACCATTCTCATCAAAGGTTGACCTTTCCACTAATTCTTTAAGTTCATCTTCTTTCCTTGTAATGCCTGTTGGATTACATGGGTTACTTAATAAAATTAGTTTTCTTTGGCTAGACCCGCCTTTAAGATAATCATCTACACTTGGATGAAAACAATTTTCAACAGTACTGTCAACAATATGATATTCTCTTTTCATTAATCTTAGCATGTCGTAATAAGGAGTATATTCTGTAGATGCTATGTGTGTCCCAATATCGGACTTCAGAAACATTAATAATGCAATAAGTCCCGGCCTTCCGCCTGCAAATATCATAATATTTTCTAGGTCGATCGATGATCCATAATGGTGATTATAATATTCAGCAATGGTGTGTCTTAGTTCTGGTTGACCCCATGCCTTAGGGTATTTTAGGTCATTTGAACTTACCTTAATCAATTTGGGCATTTCTGGACCACCAGGTAATTTTGTGGTTAGAGGGAATCCTTGACTCCAAGGATGTGTGCCTTTTTCACCCATATANGAACCAAAAGAATTTTGGAAGGCGTATAGTGTTTCATAAATTCCCATTGGAGGGATATTATTAAGGAAGCTATTTTTTTTCATTTGATACTTTATGTATAGTTATTTATTAATTGGTGTAAACATTTTTCCAATTTCTGTATTTCCATTGGCCCTGTACTTTTGACCAGTTTCTAAATCTTCAATTATCCACTTTGTGGGACATTTAGTTTTGATGATTAACTGTACAGAAGAATCTAATTCTTCTACTTTTTCTCCACTTTGGAGTGTCCTTTCTTTTTTCATTTCCTTCCTTCGACTATTTAAGTTTATACATAAAATCTACCAATCAATCTGATTCAAAAAAACATGCAGAAAGCCTACTCAGTTATTTGATTGTATGTACATCAGTATATTCTTTCATTCCTNTTATAATACCTTTTTCTTTCCTTTTAAATGTTTCTCTTTTTAGGATNTTTCCATCTTTGTNCCTCCAAGCCCATATCCCAACTGGTATTCCATTTTCAAAAAATCCATCTATTGCTCTTTTTCCATTTTTATGCCATCGAGTATAATTGCCCTCTAAGACCCCATTNTTATATGTATGTCGCCACTCTTTTTGACCATTCATATAATAAATACTTACAAAACCATCTAAAACCCCATTTTTATACGTTTCTTGGAGACGACGACCATAATTATGCCATTCTATCCAAATTCCATTTTTTTTACCATTTTTTAAATTACCCATTATCTCTTTTTTACCGTTCTTTAATTGAAATACAATACCGTTGGCGGGTAATTCTTCTCCTTTGATAATGAAGGTATCATTCATCTTGACTAACGAATTGATATTGATATCTTTTTGGCAAAATAGAATGGAAAATGATAAAAATAGAGAAAATGTTTTTTTAAATGTCACTTAGAATGATCTGATCAGTATTATTTTTGGATATATCCCCAAATACCTTGTATTGCTACAGCCAACCCAATGATTAGTGGAATAATTAATAGATGCTTTATTGAAATAAGGGTAATTATAAGCCCTAATATTATAAAGAATATGTTTATTGTATCCTGTGTCAACTTTGATCTCTAAAAGTTTAAACCAACTAGATCCCTAATTTTGTCCATTGATTCCATGACTTCAAGACTGTCTGAGTGCTTCATTTTCGGAGATTCAATTAGATTATTTTTCACACATCTTTCTAGTTCTTTAGCCTGCTCACGTAGACCATGACCTTTATAATTATTTTCAATATATATGGTTTCTTCATTGTTTACTTTTATTGACATCGTAGTTGGTGCATAAAAAGTTGGATTGATTTCAATTATACCCTTAGAGCCAGATATAAGGGCTCTGTTTGGCTGAGTATCGTACATTGAACAACTAAGATTGGCAATTGCATTATTATCATATTTAAAGATCATTGACGTTTTAGCATCTATTCCCACATCAGTGTATACTGAGGTTGCAAAAATTTCTTTTGGTTTTCCTAAAATCAAATGNGCAAAAGATATAACNTAAACACCTAGGTCTAAAAGCGCACCTCCNCCCAATTCCTTTGTCCAAAGTCTTGGATTATCTGAGTGTTTAAGATTTTGACCATGGCAAGCAAAAATTGATTCTACTGCGCCGATAGTATCTTCTTTTAAGATTTGTTTTACTTTTTTTATGTGAGGAAGATAACGTGTCCACATACCTTCTAATAAAGTGGTGTTGTTTGTTTTGGATGTTTTTACCATTGACCTTACTTCTTTTAAGTTCATCGCAAAGGGTTTTTCGCACAGTACAGGTTTCTTTGATTCTAAAGCTTTTACTGTTTGTTCTGAATGCAGTGTGTTTGGTGTTGCAATATAAACTGCATCTAAGTTGTCATCATTTAAAAATGAATTCATATCTGTATATCCGTTACAATTTTTTAAAGAAGATATGAAATTATTAGCATTAGCTATTGTTCGTGAAAGAACACATGATATTCTGTGCCCATCCAAATATTCTATATCTCTAGCGAATGCATTTGCAATGCCACCCGTACCAATAATTCCCCAGTTGAATTCATTTATATTATTACTCACTTTTTTACTCCATAGGATACATGTTAAAGGGTCTTTCATCAAAAAATTGAATTCGATTTGGAATTGTTTGTTCAATTTTTTTCTTTAACGATTTGGAAATTCTTTCTGGACGGTATCTAATCGCTAAATATGGCAAATAACTTTCAGCAATATCCTCTCTTTTTGGATTCTCTTCAGCATAAGTTGATATAAAAATACAATCTTTATTTTGTGCATCGATCCAATCAGGACTTGTTGAATAGTATGAGTCTAATGACGTATGTGATGCTTCGTGAACAAGGGTTTCTTCCAAAATACCTTGCTTCTCATAATGCTTTATAGACCAATCAGTATGTATCAATAAATTATTATTTCCACCTCCAAATGGCTTTAGTCCCTTGTGTATCCAAACGGTCTCTATATCCTTTCTGAGTTCAGTAGTTAAGCGTCCAATTACAGTGCCATACTTTTCGGCTTGGGCTTTAGCGTCTTCGATACTTTTAAATTCAGGGTTGACTTGAATTTCAATTTCCAGGCCATCATTATATTTTGCAGGAAATAAAAAGGGTTTTATGTTTATCCAATCTTCAACTCTTCTATCATACATGATTCTTGAATCTATGCCATTATAGTACAACTCTATAAATGCAGATGGATCTTCTGAGGTAATGATATTAGAATCAATAAAAATTGTCCCTTCAAATGGGGCTTCTCCATTTTCGCTACATTCAGATGCTAGGCTGATTGTAATGCAAATGATAATTGCGTAGATCAACATTTATTTTTCTTTTAGATTTTCACTTTGTCATTAGATAGAATGCAAATAAAATGAAAAATACTGTAATTGCCATCGCAATAAAGTTAAGGGGCCTTCTTTTCTTTAGCTCTTCTTTATTGTATTCAATCATTTTTCAATGTACGATAAACTTTAAATTAATTATACCAAACACCCAAACCCTTTTTACGTAATGATTCACCCAGCATCTTTTCTATGTNTTCTGCATCTTTTCTTGTGGGTATTGGATTATACTTTTCATAAAGGTCAGGTCTCAATTTTATTCCATATATTTTTGCATAGCTATTTGACTTATATCCCTCTTTATGCTGTTCAAATCTTAGTTTTGGTACTCTAATTGATTGACCGACATATACACATCCGTTACCTTTAATGTATTTTGGATTCTTCATTCGAAATTTATNGTGAATTCTAACTTTTTCATCTAATTCAATTACATATACATAATACTTCTTCATTTAATCTATTAAATAACTGTTTTATGAATATAATTCATGCATTTTTAGTATTCCATTTTTGAACCATTGTGATATACATCACAAGTAGATTTTATGAATGAATCGTTTTTTAGTTGATGACTGGTCTGCAGTACAGAAGACTATTTTAGGCGGAGGTATCTATTCTCCTTAACTCGGATTTGATGCCTCTAAATAACCTTAAAATATCCATAGATAATAAAAGTTAGAGATTTAAATAAAATTAAAAATAATTTGAAAAAACTAACTTTAGGAGTTGCGATTAATTTTATACATGTTCTATACTTGTTGGCCTCTTTTTAATGATTTTTTTTTAAAAGAAGATTTTAAAAAAGAGGATGACAAATGAATTAAAGTTGATGTTTGACTTATTCAACTTTTTGAAAAGGCTTCGGGTTGGCGCTAGAAGCCTTTTCTAGTTTTTACAACATTTTGATCAAGTTTTAATGCTATTTGAAAATTTGGGGGCGATCGGTATCGACGAGATACGAGACATGTTGAATTGCATGCGGAGGATGACAGTCTCCTCCTTAATCACCTGTCATACCTATAAATGCCGATAACGGCTACATGGCTGCAGCTTAAGTCTAGCAGCTCGTTCCAGATTAGATTAGTCTATGGTCTGATCTAGGAGCGTCATTTACATAGGCTAGTCTCAAATTTGTCTGCGAATTTGAGATGAAATCTTAGCAGGCTGGTTTGTGCTTATTTTTGTCTCTGATATAAGTTCAAATAAGATATTAATTGGATGACTAAGCATGTAGATGATCTTCATCACTCTATTTTGGACGGGAGTTCGATTCTCCCCGCCTCCACAAATGATTAAAAACTCATCTTCAAATTTATACTAGGCGTTACTCCAAACATTGATACATCTGACATAGATAGCTGAGAAGTATATGGATTGTAGCGCTTATGGCTTATGTTTTTCTTGTTATAAATATTATAGACGGATAGGCCTAGGTCTATTAAAATTGATTTCACTTTCCATGATCTAGAGATGGCAATATCTAAATGGTGAACTGGGGGCAGTCTTTCTTCATTGACTCTCCCTGTTGTGTTAATTGTAAAACCTGAGCCTGTTTCAATATAGATATTGTTAATATCCGTGTATACACCTCCAGATGAAAAAACCCAATTTGCAGACAGGTCAACACCTAAAATTCTTGTAATTACCACAGTTTTTAATTCATCCGATCTATTATGATCAGCAAAGAACGAGACTCCACNATTAAAGTTGGGAAAATTGTAANTTGTATGGTTAAAGTGATATGACAGCCATCCTCTGACCGCACCAATCNTTTTTCTCATGATTAATTCAATGCCNTTACTNACTCCAGAGCCTATAAGAATCNTANCATTTNANTCTGGATTATAATTAGGAGGTNTTAAAGAGGTNTTAANTCTGAAAACATTGNTAANATTACGTTTATAAGTGCTAAGTGAGGCCGTAAANTTTTTGGTATCCCAGTTTATNCCGGCATGCTTGTTAACCGAAGAAATAACAGGGATGGCATTNGAAGACAATATCCAATTATTTTNGATATTGTCTTCGTTTACATAGTGATGAACAAATTGNTGGTGNTTNCCAATTGAANCTTCTAAANAGAGGTTTTGAAATATTCNATATTTTGCTGCAANTCGAGGTTCCTGATGCAANTTTTTTTCATTCANTTTATANTATGAAAATCTNATACCGCTTGTTATNTCTAATGGTTTGATGANTATCCATTGGTCTTCAAGATAGAACGAGTAATTATATGCTTTTTCTTTTAAGTTCGATGAATTAGTAGAACTTCCATCTTTGTAATCTATTTTAGAATCCAATTTGAAAATTTTTTCTTCAAAACCTACAGAGATATTATGATTTCTAATTCCAGTATATTTTTGGTGGAATCGAATGGATCGATCAATAAGTCTATTCACTAAAAGTGTTCTATTACTGTCCAGTAAAGCGTTATTACTTGTTTTTGGAAATTGTAATGATCTAGATCGATTATTGATGCTGTATCCAGATACACTAAAATGAGAATTGTAATTATGGTTCCAATTAGAGTAGTAATTCAGAACAATACCTTTACTTTTTATATTATTATTTTCCTCAATTAATATACTATCACTCCCAAGTATGGAATTAAAGCCAAAATATTCTCGGTTTTCTAAAACTGAATCAATGCCATTAAGATGAGTAATTGTTAATCTGTGCTTTTTGGATATCAATAGAGAAAGTCTACCAACAATATCTTGNTATGATGATGATATATTGTAGTAAGTACTNTGCTGAGCCTGTTCAGAGGCTGAGGCATTCAAAAGATTGAATTGGTCGTCTCCAGTGACATANTTTTGAATGGAATTATAAAGCTTAGAATAACCTNCAGAAGGGTTAGATTGTCTTAAGTTGATAATGTAGCTACCTCTTTTGGATAGCGGGATTTCTACTGATAACCCTTGGCTCATTAGATTNCCATATAGTGCGCCATGCCCATTATTACTATCTCCNGCTTTGCTAGAAATATCTATTACGCTTGATATTCGNCCACCATATAATGAGGGGATACTTCCTTTTAAAACTTGAACATCTTTAATCGCGTTTGATGATATCCCACTAACAAAATCGAACATATGTCCAGTTTGATAAATAGGCATCCAGTCTAATAATATTAGGTTTTGATCAGGTGAGCCTCCACGGATATACAGTTTAGAGGTTTCTCCTAGACCTAATTGAATCCCTGGNAAGAATTGTAATGATCGGAAAATATCTATTTCGCCCAAGTTTGGTAGAGAAGCTATATGCCTAGGAGAAAAAGATACCTGNCCTGGGTTATTTGATTTGTTCATAAATTCTTTTGGTATCCCAAAAATTGAGATCTCTTTTGTAGATAAAACCTTTGGCCTAAGTAAAATTTGATAATTTTTACGATTATCTTTTGGGAAATGAAGATTTACAACTTTTTTATCGTANCCAATATATGAAATAATTAAAGAGCAGCTTTTAGCATAGATACTNGATATTGAAAATATACCATCGTGGTTAGAGGCAGCACCTAATGCAGNACCTGGAATAAAAATATTTGCATATGGTATCGGTTCACTGGTTAACTCATCTATTATCCTTCCAGATATTGAAGAGTAACTTTTTGATCTTGGAATTTGAATAATAAATTGAGAACCAGTCTTCTCCCAAGTTAGTTCAGTATATGCAAGGACCTTTGAAATTGCTTCATCCATATTGCAACCATCACATTTGGCATTTATTGGAGTATTNGGTATGCTGTCAGGAAAAATTATTGCCATGCCATGANTGTCAATNAGGGCTTTCAAAGCAGGTTTGAGTTTCACATTATTGAANTCAAATTGGATGTCAGTTTGTGAANATAGAGGCTGTTTTAGTCCTANTGTGATTAAAACTACGGTAGCGAGCCTAATATTTAATTTCNTAGAGGATTGTGCAGATATCACCCTCTAATTTAAACTCATGTTTTGTTAGCAGGGACATTGTGTGTANAACATTATNAAGATCNGATGCTTCAATTAGTCCAGAGACCGTTAGNTTTTTAATATTAGGATTTAAAAAATNCATTTGAATATTAAAGGTGCGTTCAATTTCTNANCAAAGTTCTTCTAAGGTTGTNTCATTGCAGTAGAGCTTTTGGTTGAGCCAGTCAGGGTATTTATCTAATGATATTTGACCAATGTCATTNCCCCTGAAATTAGACCTAACATCTATNAATTGACCTTTTGAAAGATNTATCTTATTCTGACCANTTACGACNTGGACTTTTCCATNATTAACGCCTACCTCAAATGCTTCNTCTCGAGAGCGAACNTTAAACGANGTNCCCANAACAGANANTTCACCGTGAGATGTTTGAATNTTAAATGGTAAATCCCCTTTTTNAACGATGAANTATGCNTCACCAACTAATTTAACAGATCTATTCTTTTTATTATAATCNCGGTCATATGTGATTTTACTTTNAGAATTCAGAACTANTTTTGTTCCATCAGAAAGTAGTAGAGTNTTTTCTTGCGCAGCATGNGTGTACAAGTNTTTGGTNTGATAAAAGTTATATGANATTNGAGATAAGATTANAACNATAAATGAGAATGCAAGAANAGCTTTTGTTCTATAATTAATGTTGAGCCAAGTNNCCCAATATGNCTTTCTATCNNTCNTNTGAGCNCTAACCTNAGTCTGACNGATCTCAATCTGTTGGATGAGACGCGCCCATACAANTTNCTTGTCAGGAACAGCGGGAATTCGCATTTTTTTGCTAACGTCCCAAATATGTTTTTCGTGATTATTGAACTTCAATTTTTAAAAATATGACTTTTGTCTTTCAGCATAATAAAAACGAAATAGATTCCTAAAATACTCATAAATAATTAGCCAAATTTTTTCTCAAGATCTTCAAAGCTCTATATATTTGATTTTCAACTGTCCGTATACTAAGGTTAAGGGTTTCAGCAATTTCGGGGTTTGTTTTGCCCTCTATTCGACTTAGTATAAAAATATATCTACATTTATCTGGTAGTTTTTCATTGACGACCCTTTGAATTTCTTCCTCAAGCATTTCAGCCTGATTTATCTTTTCAGGATCATCAAAATGTGATTTGCCATAGTCTGGTAATTGATCTTTATGGCGATTGCGTACTTCAAGGTGCCTGAAATGGTCGTAACAGAGGTTTGTGGAGATTCGTGCAATAAGTGAAAAAAAAGATTTTTCAGGTACTAAGGTCTCTCGCTTTTTCCATACTCTTAAAAATGTTTCTTGAGTTATATCTTCCGCTAGATCACTATCATTAATTCTATATACTACAAAACGGAATAGACTATCATGATAGTTTGAAAAGAGTTTTTGAAAGGCTAACACATCAGACCTTTTCACTTTTTCCAGTAGATTTTTTTCTAAATCTTTCATTTTAAACTAAAGTTGATTTTAATTGATTCGTTACTGTTTAAACAGCTTACCTTATATGAGCGCTTATTTTATAAAAAACATCAGGCACATAATTGAATGATTTTAATTATTTCTAACGTATTGTAGTTTACGCACTCACCATGAACTTAACCGACTCTATAAGGAATACCTTTTCCAAACAATGTAAAAATAATTCGCTTATCGGTATCAATAAAAGAATGGATTACTTAGTACGGCTCGAGCATTGGATAAAAGATAATGAAGAAAGAATAAAAGTTGCTCATTTTAAAGACTTAAGAAAACCAGAGTCAGAAATTGAATTAGCTGAAATTTGGTATGTTTTATCAGAAATAAGAATTGCAAAAAAAAATCTTAAAAAGTGGATGAGGCCCAAACGTATTGGTAAATCAACTTTGGCCTTAGCAACCGCTCAATCCTGGTTGCATAATGAACCAAGAGGAGTGGTTTTAATTATTTCACCATGGAATTTCCCATTTAACCTTACTATTGGACCATTGGTCTCTGCATTAGCTGCAGGCAATAGGGTCATTATCAAACCATCTGAATTAACGCCGAACGTAAGTTCATTAATGGCTAGAATGGTTGATGAGGTCTTTGAGCCTGAACGCGTTTCAATTTTTCAGGGAGATCAAGAAATTGCTAAAGAATTACTAAATTATCCATTTGACCATATTTTTTTTACTGGAAGTCCTTCAATAGGTAAGATTATTATGAAAGCAGCATCAAAGCATCTTTCTTCGTTAACGCTTGAATTGGGTGGAAAATCACCAACAATTATTGATGATACAGCAAAAATAAAGATGGCAGTCAATAAGATAACTTGGGGAAAATGTATTAATTTAGGACAATCGTGTATATCTCCTGATTACATCCTCATTCATGAAAGTAAAAAGAATGAATTTATAAGTGAGTTGTCAAATAATCTTGATAGGGTCTACGGACGGTCTTTTGCTCATAAAACCCAATCGCTAGATTTAGCAAGGGTGGTTAATCTTCGTCATTTTGAAAGATTAGATGATCTGCTTTGTACTGCTATTGAGGATGGGGCAGTAATAGTCCATGGAGGGGAAAAGGATAAAAACAACCTTTTTATAGAACCTACTTTATTAGACTCTATAAAGTTGGATATGAAAATCATGCAGGAGGAGATATTTGGGCCACTTTTACCTATTGTGTCATATAAAAACCTAGATGAATGTATTAAGATCATTAATCAAAGAACAAAACCACTAGCGATCTATATGTTTTCACAATCCAAAAGAAATATTAATACTATTATTGACAATACGTCCTCTGGGGGGATGGTGATCAATGAAGTTAAGTCCCATTTTTTAAACCTAGATTTACCTTTTGGAGGCGTCAATGAAAGCGGAATAGGGAGATCCCATGGTTATCACGGTTTTCTTACGTTTAGCAATCAACGGTCTATGCAAAAAAATGGTCAATTTAGCTTGGTTGGTCTTACGTTCCCTCCATATACGGAATGGACAAAAAAAATAATTACATTGGTATCGCGCTATTTTTAATTGCCTTAAGATCACCAATGAGAAGCTTTTTAGTTTATTACGAATATATTGGATTAAACAAAAAATTAAGTTTAAAATTTGGTAATAAGTTAAGAGTATGATGTTGCGGAGTCCATTTTGATTTCAAGAGCTTTTCTATAAACATATTTTCTACTTATTTATGATTTGGCAAATTTTATCACGCAGGGAGGGGTCTGGTAACCTTGATTAGAATAAAACAGCTATTTATTGCTACTTGTTTAGTAACTTTTTTTTCAGGATGCTCTTCATTCAGAGGACCACTCTATCCTGAGGTGATCTATAATAATAGGCAGCCTCTTATATCTGTTACTTATGAATATGGCGAGATACAATTAATATTGCCTCTAAGATATGATGCTGCAGTACCAGACAATATTCTGTTTAAAGTTTTTGCACAAGGAGACACATTACACCCAGTTATATCAATTTTGCAGGAAGCACCAAAAGAATTTCTTGCCTACCTTCCTCAAGGTGTCTTAGATATTCAAAATAGTACCAACTTGATAAAAATCATTCCCCAAGATAAAAACTTTGACCCAATAACTGTCAGATTTAAAGGAATTAGTTTTGGTCGCCTTGTTTTACCTTCAAAAACGCTTAGACTAGGTCAATTGGTAGTGTCTGGAAATACGTATTTCAATAATAATGATAGTATGATTACCAATGTAGATGTTTCAATACAAAACTTTGATAATCTTATTTATAACACCAGTTCTAACGAATCTGGATTTTATCAATTAGCGATACCGGGTGAATACAGATATGCAGAGCATCTCCGAATTTTGGCAGGCGAGAATCTTATTTTTAAATCATTTAAAAAGAAGCTAGATTTTTCGAATAGTAGAAAAATCAAATTAGATATAGGTATTGGTCCCAGTAGTGATATGGTTGAACCTATCTATTTGACAAATAAAGACAATGTTCACTTTAGAGATGGCCCAGAGATTGGATCTAAAACATTATTTTTACTAAAGGAAGGAGAGCCGATTTCTGTAGACCGAGTGACTCTAGGTGAATATTTTGGTTCTATTGAAGTTGAAATTGATAATGATAAGAGAGTGAAAATGGAAGGTTGGGTCAATAGAGGTGACCTAAGGTTAGTCGATGCGCACAATGTTTATAAATTATCAAAGGGAAATTAATATGATGAGGGCAATAAAGTTTTCTATAATTGTGTTATCAGGAATAACAATTAATTACTCTCAAGTAAAATTAGATGTCAATACGATACCTGCAAAAGTTGATATACTTTTAGATGGTGTAGATATTGGTTCCTCACCTATACGCAATGAGCGTATCACACCAGGTGTGCATAGGTTTGAGATAAAAGAGAAGGGTTATGCTCCGCTTAGTTATGATCTCTTAGTTAATCCCGCTCAGGCTGTAGAGCTGGACTTTTTTCTTAATCCAATTTACGAATGCAAATTCAAGACAGATGAGAAAGGTTTAGTCTTTGAATTGAATGGAGAACATAGGTGGGATGTTGATTTAGTAAGATTGCGATTAGAGGCGGGAGACCATTTGTTAAGAGTCTTTAAAATTGGTGAAATTATTGATGAGCAGACTATTCGCGTAGATCAACCAAAGAAATATAATTATTTTTTGAAACAACCACTCAGCATAAACAATTAACATTGAAAGCACTTCTTTATCGTATAATATTTTTATCAACCTTAGCTTTAGCTTTTGATCAGGACGCAACATATCTTGTTCTGAATCATTTTGATAAGCCATTACCGGACATTGACCAAACCTTAATTGATAATTTCAATAACTCTTCCTTTAGCTTTGATCGATCTGTTGATACATTGTTTGATGATCTTGACGAAGATGATAATCCTGCATCGAAGTATATGATTGATATCAAAGATTTCGGTGAAACACATCGTGTTAATTATGTACTGTTCAATAAAATAAAGCATATTGGCGATCGACTTATAATTGAAGGCATGTTATTCAATACGAGGTCTGGTGGCCTCATACATAGAAGGAAGATTAATGTGCAAAATTATGATAATGCTTCAGTTAATGAGCTACGTCTTTGGGTTGGAGAGACCAAGAATCAGATTCAAAAAGAATGGGAGAAAGAGCGTGAATCCATAATGTTTTTAAATCCTGAAGAAATCTCATATGAAAAGACTCCCATGGGTGCAGCACTTCGAAGTTTAGCGGTCCCAGGTTGGGGTCAGGCATATTCTGGAAATTCGCTATCAGCAGGTCTATGGGCAGTTTTAGAATTATCTCTTAGTCTTGCTTTTATTTCAAGTTATAATAATTATGATTCGTCTTCAAAAAGCTATTTACAGAATCGAAAACTCTATGATGCTACTGATGACGAAAAAGAGGTTTCAGCATATAGAAGCTCTGCTGAAAAAGATTGGAATGATCATGTGATGTATAGCAAACTCGCGATTGCGCTTGCAAGTACGACAATTACAGGTTGGGTCTCCAACAGTGTTCATGCTTGGGTATTTGGTCCTCGTCCATATACAAATATTTATCAAAAAGGAATACCACAATCAACTATTCCAAAAGGGTGAGTAATGCGAATATTAAGCGGGGTCATAGTTTCATCTTTTGCAGTACTTACTTTATGTGCTTGTACCATTTATGATAAGATATTCGATAATCCTATTGATTTTAAAGCAAATGAAGATATAGGTATAGATGCTCCAACTCTTGTTTTTTATCCAAAGTCTCAAACCTTAATTCAAACAGATTCCATTCTTGTAGGATCTTTTATTGTTTTTAAAGAGGATTCAACTGAGCCCTTTTCTGGTTTACATTTAAAAATAGAATTCCCCAATGACCTTATTGAGCTAGATACTATCCTTCCAGGTCAATTTATAACCGATACTAGTCAATCTACTCCATTGTTTACCTATACTTATGATGATGGGAACTCTGTTGATATATATGCCTACTTTCTAGGAACAACAAAACTTGATATCGATGGTACCGGGCATTTGGCCGATCTAGTATTTAGTCCCTTAGCAACTGGCTCAGATAGTATCAATTATGATATGAGCGAATGCACTTTTATTGACCATCAAGATCAAGAGATAAATATAGAGGGCATTAGAGGCGCGGAGATCATCATAGAATGATAAAAAAATCAATTCTCTTTTTATCAATCTCTTTTTTGATGGGGCAAAACCTTTTAGATGAATCATTTGATAATGAATCTAGCTTGCCTACTGGATGGCAATTTGTTCCAGAAACTTACTCTACTAATACTGGGCAGTGGCAAATATCTTCTTGGCAAAATACATTTAATGAAAATGCGCCATCAGCAACATATTACTGGAGTCCATCGGTTCCAAACTCATTTTCCTATCCTTATGAAGGACATTATTTGTATTCACCCACCATGAGCGTGGAATCAACTACCAATGTGATTATAAGATTTCAAATTGCGCTTGATGGCTATCCATCTCCTACAGGACATTATAATGGCATGAACATCGATTACAAAAGCGACGAGGGTGATTGGGTGACTGCTTTGAGCTATGAGATCAGTGCGGGTGGGGGTACGGTGGATATTGAGCCGAGAGTAGAACAATTCTATGTCTCTATGGAGAATACATTACAACTAAGGTGGGAGACCTATGGAACCAATTCATACTATATTGATGCTTGGCATGTTGATGATGTGAGGGTAGATGTCATCCCGATCATAACTGACGTATCAATAACATCAAATAATGTTGATGATAATCAGAAAGCCATACCAGGTGATGTTGTATCACTTTCATTCACATTACCTAATGACCCTGATCTTGGATCGCCATTTGTACTGATCAATTCAACAGAAGTTCCAATCACAAATACAGGTGGTCTTAATTATATCGCTGAGTATGCAGTGCCAGAAAATGCAACAGATGGTCCTATTGCATTTTTGATCGACTTTACATCTGATGGAATTTCAGGCCCCACTTGCAGGAATACAGATGATGACACAAATGTACTTGTAGATGTCACAGGTCCTGTTTCACCCACAATTACAGATAATGTTATTTCTATTGGCATAGACTCTTATGCTGGTATCTGGAGTTCAAGTGATACACAAGTACAAGTGGATGCTCTGGTGCCAAAAGATACAACGGTTATAGGGTTTAACTATATAAATGGGAATTCAGTATCCTTTCAAGGTAACAATGGGGAAGTCATAATCCCATGGAATGAATCATATAGAGTTACAAATGAATTCACTATTGAAGCTTATGTAAAAGTAAATAGCGCTCAAAACCATCAAGGTTTTTTGGACTTTGGTGATTATGGGAATACTGAAAGTGAGCAACGAGGATTCGGGTTCTTTTTATTTTCGGGAGGTTGGAGATTTTACCTTGGTACTGAAGGAGGGATAATAAATGGTGGTACTGGTCCATACAATGATGAAAAAAATGTTGTTGCCTCTGCTTCAGTTAATACTTGGGTTCACTTCGCAGCAAGATTTGAGAATGGAAATCTAAACCTTTATAGAGATGGTATTTTAGTTGGTTTTAGAGATAATTATTCAGGTGTTGTTGATTGGAATGGGTATTCTGGAGGACTCACATTAGGTTCATTTGATAAACATGGGACCACAAAATTTTTTGATGGTAACATTGATGAAATTCGATTTTGGAATATTGCCAGAGATGAGAATTTAATTAAAGCCTACAAGGGTGTTTCTTTAAATGGTAATGAAGATGGCTTAATCGGTTATTGGAGGTTTGATGAAGGTGGTGCCTCTATTACCTCCGAAGATTTATCAAATGCTAATAATACAGCCAGTTTTGAAAGCGGAGCACAGTGGGTTCAAGACTCTCCATTTTTATTTCAAGAAGATGTCCTAGATCCTAATTCTATTATAGGTTCTAAATTTCAAATCTTAAGTAAAATATCAGGGAATGAGCTAGCCCCTATTGGAGAACAAATAACGATCACAGAAGACCATTCCAATGCTGGAACGATCTCTTTGACAGCGTCATCTGATGATTTTGAATCAATTGAGGGCTTTGCGCACGAACTTCAAGCACAGTTTTCTGCAAGACTTTTCGATCAAGCAGGTAATTTTGAAGATGGTAACATAAGTTCTACTCTACTAGATATAGATTTAGAAGCAAATGACCCAGTATTAGTTAGCATGGTTTCTAATAATACATTTTCACATTTAGCAAAAACGGGTGACGTCCTAACGATATCAATGGCCTATGATGAAGATGTCAATATCCCAGTGGTTACGATTAACGGGAATGACGGTAATGAGACTGACTTGGGAGGTGAGCAATTTGAAATATTATATACCATGGCAGGGAATGAGCCAGAAGGACAAATTAATAGCCTAGAAACAACAATATCTGATTATCTTGGGAATGATGGTGCTTATGATGGTGGCTCAACAGGAGACGGAGCAACTAATGTTCATTATGATAGAACTTTACCTATTTTGAATCAGGTTACAATAATTTCAAACAATGATAATACTCAATGGGCAAAAGTAGGGGATGTAGTAACAATTAATTCAAATGCTTCTGAAAATATATTAACTAACTCGTCGACCATCCAGGGTCAATTAGGTACGATTACAGATATCAGTGGTACCGAGTTCAATACAGAATATCAATTTCTTGATACAGACTCTGAGGGCTTAATTAGCTTTAGCATAACTTTTTCCGATTCTGCTGGAAATAATGGTGTTGAGGTTTCTAGTACTACAAATTCAAGTTGGGTTGTGTTTGACAAGACTGCTCCAGCTGATTTCAATACTGGCAGCGTTATCTCAATAGGAGGAAATCAAATAACTGAGATT
Organism: Fidelibacterota bacterium; assembly: GCA_002698235.1. Taxonomy (GTDB): domain Bacteria; phylum Fidelibacterota; class Marinisomatia; order Marinisomatales; family UBA1611; genus NZWG01. The sequence goes on along the minus strand of NZWG01000053.1, from coordinate 13,967 downwards.
TGGAATTCAACAAATACTGGTGTCAATATTTCGGTGCCAATTGTTGATAATGACACCACTATCATCAATGGTAAAATTCAAGGCTGGGCAAAAATAGGAACGAATGCCTGGGAAAAGGTTGGTGATCTTTTCACGATTATTGATACTGACATAGGCACTGATAAACTTCTAACCCTTACAGATACTCAAGTAGAATCCATAACCGGATTTGCTGAAAGAGACACCATTACGTTTAAAACAGTTATTATAGATCGACCAGGAAATGAAAAAGAAGGGTCTTCAAGCATCAATAGATTGGTTATAGATGAAACCCTTCCATCAATTACCTATGTTTCATATAGATCCGACTTTTCAGATACAACACTTGCTACGGTCGGGAACGAGATAACTGTAACCTTAAAAATCGATGAAACAGCTCAAGAGCCAGTTATTACTATTTCAAGTCAAAATACTGAAATATCTAATGTTTCGAATAATAAATGGACTGCAAGTTATATAATGCAGGATGGAGATTTTGATGGAGTTATACCCTTTGATATAGGAAATATTTTTGATATATCAGGAAACCAAAGTAACGGAACTACATCCACAACTGATGGATCTTCTGTGATATTTGATAATACAAAACCAGAGCTGGACATAGTAAGAATTGCATCGAGTAACCCGGATTCTACATGGGCAAAGGTTGGAGATATAATCTCAATACATTTTGTAGCTAATGAATTTCTAACCTCTCAAACGTCAAGCATAGTTGGCCAATCAATGTTAATTAATGAACTAGGATCAGAAAAGTATTTAGCACAATATGAAATGTTAGAATCTGATACAGAGGGAGCGTTGATTTTTGAGATATTAGTAACTGATTCTGTAGGACTTGAAAGTAATCTAATCACTGAAACGTCTAATTCATCTAATGTCACTTTTGATAGAACATCACCTACTCTTGCTCAAGTAAACATTCAATCAAACAATGAAAACAATACCTCTATTGCGATAACAGGAGACGATGTTATTCTTACTTTCATTCCTGCGGAACCTTTAATAACGGACTCAATTATCGTCACAATAGCGAGTGAAAATACTACTCTTGTTGAGGATGGCGACGCCTACATTGCAACTTTAACTTTGTCTGGAAATGAGCCTGGAGGGATTTTACCTTTTGCAATAGACTTTCAAGATAGAGCATCAAATCAAGGAACTCAAGTTGTAGGTACTTTGGATAATAGTTATGTTAATCACGATATCGTTCCTCCAGAAATATTGTCAACTTCAATTTCTTCTAATAATCAAGATACAACATGGTCAAAACTTGGGGATACTGTATTTGTAAAATTTTCAGCAAATGAGGCCCTGACAAATATGGATATTTTAATTGCAGGTAATAATTCAGACTACATAAATGACGGTGTCGCAAAATATAGAGGATTTCATGTTATGGATGATGATGATGATGAAGGGAGTATATCTTTTAGTATAGAGTATACAGACTTGGGTGGAGCAATAGGACCAAGTGCGAATTCAACAACAGATGGGACAATCGTTAGATATGATAGAACGCTACCAATACTTACTAACGTGAGAGTTTCATCAAATAATGTGATGGTTGATTCTGCTGCAATCGGAGATAATGATTCATTGTTCTTTATCATTTCAGAACCACAAAAGAATGTTGTGATAAGTATTGGAGGCAACACTGTCATTCCTCAACAGAATGGGCTTGAATTCATTGCGGTCCATCAGTTACTTGATGAAGGCGAAGATGGTTTAATTAGCTTTTCAATCACAGTAGAAGATTCTGCTGGTAATTCGACAGGAGAGGTGACAGAGACCAGCGATGGTTCAATTTTATGGTACGATGGTACTAGACCAACGCTTAGTTTTGTCTCTTTCCATTCTACAAACACCAACGACTCCTCACTTGCGATTGTTGGGGATACATTGATACTAGATTATGAATCTAGCGAACCACTTAGCAGTCTTTTGGTATCTATTGCAAGTCTGGAAGCAGATACAACCTTTATTAACGAAACTAGATCTATGTATCGCTCTTGGTATGTATTAGATGGTAGCGAGACAGAAGGGTACATCCCTTTTCAAATTACACTTTCAGATCTAGTAGGTAATTCTGGGAATGTTGTTTCTTCGACAACAGATGAATCAAGTATCTTATTTGACTTAACCTCTCCATCTGATTTTGTGATAGACTCTGTATATGCTTCTGGTGGTAATGAAATGAGAGGATTTTGGAATGCTTCGAATAACTCAATAATTATAAAAACTCCAATAGCTAATGATGATGAATCTTTGATTGGGGGGGCATTCCAGCCATTGACTAAGATTAATGATGGTGGATATGTCGATTTTGGAAACGCAATCGAAATAGTTGAAATTTCAGAAACTGGATACGAGTTTTTAGAAATTTCCCGTTCTGTTTTTGAATCTATAAGTGATTATCAAGATAATTCAAGTGCTGAGTTCACTACTAAAATCATTGACAAGGCAGGTAATGAGACGCAAGGGATCTCAGATGGAACAATCATTCATATTGATGAAATATCTCCAACTTTAGATTCTGTAAATATATCTACAAATAATGTTCTTAGTAATAATTGGGCGACCCTGTCTGATAGTATCTTACTTATATTTACTTCGAGTGAGGGCTTAAATGCGATTACTTCAGTCATTATCAATGATACGGTTGCTGTAAATGGGATTATAAATGGGACTTCCCACTCCAGTAGTTATATAGTGGGACTTAATGAATCTGATGGACCTGTAACCTTTAATATAGGATATGCGGATTCTGCCGGGAATCAAGGACTAAGTATATCTTTAACTACCGACGGTAGTATTGTAGGGATAGATAAAAGCAAACCTTTGCTCACCTCAATTTTAGAAGGCGCATTTAATCAAGATCTAAATTATTATAATAATTCAGATACCATTACCCTGTATTGGTCCCAAGAAGATTTAATCTCAGGGATAAGGGAAACTTATTACGCACTTGGATCTGAATCAGGGATGACTGATGTTAGAGGTTGGACGATGGGAGGAATCAATAATCTTGGTGGATGGAGTAGTCTGGGGCTTCAGAATGAAAATATTTATCATGGAGGTGTTTTTGTTCGCGATTCAGCTGGAAACTATTCAGATACCATTTGGGGTAATGGTGTCTTTATTGATAATGAAATTCCAATTGCCGGAACCATAAATGATGGACAATGGATATTTGAAATGGATTATACGCCAGATTCAACATCTTTAGAATACGAATGGGAGGGATTTTCAGATAACATTGGGATTGACCATTTTGAATTATCCATTGGCACAAATAATGATACAATCAACATTCAGGACTGGTATATCACGGATAGTTTAGTAAATGTAAAAATTGACGGTTTAGACCTTGATCGAGATACACTTTATTATACATACATCAAAGCCGTTGATTCAGCTTCTAATCACTCTTCTGCCATAAGAACTGATGGGATATATTTTGATGATTCTGAACCAAGAGTAATGAAAATAACTCCAGACTTTAGTGATTCCTTAAAAGTCTTATCAATATCAAGTTCGGATAGTGTGGTGATAAAGTTCAATCGCCTTATTTATTTTTACAATCTAAGGACTATATCCAGTGCTGATTCAACTCTTATCACTCAAGAAACATATTCCGATTCCACGATCACCATCACCTGGGATGATACTCTCTTGAGCAATGATACGTTAACAGTTTACCTTGACAGTGCTCTTGCCTATAATTCTCTTTTTGTATCAGATACTCTAAAGTTTTTCAGCTATCTGTGGGGAGATCTTAATAGTGACCGCGATCTGACTGTTGAAGATATTCTTCAATTTAATAGGTTATGGCCAGATATTGACCTTGGACCATTCAAGGAATCGCCACCACATATAAGGCCTAGACTAGATGGTCAAGCAAATTTGACAGATCTTACATCTTTTGCTAAAATGTGGCAATGGCGATATTTCAACTTGTCATTTGATAGTGTTGATAACGCGTATCGAACTCATAGTGGGTTGTCACTTGAGGGTAGAGGCTCAAATATCACTTTCTCTATACCAGAAAATACATCTATGGCAGAAATATTAATTGGGCATTCTAGTTTGAATGTTGAGAAAATGAATATTATAAAACCCAAGCATAGTACATTTTTATTCAAATCAGTTGACACGGTAGACCAAATGGTTCAATTTTCTTTAGCAGACAATAAAGGATTGGATTCTAATTTGGTGATGGTGATGTCAGACCATCAGTCTCATATATTTTCTGCAACTATACAATATTGTTTTATGGATAATATGGGGAATACTATTTTTAGTGGGACAGATGATTTCAGTATAGATCTATTACCAGAAAACTTTTTAGTTCACGATAATTACCCCAACCCATTTAATCCAATTACAACAATTCGGTATGAGCTTAATGTTAAAGAAAATGTAAAAATTAAATTAATTGATATAATGGGTCGAACAATTAAAACTGACTTCTATAATGGGATGCTACCAGGTAGGCATACATATGTTTGGAATGGAACGAATGATTTTGGTAAAGCTGTTAGTACTGGTATCTATTTCATACAGATAGAGGCTGGTCATGAAAGCGCAATGAAAAAAATGCTATTATTAAAATAATTAGAAGAGTGGTTTAATTACAGATACGGTTCCATTTATGACAAATTGCACTGCAATCACAAGTAGAATTAATCCCATCAATCGTTGAATAATTCGCATTACAGATGTTCCTAAAACTCTCATGAGGACATCTCCATTTCTCAGTATGATATATACAAATGCCAAAACGATTAAAATAGATAATCCTAAAGTTAGATAGCTATGTATGTGAGGAGTTTGGCTTGAAAGTAACATAGTTGCAGTAATTGCTCCTGGTCCAGCTATTAATGGTATTCCAATTGGACTAATCGCAATATCATCGCTTTCTTGTGATTCTTCCTGCTCAGCTGGAGTTGTTCTTGAACGACCTACCTTTGCATCGAGCATCCTTAAGCCATTTCGAAAGAAAAGTATACCACCCATAATTTGAAAAGCTTCAATGGTAATTCCAAAAAAGCTAAAGATCAAAGATCCAAGAATTGCAAAAAGTAGCAAAGTTATTAAAGCTGTAGCAGATCCCTTTTTTGCAATTTTTATTCTCTCATTTTTAGTAAATCTTTCGGTCATCACTACAAGCAATGGCGCAATACCTATTGGGTTGATTAAGGTAAAAAGTGTTGTTAAACAAAAAATAAAGAATTGAGTCTCAGATTGAATAAAATCAATCATTACATTCTTTCGGGAGCGGAAATACCTAAAATATTAAAACCATTAGCTAGAATTATCTTTGCAGCTTTAACAATAGCTAATCTTGACTTAGAGAGCTCCATATTATCTGTAATAACTCTACAGCTATTATAGAATTTGTGAAACCTTGCAGATAGCTCTTGTAGATAATTTGCAATATTTTGTGGCTCTAGATTCTCATAAGCAATATTTACAAATTCAGGAAATCGAACCATATATTTTAAAAGGTTTAATTCTTCATCATGTCTTAAGTATGATGGATCAAATCCATCGTCTAGGGCAAATTCTAAATCATTAGCTCTTGAGATGATATTGCATATTCGAGCATGAGCATACTGCAAATAATATACTGGATTTTTATCAGATTGGTCTGAAGCAAGGTCTAGATCAAAATCTAAATGTGAATTCATACTTCGCATGATAAAAAAATAACGAACTACATCTATTCCGACTTGATCTATAAGATCGTCGAGAGAAACAAAGTCAGCTTTTCTGGTAGACATTTTTACCTTTTGTCCATCTCTTAATAGTGTCACAAACTGATATATTAATATCTTAATATGATTCGTATTATGTCCTAATGCTTCTAAAGCAGCAATAACATCTGGATATGCGTCTGCATGGTCAGCACCAAATACATCAATAATCAGGTCATAGTCTCTTTTAATTTTATCCCTATGGTATGCAGTATCTGGTACCCGATATGTTGGCTCTCCTGAACTTTTTATATAGACCTTATCTTGAGTTTTACCCAGTGAAGAGGCTTTGAACCATGTGGCATTTTCCTTTTCATAAATGAGGTCTTTATCGCGCAGTTCATTCATAAATGTGTCGATATCACCATTTTCATAGAATGTTTTTTCATTCGTGAATTGATCAAAATATATTTCTAGATTTTTCAAAGAGTTTTTAATCTTATTAAACATGGTCTCCTCAGCTGTTACTTTGAAAATATCTGTTCCATGCTCTAATTCCTTACCTTCAACATCTAAAATATTTTGTGCAATTTTTATTATGTAGTCACCTTGATATCCATCTTGAGGCATGTTTAGATCTTCACCTAATAGTTCAAAATAGCGGGCTTCTACACTTTCCGCTAATATCCTCATTTGTCTTCCAGCATTATTAAAATAATATTCGCGAGTGACTTCATATCCTTGCCATTCTAATATATTAGATACTGTGTCCCCAAGGATTGCATTTCTTCCATGTCCAACTGTAAGTGGACCTGTTGGGTTAGCGCTTACGAATTCTACATTAGCAGTTTTACTATTCCCAATATTGCCCTTTCCATATTGAGAACTACTATTTAAAATAAGTTTTATTTGAGATCGAAAGTAATCATCATTTATCTTAAAATTGATGAATCCAGGATTTGTGACAGAAATATTTGAAATGTTTTCATTAAAGTCACTTTTTAGTTTATCTGCAATGAGTTTTGCTATATCCATTGGTGACCTTTTTAAATCCTTAGCGAGCAAAAGTGCTATATTAGAGGAAAGGTCTCCGAATTTGGATTTTTTTGGTGGTGTAAGAGTATAATCTTTTTCAGGATATGATAATGCGCTCAGAACATCATTGACAGATTTGATGATGGAATTTTTAATTTCAATCATCATTCATATTCATAATTGGAGCATCAGCCCATAGGCGCTCAAGATCGTAATATTCACGCTCATCTTTATTAAAAATGTGAACAATAATATCAAAGTAATCTAATAAGATCCAATTTTGATTTTCATAACCTTCCAAATGTCGAGGCTTGTGATCCGTCCCTTTTCTAATATTATCAGCAATTGCCTTTACTTGAGGATTTGAGTCGCCATGGCAAATCACAAAAAAATCTGTCAGCGAAGACAGTCCTCTTACATCCAATGCTAATAAGTGACCTGCTTTTTTTTCAATAGCAAGGTCTAGTATTTGCTTTAGTAGCGGTTGGTCAGAGATAAAATCCGATTCGGATTTATTCATTCAATTTATACTGGTCATAAAGTCAAAAATATTGGAGTAGCTATCGATATCTTTGCCAATAATAATTGTGACATCTACCCCAAGCGATTCGTCTGGTTCTGTTTGAATCACTGTTTTATCGCTTTTTGAGACTCCAAAAGATTTTCTTAATAGTTCAATGGCTTCAAGTCTTTCATTTCTTAGAATTATTAAAGTATTTGGGTAATTATGATTATCTGCATTATCCGCTCTAACAACATCTACTTGATGCTCTAATAAAAGGAATTCAGCTGTTTTTGAAGCAATACCTTTTATTCCACAACCATTAAGAATTTCAACTTTTATGTTTTGAATGGGATTCAAGGCATGTACATCAGCAGCAAGTTTTCGAGGTTCACTACTCTCAGGGAAATTTACTTCAATTGGCACCCCCCTATGAGATGTGTTTTGGGAAAATGAATAAATGAAACCTAGGAGTAGGACTCCAACAATACCGATGGCCGCATTCAGTGTAAGATTTTGTTGGTTTTGCTTTTTGGGTCTGCGCCGGACTTTCTTACTGGTCACTTACTGAATGAACCTCATATTGAATGGTGAAGAATTTTGGTATTTTTGATTATATGGCAAATTTTGAAAACGGACCTGTAGAAATGAATTTTTTGTAGGTTTATAAGTAATACTAGCATCTAAACCAAGATTCAACTGGTCAATTAATTTATTGTGTTGCTGGAAAGGTGTTTGAGATTTGTATAGTGTAACATTTGCATCAATCATCAAATTATCCAAAGCTGAGTAAGAAACCCTGCTCGATAGACCAGTTAAGGAGTAGAGATGAGTACCATTGGAGACCATAGACATTGACAAACCATGGCTAAAGTCAAGCCTTTGGGAATCAAATATAGATATTGAATGTTTAGATTCTAATTCTCCATTAAGATTATTCGGGATTTCTCCTGTTTGAACATCAGTTCTGAATTGAGCAGGGAGGATTGTCAGAAGTAAAAAAAGTATTAGAATTGATTTTAATTTACCGTTCATGATTAACTGAATTTAACATACCTATCATACTTCCAAAATAAAAGACAATAAATTAATTGAAGTCTTAATTCCAGTATGAATCAATTGTAGCACCACCTAGACATGTCTCACCATTATAAAATACAACTGATTGCCCGGGTGTAATACCAAAACATGACTTGTCAAATTTTATTGCAATAGTATTATCGCTGATCTCAGTTATTTTGCAAGGAACATCATCTGAACGATATCGGATTTTCGCCTTTAATCTTTTACTTGTTGGTGGTTCACCAGATATCCAATGCAGTTTTGATGCTTTTAGAGCTTTATGATAAAGTTCAGGGTTATCATGCCCCTGGCCAACAATTAAATGATTATTGATAACATCTTTTGCAATCACATACCAAGCGCCATCTAGGTCACTATGACCTCCGCCGATTCCTAGGCCCTTTCTTTGACCTATAGTATAGTACATTAGTCCATCATGTTTACCAATATTTAGACCCTTGCTCGTAACTATATGCCCAGGATTAGCTGGTATGTATTGTTTTAAAAAGTCTTGCATATCTCTCTCTCCAATAAAGCAAATACCAACACTGTCTTTTTTTTCAAAGTTACCAAATCCAAGTTCTTTTGCTCTTTTACGAACATCAGATTTAACAAGGTCACCGATTGGGAATAAGGTTTTTGAAATTTGATCTTGGTTTAGTCCATGTAAAAAATAACTTTGATCTTTTTTATGATCTAANCCTTTAATTANCTGGACCTCTCCATCCTTATTATCNCTTCTAACATAATGCCCAGTTGCTATTTTANTCGCNCCTAATTCAATTGAATAATTGAGNAATTCTTTAAATTTGATTTCATTGTTACAAAGCACGTCAGGATTAGGAGTTCGACCATTCTTATATTCTTCTAAAAAATATTGAAATACACGNTCCCAATATTCTTTTGCAAAGTTTACTGAATGAAGAGNGATATTTAAAATTTCACATACTTGCAGAGCNTCTATNTANTCNTGTTCTGATGTGCAATGTTCNGAATCTTCNTCCCAATTTTTCATGAATAGAGCNTCAACATCATGCCCNTTNTCCTTAAGAATAGATGCGGCTACTGCNCTATCAACNCCTCCNCTCATTCCAATGATGATTCTNCTCATGTTTNNGAAAGCATNGATTCTANTTTANTNAAAAGATAATCNATTTGGTNATTAGTATTNGAAGATCCAAAACTNAANCTCAATGTTGAAAGATTCNTANNGTCATCAAGCCCAATNGCGGANANTACTGGTGAAGGTTTAATATCNCCAGANCCNCATGCNGANCCATTCGAAACAGAAATACCTTCTCTGTCTAANTTTTTCATTAGNANGCCNGANTTNGTTCCTGGNAATGAAATATTTAGCAGNCCTGGTAATTTTTTAGATTGATTACCATTTAAAATTGCATTTTTGTAAAATTTATTAAGTCCTTTTTTAAATTTTTTTTCCAGTCTCAAGAGGGTATTTATTTTTTTAGTCAAGGATTTAATTGAATTTTCAGCAGCTAGGCCCATCCCTGCTATTGCTGATATATTCTCTGTCCCTGCTCGACGATTTTTTTCTTGTCCACCTCCAATAATTAAAGATGATAATGCTTTAGGTTCTTTAATATAAAGGGCTCCAATTCCTTTAGGGCCATAGAATTTATGAGCTGAAAGACTTAAAAAATCTACTCCAAGATCAATTACATCCAATTCCATCTTCCCGAGGCATTGTACNGCATCAGTATGTACCANGACACCTCTTTTATTCGCAATCTCAACAATTTNTTTTACNGGTTGCAAAGTTCCAATNTCATTATTTGCAAGCATTATAGATANNAGAGCNGTCTCTGGNNGAATTGCATTCGCTATTTNATCAATAGATACAANACCATCAGCGTCAACACCTACNAGGTCATGNNNCAATCCAAATTGGTTTAAAAATTGAAGAACTTTCACTACNGCAGGNTGTTCAATTACATTAGAAACAANATGGTTACGANGACTANTNAGTAAAGACCAAAAAACTTGGTTATTTGATTCAGTTCCACCACTTGTAAAAATAATTTGGTCTGGTTTTGCTGATATAGATCGTGCAACTTGACTTCTTGCTGCTTCAATTANATTACGAGATCTTCGACCAAGCGAGTATANGGATGAAGGATTTCCATAGACCTCCTNATTAATATTATNCATTAATTNGGTAATNTCNGGNAGAAGTGGNGTAGTNGCACTATGATCGAAATAATACATGAAGAAAAAACTTTTATTTTANANTTTTAAAGAGCATNCANGACCTATAGGTCATTTCTTATGGATGCAAANTTAATGGTNTTTTTTAAATTGGTATAAAAAGGTGGTTTTCGTTTTTCTAATTGTNTTGTAGTGCTNTCTTTATCATACTCATANCGATCNACTTCCCAAATGANATTATCATTNTCAATTGTTAAAAATGCAACAGCACCTCGNTGATCTCTNTCAAATGGTANNCCAGTTGCACCTTGNCATAGNATTGTTANNTTNTCTANTATTTGATGTCTTGGGACATGAACATGNCCATGNACAAAAACNACNTTTTCTATTTTAGGATTAGATTCAACTATGTGGTTACGCCAGTTCAATGCCTCTGTAACTGATGGTGGTTTATCATCNCTTTTATACCATGCATGAGTGAACTCAATGAGAGTATTGCCNACNATCTCNCTATGTGCAATTTTCATNTTNTTGCAAAACTCTCTACCTTCTTCACCTAGNANATCTGCTGTCCATTTCTCATTTTTAACAATAGCCTGGCAAATAGGGTCATATGGNTCCATTCCTTCTAAGGATGGNAGNTCATCTTCCCAGAGTTTTTCAATTAAATATCTATCATGGTTACCGCGGATGAAAATACAATTTAAAATTGTTTTTAANTTTTTTAGAGTTGCTTCAGGTTCAGGACCTAGGGCAAAACANTCTCCNAAACAAANGATCTGGTCGATATTATTTTTCTCATCTATTATTGCCATTGCTTTCTCAAGCGATGATATGTTTGAGTGAATATCNGTAATTATTGCAAAGGTTTTTGNATNCATTATCGCTAAATATACTTTTTTTCGATTTTGNTGAGCAAGNGTTTAAATATTAANAAATTGTTTTTCACATTTGTTAGATTTATCAACGAATGTAAATTTAANAGTTAAAATATATNTTCTAAAAAANTTCATTTAATCTNTNATCTANTTAAAATTTAAANNNTATGANAAANAACTANCCCATNATNTTTGGTATTGGNAATCCATTGATTGATGTTGTGATAAATGCAACAGAAGAAGACATTATTAGTCTAGAATTGAGNAAAGGGACTATGGCTCTTGTNGATTCTAAGAGGCAAGGAGAGATACTNAACTATTACAAAGAAAAAGAGACTAATTACTNTCCTGGAGGTTCAGCTCCTAATACTTTGCTCGCATGTTCTGGTTTAGGCATAAACTCCCATATTTCTGGCAAAATTGGAAAAGATAAATTGGGAGAAATTTATCTTGAGCGAGTTAGAGAATATGGTACTGATTCAGGTATAGTGCTTGGTGAGGGTCTCACTGGCTCGAGTGTTATATTGGTTACTCCAGATGGTGAAAGAACCATGAATACTAATTTGGGGATGTGTCAAGAATATGCTTCTGAGGATATCGACGAAGTAAAGTTATCGAATGCAAAATTCTTCTACTTTACGGGCTATATGTGGGATACGGATTCCCAGAAATCGGCAATCAAAAAAGCCATTCAAATTGCAAAAGAAAATAACGTCAAGATAGTATTTGATGTTGCGGATCCATTTGCAGTTGATCGTAATAAAGACTCATTTTTACAACTAATCAAACATGATATAGATATTTTATTTGCAAATAAATCAGAACTGAAAATTTTAATGAGCTCTGAAGATGTGAGTGTTTGTATTGAAGATCTTAAAAAAGTTGTAAAAAATTTCGGAATTAAACTAGGTAAAGATGGGTCTACTATAATTAATAACAATGAAAAATATATAATTGAGCCTAGTCCAGTGCTTGTAAAAGATACGACTGGTGCTGGCGATATGTATGCTGCTGGTTTTTTAGCATCGTTGGCAATGGGTAATGGTTATGAAAGTGCAGGAAATGTGGCTGTAAAATTGGCAGAAGAGGTGATTCAAATTCAGGGCGCTCAGTTTGATATACATGTCATTCGTCAATTACGTACAAGCTTAAAAAAAACTTAATAGAGCAGTCTAGCACAAATTCTTGAACGAGTAATTACGTTTCAATTAATTTAGACTTTGATTAAACATTATTTAAAAGGAAGAAGTCATGATAATTAATAAAACTTTAATTTTATTGAGTACAGTAATTTTTGCAATTACTATGATGTCATGCTCTAGTCAAGAGTACACTACAGCAAAGCTAGCAATCCAACAATCAGATTTTTCTAAAGCAGCAGAATGGTTACCAAAAGCAATGGCAGTTGAGCCTGATAATCCTGAAATCCCTATGGTAATGGCAATTGAGATACATGCCCAAAATGAAAATTGGAATGAAATGATTGTTTTTTTTGATAAAGCAATGGGAATAAACTCTGAAAAAGTTGTCGAGATAAGAGGTGCCTTTATATCAGTTAAAGAGGCAGTGAGTAATTATGTAGAATTTTATTGGGCAAAAGAATTTAATGCAGGTGTTGCACAGTTTAAGAAAATGCAGGATGAACCTGATAAAAAACATGAATACCTTGAACTAGCAATTTACCATTTTTCAAATGCAGCATTGATTAACCCAGCAGATGCAAACACTCATGCAACGCTTGCTAAATGTTATTTAGATAAAGGGGATAATGATTCAGCAGTGGATGCAGCCTTAGTTGCTGTGGAAAAGAATCCCAAAAGTTTTGAGGCTAACTTTGGCGCCGCCCAGATCCTTGGACGAGTTGGTAGATCGAGTGAAGAAATTTTACCTTATTATGAAGAAGCAACTCAAATCGAGCCATCAAACAGTAAAGCGCTACGAGAATTAGCAGGAGCATACTATGACCTTGGACAAAAAGAAAGATCTATTCAAGTTTTTGAAAATGCCATTTCAAATGAAGAAAATGATACTACAAAGGCTGACCTTTACTTCAACCTAGGAGTTATCCATAACCAAATGAATAATTTTGAAGCTGCAGAATTAGCTTTTGATGAGGCATTTTTTCTAAATGAAGAAGATTTTGAGGCAGCTTTAGGAATGGCAAGGTCTTATGAAGGCCTAGGTGATAATTATTTGAATGGTGAAAAAGGCTTTGAAAAAGATTTGAATGCAGCTTCACGATGGTATAGAAAAGCAGAAAAGAAAATAAAATCAGTTATGATTGTTGATATTGATAATAAAGAAATATATCAAAAGAATTTAGAATTAGTCAGATACAAAAGAGATGTAGCAGAAGGGAATTAGAAGAGCTTACTTCTTTTTTTCAGATACTCTGTTATACTAAGGTCTAAGCTTTGGTCTGTAAATATGGGGACATAATCAATTAGATGTTCTCGGCATTCACTTTTATATTGATCTTGAAGCTTGTTGATAAGGCCGTTGTAGTTTGAGCGAATATGCCAAGGTTCTGTTATAATCTCCTCTCCTGATTCCATATCTAAAAATTTAGTACGAGTATTGAAATCAAAT
>NZWG01000052.1 GCA_002698235.1 Fidelibacterota bacterium | reverse complement strand
TAATGTACCATTCTATAACTCCGTTTCTAGTGTGATTAATTTATACAAAAATATTAAAAAAAGTTTAATTCACAGAATACTAATTTAATTTATTGATTTTGTGAATGCATCTGCTTCATTAAAATGTTTTAGAGCCTCTATTACCTGACTATCCATTAATAATCTTAGGTTAGTACTTTCATTTTTCCCCCAAATAGAACCAGCTAATTCACTTTTTATCCTATTCGAAATATAATCTAAATTTATAGAAAGTGAATCAGTTATAACATCTATTGAATCTTGTTCAAGGTGAATAAGGAAACTATTAAACAAAGAATCTGGTACCTCCCAATTATTTTTAAAATCATTAAAAGAATTAAATTCATCTTTATAGTCTGCAGAAAATTTTGATATAAAATTAAAGAAAGGTCTTTTAGGGCTTCTTAGAACTTTTGCAGTTTCAATATTTATTGAACTCTTAAATGGAATATAAATATCGGGAGTGATACCGCCACCGCCATAGACAGTCCTTCCTGATTTTGTTTTATACTTTGGTCTTAATTCTTTTAGGCTGTCAATTTTAGACTCTCTATCCGTTTCATAAAGCTCACGATAATATGCGAGATCATTTCCATCTTCATAGGGCCTTTGTATAAGGCGACCTGAGGGAGTATAGTATCGAGCAATTGTAACTCGAATTGCTGATCCAGTATCAAGTGGAAGTTGTCTCTGTACAAGCCCTTTGCCAAAACTTGTTTCTCCTACCACAAGCCCCCGATCTAGATCTTGCACCGCACCAGACACAATTTCTGATGCGCTAGCAGAGCCTCTATTTATCATAACAATTAACGAAAAATCATTGTTTCCTTTATTTTTGCTGCTTTTAAATACCTGGTTTGACTCTTTTATTTTTCCCAAAGTGTAAACAAGTGTATCTATTGTTGTTATAAATTGGTCTGATATAGCAGCCGCTTGCTCAAGGTACCCTCCACTATTACCACGAAGGTCAAATAACAATCGCTTCATGCCTTTTGAAAGAAGTGTGTCAATGGCAGATACAACTTCTTTTTCTGTTGTTGCAGAGAAGCGCCTTAGAAAAACGTAACCAGTCGAATCATCTATCATTGTTGCTGCACCTACGCTATAGATAGGGATATTATCTCTTATTATATCTACATCAAATGGCTTGGAAGTTCCAAGTCTACTTATTGTTACTGTAACTCGAGTCCCCTTTCTTCCACGAAGTTTTTCAAAAACCTCGGTCTTTGTGATTTTGTACGCGTCATCTCCATTGATTGCAATTATTTTATCACCAGGCATTAAACCTACTATATCTGAAGGGCTGTCTGGAACTGGGGAAATCACAGTAATAAATCCATCCAATATATCAAATTCAATTCCTATGCCTTGAAACTTCCCTTTAAACAATTCAGTAATATTTTCTTGTTCTTTTGCAGGAATATAGGTTGAATGTGGGTCAAGTTCTTCCATTAGGCCATGGAATGCTCCATCCATGATTTTTTCCATATCTACCGTATCAAAATAAAAGTGGTTAACATATCCAATAATTTGATTTAAGACATTTATTCTCTCTCTAATAATTCGATATATGTTTTGATTACTTGGATAAACCTGCGGCAAGATGAGAGCAGCTGCGATTAAAAATCCAATTATTCCAGATACAGCAACTGGCCATATCCGGCGTAGTTTATCAATCATTATTATACTTTAAAAGTTAAAGGCCTATATATCCCATCAGGCGAAAGGATACACCTTCTAGTGTAGACTGAGGAGAATCACTAATTTGTGTACTTCCATTTAATTTCCAGGCGCCTTGTCGAACAGTCCCTTTATTATAACCCACACTAATTCGTAGTCCCAGTCTTTCTAAAAATTGAAATTTGATAGCAATATAAGGTTGAAAGTTAAAAAATGTAGCACCGACCTCTCTTAAAAGCCCTGGTACTGGAAGAGGTGTTATGGGGTCATTAGATTCAAAGTCACTACCAACAGCATAGTAGAGTTCACTGTCAACAAATTCACCATAGACATTACTAAAAGTATTGTTCCACCTTATGTTTTCACCACTTTTTTGTTCAAGACCAATGCCTACTCTTCCTAGCCCCAATAGGGCACCTGATGATAATTCGAGATCTTGAAGAAGTGGCATTACGTATTCAACCGTGGCTGCCCCAAGTAAAAATGATAAGCTAGCTTTTATCGACGGTGCATAGGTCCCATCATAATCAGTAAGAGCTTCATTTGTATAGCCCTTATTACCGTTATCGTTGTTAGGGTCATCATCAACGTATGTTCTTATGGGGGGGACAGTGCTTATTGATGAGCCTCCCATTCCAGCATAAGAACCTATACGCCATCGCCCTGTTACGTGAGCGAAGCCCTCTCCGCCGTGGATTACGAAGGGGTCTTTAAATTGGGTAGGGTCTAGGCCAACATTTACAAGGGCATCTGCTCCAGGGATTTCTTTTAAATTAATATACATTGGACTATACCCAATACCTCCTCCAAGGAAATCTTCTGCAGGATAACTGAATTGTCCAAATAAGATGGTAAAATTCAGAATTATGATGGTGATGATATTTTTTATGATAATGGGACTCCCTGCATAACAGAATGTATCAAATTAAAATAGATGTTTTAATTTAGAAAAAAATATGGCTCAAAAATCCAATAATTTTTTGAATTATGTGCTTTTGGGCTTTTTCTTGTATAAATACTGACATTATCCTATATTTTTCGAATAGTAATCGAGGTAAGGGAGGTCAAAACGTTATTTCCTCCCTAATAATATGTGTCCTAATCTGGTTTAAACCATTAGGTTAAGTACGTACAAAGGAGCTGAAATGCGCTTTTCTTTAGGAATAGTTCTTGGAGCCCTCCTTCTATCCAGTCTATATGGGAGGGGAGAGTTCCGTGTGCATATGTCATATGATTTAGATGACGATGGTCAGAAAGAAACATTGGTGTTAAATACCAATGGGCTTTCGGCGATGTGGGTAGAGATTCTTGCTAGTGGAGAACAAGACACTCTATGGTCTTATTCGACGGTCAGTGGAGAGACCTTTTCTGATGGGGAAATCGTTGATGTTAATGATGATGGCTATCAAGATCTAATCCTTATACCAAATCTAAATGCAGCGATAGGAAATCAGATTTGGTTCTACCTCTTTCTTGGAACTGATAGTGGTTTTTCAAGTTCTCCGCTTACAATAAAAGAATCATTGCTTGACCTAACGACCATGAGGCCCTCAAGTCTATCTCTTGTTCCTGGGGGATCCCCCAAGCTTGCTGTTGCCTTTGGTTCACCCGTTCGTCAAGGCTTGATATTTGATATTGATATTTCAAATGAATTTGCATCAATAAAAAACCCTCAACTCCTCTCTGCTCCAATAATCAGTAATGGATATGGTGCAGTCTATATTGGAGGTTTTAAAAGCAACGGAGGTCACTATGTTGCTTTGATTTCCCCTGAAGGGGGTAAGGTTAAAGCTGCTATTTTTGATGTTGGTCAATCATTTGAATTGTTTCAATCAAAAACAATCAAGGTTGAAGATGCTCGATATATGCTAGGTACAGATATTCAACCTTATTATTCAAAAATCTCTGATAAAAATGGTTTATTGATACCTTTTGGCTCCGATGATACTTTCTTATTAAGTGTGAATGAAGAAGACATGGTTCTTTCAAATACAAGCCTCTCAGGAAAGGGTGTTTTTTTATTAAATGAATGGCAGAACATATTTTCAATATTAGAATCGAGACAAAATCTTAATATTCTCGATAGCCAGCAGATTGTACTTGACCCTGAGACCTCGAGGTCTGAAGCTATGTCACTTACACCCCCTCCAGCTATTATACCTGATGAATCTGCAACTTTAAATACGGTCTTATTTGATTACGAAAAAGATGTAACGGTTCCACCCAAAGGGCAAAAACAATCATATGGATACAAAACAGAGGAAACATCTGATAAAAGAGATTTCAGTAACCTAGCTCCAACTCTTAGAGATTTTCTAGAAACTATTAAGGATGAATCNTCTTCTANNTCNCAAATNAATGATGAGGAAATATCAGTGCCTCTAATCAATGANGATATGATGAGCGTNAATTGGGCTGATGAAGCTGGGTTTACCCAACTAGAGCTTGGAGAATACANACCTNAAATTANAGATACTGNANCGGNCTCTCCNATACCAGAAAAAGACATAGGGATTGCTACTTTTACTANANAGGCGATTGATTCAATTAATGCCCAATNAGATATTGANGATTCGCTTCAGNTAATCAATTCAGAAANCGGNATTGANCTTTATTATGTNCTAGCNATGACNCCNGTATCTGAAAATAAAGATAGATATGTTTTTGATGGTGANGCNCCNTTTGGTATNGCNGTAAATCAAATTCCTCCAATCGGAAAGGCAACCCANCTACAGCATGGNATCTCTGCAGACTTGGCCACTCTTCAAATAGGAGAGACATACGACTTTGCTTATTCTCTACGCGATGCAAGATTAGATAGTATTACAACCCTTACNATGGTTCATGANATGCAGACCAATGTGGTTTTTATGTCTATTTCACCTACTGATGATTCTCTTTCACAATCATATCAACCAGAATCTTTTGACCCAAAGCTTTTTGAGTTTCCAGAATACTTTTTTGATGGNTTNCCAACTTCTCTTAATATGGATTTTACAGAAAANNTAATTAGGTTTAGCTTTGATGGTGANAAAGATTCAACNTACCAAGGTATTTACTTGTCTTCTACAACTCCATCAAACCCATCCCAATCACTAGCTGTATTTATGGATCAAGGAACGCTTCAGTCAATTCGAGGTGAAGTTTCTGTTAGAGCCAATGGCTCTAAAAAAATAACCACAGAATATGATTTGGTTGGTACAGTTGAGCCATCTGTAATGTTCTCTAGATTAATACAAGAGATGTTTCCTGAAGAGTTAAAAGTTAAATTGCTACAAGGGGCTTATCTGGAGCAACCACTTTTTGGACCAACTGGAAAGTTACCAAAAGTAACTAGAGAACCTAGGCTGCCCGAAGTTCAGCCAGACCAGGTTGAGACGTCGATACCAGTCGAACCCAAGCAGAGCAATGTTCCAGAGACATTTATTGATTCGATAGCAATAAAATCTGATTCATCAATTATTAATCCAGGTACACAGGAAGATGAGGTCTCACTACCAGTTTTAGAATTAGAAAAATCATTGCCTGTAGATTCTCTAGAAGTTGATTCATTAAAGTTAGAAACAGAGAAANATACCAAGGCCTCAGCTGAAGATAGTGTGCCTCCATCTACTGAAGATTCACAGCCAGAAGAAGAGTCTTTGAAAATTGAAACGGGGCAAAATGATAGCCTAAAAGTTGATTCATTAAAGTTAAAGGAATTAAAAGAAAAGAAAGCTTTAGTTAAGAGTCCTCCCATAGATACAAAAATAGAACAAGTTGATTTAGAAGAGATGCAATCAGATTCTACAAAGTCGAATGACAACTAATTAGGATAAAAAATCATTAATTTTTACCGATGAAAACAATTANAAAGATATTTAAACCATTATTGTTGGCACTATGTTTTTCTTTTTTATATGGAGAGAAGATAGTCCATATGAATGGGACATATGATCTTGATGGTGATAATATGTTGGAATTTCTATCATTAGAAATAAATCCCGACCTAGAAGTCTTTCCTACGGCAGTGCGATTTTATGAAATAGATTCTGACGGATATCAGAACCTTATATGGGAGTTTATGCCTCCTGTTGCATTAGAGGGAGAGTTTGTAGATGCTAAGATAGGCGATTTAGATGGGGATGGTTCACCTGATTTGATTTTAGTTATGAATCTTACAAGGTTCGGGGATAATTCAACACCACATGTCTTTATTGCAATGTACTCTTGGGATGGAACACATTTTTCTGAAATTCCATCTGCTTCGTTAGATATCGGAAAGGAAAATCGTTCACTTCGTTGTAATAACTTTGAATTATTAGATCAAGATGCTGATGGAGATCAAGAGTTGGTTTTGGCCCTTGGCAGTCCTTTTCGTGGTTTTGCAATCGTTGATTCATCTCCCAATGGCCTTTCATTGACAAAGAAAGTAAGACCAGACCAGCTATTGGTTGGGTCGGGATTACTTTATGTTGGAGTTGTAGACTATGATGGTGATGGTTACGATGATGTGTTAGCATTGAGCCCAGATGGGAATACAATCAAAGCTCAACCTTTTTATAATATTGGNGGAGTATTTGATTCTGGGCACTTAGTGCGTAAAAAGATAGAAGGGTTGAATGGAATTCTACCTTATTCTATTGAACTTACAGATTGGGACTCTGATGGTTTCTTTGACGTTTTGGCACCATTTAGTTCCGGTGATATTGTCGCTTTTACTTTAACTCCAGCAACATTGGTTATTGAAGATGTCCCCGTAACAGCAGGGCCACTGACTCAAATTGTTTTAGAGGATATTAACCAAGATGGCTATGAAGACATTTTAACTCTATCTTCAGATATAAATTCTTTGACTCTTATTTCTGGGAAAGATGGCGGATTAAAAGGAGTTGAGAATGCGATGAGGCATATCCCATCTGATATGCAGGTTTTCTCAATGGTTCCTATGACTAAAGCAGGTTTATACAGTGGCAACATACTAGTGTCTGGATGGAACGGGCTTGAGAATTCAACATATGTTGTTCAGCTTGGCAATCGGTCTGATAAGCTGGACCAGGGTTATCTTATCACTTCTGATTTTATTGAAAAAAGGTTGCCAGGTTTATTATCAAACATCCAGGATGTAGAGCCTGAAATTTCAGAGGTCTATGTTGAAGTCTTGCCAGAAGATAAAAAACCATTAGAGCCACAGATTCAAGAGAGAATCATAACTGATTTGGGCCAATCACCTGGAAGCTATATTCCNAANACTCTTTTTCCTGAGCAACGGGAAGGGAAAGTATTGAAAGAGCAGCCTCGAGTATCNATACCAAAAAAAGTTGTAAGAACTCTTGAAGCACCTAAAATGCCTAGACCAAAAGAATCTGTGGGACAACGCCTTCCTAAACATATTCTTCCTAGATATATATTGAGACCAGGACAACCATTCCTATATGAAATACCTAAAGACAGTACAGATGAATTCTATAGTTTTAGATGGGACAATCAGCCGCCAAAAGGCATGTATTTCCTTTACGATAGTAAGTCCATTAATTGGGTCCCAACGGATAAACAATTAGACGCTTTCCCAATTTCATATATGGCAAGGATGAAGGTTGACGAGCTTATGGAGTCTGTTACTGGTTCTAATGAACAAGAGCAAATTTTTAAAGCCACGCCAGTATTGGAAAGTCGAGAAGAAGGGCTATGGATATATGTTAATGACCCTCCAAGATTTTTAACTAAACCAACCATTACAGAATTCATTGCTGGTTCAACTTTTCGCTATGAACCTGTTGTCCAAGATAGGAATAAAGATGCCAATGTCAGATTTGAGCTAGAGGTTGCACCAGAGGGAATGTTTATTGATGATGGCGTTGTCACATGGAANACGGACAGTGCTCATGTAGAAGTATATGATATTAGATTGGTTGCTACTGATGGCTTTGAGCGTACTGCCCAAGAATTCCAACTGTTCTCCAGAGCAGGAGTAAAGATACTTTCTCAAGCTCCTTCAAGTGCAAGCATTGGGTCTCCTTATACGTACCCAGTGAAAGTTTGGAGGCAAAAACCTGATCAAAAAATTAATTATAAACTATTTTATGGTCCAGATGGAATGTCNTTNCAACCTGATGGTTCAATTGCATGGACTCCTAAATCAACTCAAATTGATAGTATTAAATATGCNATAATTGCAAGCCACGGGGTTGCAACTGATACACAATTTGTTAACCTTTTTGTAAACCATCCGCCGGTGATCAGGTCAGCACCAATGATTATGAATACTGTTCAAGTTGGCTTATCGTGGGATTTTGAATTAAAAATTGAAGAACCTAATAAAAATGACAGGTTGGTTTTTACGGCTCATGAGTTACCTAAAGGGATGAGAATGGACCCTCACACNGGTTATTTGCGCTGGGAGCCCACAATGAATGACCTAGATTTTCATAAATTGAAAATAGAAGTTTCAGATGGGCATGAATCAAGGTTCATAGAATCAGAATTCTTTGTTAATTCCCCTATCCAAATTGTATCTGTGCCACTTATGTCTGCAACTGTTGGTGAAGAATATGCTTATAAGATAATGATCAATGATAAAAATAAGGGCACACTGCTCCCGTTTAAAAGAGTAGTAAAAGTAGAAGACGTCTCAACAATTAGAATGTATTCAATTAATATAACAGATGATGTGGCCCTTTCAAATATTGATAGATACTTGGGAGATTGGCATAATGCAGAAGCTGTGTATTATGTTGACCCTAAGTATCCAGCAGATTCACTGGTTTCNAGNTTAAATCTAAAAAGGTATATCCATTCAGTATTTTTTGAAGANGATAGGTTGTGGGTACTACTTAATACTAGAGATGGAAGAACAGTTAAAGTGAAGNATTTTCTCTGGGAATTTTTTCANGGTGCAAAAGGTAAGCCTCCACGGGTTGTAGTTGAGAGGGTAAGCCCATTTAGATTTAGCNTATTAGATTTTCCAGAAGGTATGGTTGTGGAAGGTTCATCTGGGACCGTTCGATGGACTCCAATAGTTGATCAGTCAGATGCTCATCGTATAACTGTTGTTGCCTCAGATGGATATACTAAGGATGAACAAACATATGAAGTTTACACTAATCATCTTCCAACAATAGTATCAAATCCACCCCATATGGGGCTTGTAGGTGAATTATTCAAGTATCAACTAAGAGTGGATGATAAAAATGAAAATGCAACCCTTGAGTATACATTGCTAAAAGGACCGCATGGAATGCAAATGGATAGATATGGAAAAATATTGTGGGTGCCAAAAGCAGCGCAAATCAATAATAATTCATTTGAGGTTGCAGTTAGCGATGGCTATGGTACNGATGTTCAGCTTGGGAAAATATTTGTAAATAATGCTCCAACTGTTATGTCTAATCCAAAACCAGTCGGTNTGACAGGACACTCTTGGCGATATAAGATTGCTACAGAAGACTTAAATGGTGATAAAGTGGCATATAGGGCCGTAAGATTACCAAAATATGCAAGGTTTGATAAAAAGAAGGCTATTGTTGAATGGACNCCTCGAAAGAGTCAANTAGGTATGAATGATTTTATTTTGATGGCAGTTGATGAACATGGAGCAACTTCAACCCATGAATTTCANGTACATNTCTTTCATGATCCTAGTGCTAAACAGCTCGTNAATACNGGATGGCCTCTTATGTTAACTTTTGTAGGTGTAGTTTTTGCTTGGGGAATGGCACAGATTTAATCTCAAAGGTCGATTAAATCNAGAAGTAAATCTTCATCCANTACNTTCATTTTAATATCGACAATNCCAAATANAANTTGTGGNCTTAGTTTTTTTATNTTTAGCCAATCCTTCTCTGTTGTAAGNACGNNCGATGCACCCGATTCTNTAGCTAGTGTTNGNAAGCGTAAAATATCATCNTNCTTATAATTATAATGNTCTNTGAATTCTNTTNTNCCNCATATTTNAAAACCCATATGTTCTACAGTTTTTNTAAAAAACTTNGGGTTCCCAAGCCCTGAAACAAGATATACGNANTTATCCTTTACTTNTTTTACTNNTGTATTTTTATCAGAGTATCTCAGAACTGGACTAAACCTTGTTTCAATGCTTGGTAAGGATATTTCTTCTATTCTTCTTTTTAATAATGGGCCAGGTTTCTTTTTTGTTACCATAATNGCATTTGCACGTTTTATANTATTCCAAGGCTCTCTTAGTATCCCATATGGTAAAAGTTTATGGTCATTTAAATTGTCNTCTCCATCAATTAATACGATATCTAAGTCTCTATGCAANGACCNATGTTGAAATCCGTCATCAAGGATTATTATATCTAGATCAAAGTTNTTTTCTAAANATAAGCTNCCTCTATAACGATTNTCGTCNACNACTATTGGNANATTCGGAAGTTTTTCAGANATCATATATGGCTCNTCCCCACAGTCTTNCCACTNNCACCGNAANCCATCTCCNCTAGATACAAGTNGGAGNCCTTTTGTTTNCCTTCCATANCCTCTACTTAGAATNGCNACTTTTTTNCCTATTTTTGTTAGGAGTGATGCTAAAAAAATAACTGCNGGGGTTTTNCCNGTCCCTCCNAACGTAANATTCCCAACGCTTATTACTTTGCTATTTACTTTATGAGAAATAAAAAAATTAAAATTNTAAAATAGGTNCCTCCAGTAAACAANNCCCCAGTAAAGNAATGCAAGGGGGAANAAGATNTANNTATGAAGTTCTNTAACTCTTNTCATTANTTGNATACTGCAAATTANTNTTTTCTGTANTCTNCATTNTTTTAATGAAGTTTTTAATACAATCTGCTTGGTCCATCGTTTTATCATATATTACTGGCTCACCATATTCAATATAGATTTTTCCAAATGGTTTTTCTAAATAGAATGTATCCCAGTTGTTGAATTTCCAGTTTTTGGTCGAATGAACACTGGTTGGAATAATGATTGCATTTGTAGCCTGAGCAGCTCGTATAATACCAGGCTTTGGTATTCGCCTTGGTCCAGTTGGCCCATCAGGCGTTATGAATAAAATAGAGCCAGGTTTTTTCAATGATGCAATCATTTTCTTATAGGCAATATTTCCTTTTTCTTTACTTGACCCCCTAATCATATTCCATCCCCAACGTGAAGCGATTTCTGAAATTAAATCAGCATCTTTATGAGTTCCTGCAACCGCATAGNCATGCTCNNTCCTNAGGTCATNCANAATAGATAAAAGATGNCCATGCCATACTGCAATAATAACAGGNATNCCCTTTTTTATNGAANATAAATAGTTTTCTCTGCCTCTTACANTTTTACGATTCAGACCATANACTAACTTTAGTATGGTACTCGATAAANGTANTTTGATTTTATAGTTAAGTGATTTTNGCATCAAGCTAAGCTGTTTTNTTTAAAATCTTTTCGGCAATACGATTATATACACCAGGTCTTCCAAGTAANGTTCTTAATTTATCATAATCTGNTAACATTGNTTTNCTTTCTTCGGATTTATCATCNAATAATTNCGTCAANTTGTTGAGAATCAATTNTGGTTTCATATCTTNTTGTAANAACTCTGGTACTACTTNTTTNTCCATTATAAGGTTTATAATTGAAGANTGNTTTACTTTTACCAAAACTTTTGCAATAACCCATGACAAGGAAAATAACTTGTAACATACAACTATTGGCAATCCTTCAATTGCGCATTCTAAAGTTGCAGTACCCGATGAGACCAACCCCGCCTTACCAACGATCATAGCTTTTTTAGCATTATTCTCTATTTTAAAATCTCCAGGACAATCCCGTAGTTTTATATTTGATGATTTCCCTATTATGACCTGGAGATTTATAATTTTTTTTCTAAGAAGTTTCACAGTCTCTAAATATATAGGCCAGTGTCTGTCAACCTCTTGCTGTCTGCTTCCAGGAAGCAAGGTTAATATTGGGCTATTTATGTCTAATGAATGTCTTTTATAAAAAGATTTAGTTGTCTCATCCAAATGTTCAACATCCATAAACGGATGGCCTAAATAATCTACGTTTAACCCCTTTGATTCAAACCAATCTCTTTCAAATGGGAAGATTGAAATAGTCTGATCAATAAATTTCTTCATTATTTCTACTCTTCCCTCTTTCCATGCCCAAGCCTGCGGCAGGATAAAATATGTAACTGGGATATTGAGATATGATAACTTTTTTACTAATCTTAAGTTGAAGCCGGGATAGTCAATAAGGATTATTCTATCTGGTTTGGACATTGAGATTGCTTTTAGTGTCTCATCCATTATTTTTATCATTCGTGGTAAATGGCGCAACACTTCTGCAAATCCCATAATTGATAAATTATCTATGTGCTCAATTATGCGCATTCCTTCATTTTTCATGCTATTTCCACCATGCCCCATAAATGATGAATTTGGATGATGCTCTTTTATNGCTCTAATTAATTTACCACCATGGAGATCTCCTGATGGCTCTCCAGCAATTAAGAAAAATTTTTTCACTTAAGCCTCTAAAGAGATTGTTTTATTATTGATAGAATGTTTTTAAAGTTATTAAAAGCAATATTAAAAAAATATTTTGTAGTGTTCTCTTTTCTGTTTTTATTGTTTTAGAAAAACTTGATGGAGAATGTTCATTGGGCCCGTTCCAAGGGCTCACTCTAGGAAATAGGCGAGGAACATTTTCACAATAGGAGTCATATTTTTCTTTAAATAGTTTTTTCAAGGTTTCCTCCTCGAGGGAAATAATCATCATGTACTGAAATGTAAAAAAAAGAAAAACTATCAAACACATCTCAACCATGTATTCTCCACCAGAAATAGTACAAATAGCAATATATATGATCATATTCCCAAGGTAAAGAGGATTTCTTGTAAACGAATATGGTCCACTTGTGCATAATGAAGGTGCGCCAACATTCATTGTTCTGGTAACTCCTCCTGCATAACGGACAGCATTGATTCTAATTAACTCTCCGAGTAACAATAAAACTATGCCGTATATGAAATATGGAAACATTGGTTTAGAAAAATATATAATTGTTATTGCGATTGGAATTGGGGTAAAACTACGGTTTGAAAATAAAATATTTCTGATATCCATTAGTGTATATCCTGTATAATCATTTCTTGTATTTTCATTGCAAACTCTAAGGCATCTCTACCATCTTTACCTGAGACTATTGGCTTTTGTTTACCTAGAATTGAAAGTGTGAAGTTTTCTAATTCCATTTGAAGAGGGTCAGCAGATTTTAAACTGGGTTTGTTGTAAGCAATTAACTTTTTTTGGTTTTCATATTCAAATGGGACCATCAATTCAGTCTTAGAATGGTCCGTATCCCCTTCGACAATCTCATATATTTCTGTCGACCCAAGCAGAAGGTCTAGAGTTGCGTATAGGTTCTTTTGAAATACTTTTATTTTTCTTACTTCATCTTTTGCAACTCTACTTGACATGATGCTTGCAACCGTACCGTCATTAAAACGAATTCTTGCATGAGCAATATCAATAGAATCTGTTAAAATAGATAGTCCGGTTGCTTTAATTGTTTTAATTGGCGCATTGACTAAAGATAATAAAATATCAATATCGTGTATCATTTTATCTAAAACAACTGGGACATCAGTGCCTCTTGATGTATAAGGCGCAAGACGCTGAATCTCAATAAATTTAGGTTTTATATTGTATGGTTGAAGGGCTAACAGTGCCGGGTTCAATCGTTCAATATGTCCAACCTGAATTAAAACTCCATTTTCTTTAGCAATTGAGAGTAATCTATCTGCTTCTTCCAGCGTTGCAGTAATCGGTTTTTCAATAAAAACATGTTTTTTATGTTTAATGCAAGATTCAGCTACCGCTGCATGATGTCGAGTATTAACCACAATGGACATTGCATCGACTTCTTTTATTAAAGAATGGAGCTCATCGAATGCAGTTATTTGATACTCGTTAGAAATTTGCGATGCCCTCTTTTTATCTGTATCAAAAATCCCTACTAATTTCACATTTTTAAGAACTTTATAATGTTTGACATGATGTTGCCCTAGGTGTCCAACACCAACAACACCAATTTTTACTGGATTATTTTTCATATGATGGTTTAAAATTACTTAAACAGAACCCCAGATTAAATGGCGAAACACTATATTATTGAAATGAATGAAAAATCTTGCATTTATTGATTACAAACGGCAATTTTAAATATAATTCGAGGTATTAATGGAGTTTCAAAATGGCTAACGACATTAAATCCGGAGTTGGTTTCATAATTCCGGCAGCCGGCGTCGTCGGCTTTTTCACATCACTCCTCATGGGAGAATATATGCTCAGCATCATTATTGCTGTGCTAGGTATACTTATTTGGTTTATCTATATGTTGGTTATGGAGTCCCATATGCCACATGAAATGGGTAATATGATAATGCTGTTTGGGATATTGCTTTCATTGGGCATATTCTTTGGTTTTGGTATAACCCAAAATATGTGGGGTGGTTTTCAATTTCAACCTGAGGGTTCTATATTCTCGCTGGTAATCCTATTTTTTGCTATTCTCACAGGTCTTAACTTTCGTAATCAACAAGTATCGAACTCTCAATCTGAAAGTAATAAAGGTGGTCTAACACAGCAAGATAGAGAGCTTGTCATGAGTGCATTGAATAGACCAGAAAGTTCATCCTCTGCAAACGATGAACCAAAAGTTATTGTTGTTAAGCAAGAGGTTGCTGAGTCAAAAAAAGAAAACAGTGAGAACCCTAAAGACGCGAGTGCTCCACAGGCACCAGCCGCTGACCATTTTGGTATGACTCAAAATCCTTATTTTGCATATCCACCAGACTATTATTATGATGACGACGATGATGATGAATATGAAGACGAGTATGAAGACGAGTATGAAGACGAATGGGAAGACGAAGAAGATTAATATAAGTTTAAAATAGATTTAATATCTTATTATTTAATACCCTAGACATTGAATTTAAAAAATATGCAATCCCCATCTTGTACGATATAATCTCGCCCCTCCTGTCTAATTAACCCAAGCTCCTTTAGTATCTTCTCTGATTTATTTTTCATTATTTCAGAGTAATGGAAAGTATCTGCCTTTATGAATCCTCTTTCAAAATCAGAGTGTATACTCCCAGCTGCTTGAGGCGCAGTAGAACCTTTTGAAATAGTCCAAGACCTAACTTCTTTTTCACCACAGGTAAAAAAGTTCTGTAAGTCTAATAATTCAAAACTTGAACGGATGACCTTATTAAGACTGGGCTCTGATAAGCCATATTCTTTTAAAAACACTGGTTTCTCTTCTTTATTCAGAGAAGCTATTTCTTGTTCGAGGGCACTGCACAGTTTTATGACCATATTCCCCTGGTTTAATGCGTATTGTTCTAAAGATCGGATATGGCCACTGGTTGAATCTTTCATGATCTCTGATTCATCAACATTAGCTACAAATAGTACAGGTTTCTCAGTTAATAAATGAAGCGATTGTTTAAAGCTTAAATCATTTTTGCCAACTTTAACTCTACGTGATGCAGTACCATTTGAACATTCTTCCAATAGCCTTTCGATAATTTCTAAAGAATTTTTGGCCTCTTTATCTCCAGACCTGGATATTTTCTCAACTTTATGTTTTCTTTTTTCAAGAGTAGCAATATCTGCGAGCAATAGTTCTGTTTCTATTGTTTCAGCATCTCTTACGGGGTCAATATCCCCTTCTACATGGGTGATGTTTTTATCATCAAAACATCTTACAACATGCAATATTGCAGATGTCTGTCGGATTTGTCCTAAAAATTGATTCCCCAATCCCTCGCCTTTACTTGCGCCCTTCACTAATCCAGCAATATCAATGAACTCCACAGTTGCGGGGGTAACCTTTTTGGGATTATAAATACTAGCGAGGTCTTTGAGACGATCATCTGGTAATTCTACAATACCAGTATGTGGGTCAATTGTACAAAAAGGATAATTTTCTGCAGGGATTCCAGAGTCAGTTAAGGCATTAAATAAAGTTGATTTGCCTACATTTGGCAACCCAACAATTCCACATTGAAGAGACATGTATAATAAATTTTAAATATGTTTAGAATGAATCCTGCGAAGGGTCACCACCAAAATCATAAGTCAGATTATCAAACAAGCCTACTTGTAAATTTTTGGCAAAATAAATAGTTCTATTATCATTTGTTGTTACTGAGCCATCTGCCCAGACCATTAATTTCCCNTTACGATCTAACAGTTTTTTAATATCAATTTTATATGTTATTCTTGTATGATATGGTCGTATTTGCCCNTTAAATTTTACATCACCAACCCCTAGGGCTCTACCGCGTCCTTTCCCCCCAATCCATGTTAAGAAAAACCCAACAAGTTGCCACATTCCATCAAGCCCTAAACATCCTGGCATAACAGGGTCATTTTTGAAGTGACAATGGAAAAACCAAAGACTTTCATCAATATCTAATTCTGCTTTGATTATGCCTTTGTTATACTCCCCTCCCTCATCATAGATTTCATTAATTCGGTCAACCATTAGCATTGGAGAAAGCGGTAGCTTACCAGTATTAGGTCCCATTAAGAGTCCATCACCACTTTTAATTAAATCACTTTTATTGTAGCTGTTCTTAAGTTCCATGTGATGTAAAAATTTACAGGCGAAGAGTACGACAGTTTACCTGATATTAAAATGACATTTGATGCAAAATATTTAAAAATATTCTGGTAAATTTATTATCAATTAAATTGGAGATAAAAATGTCCGAATGGGTACTACTATTAGGTGGTTCAACTGGTCATGGTGCTGCTACAGCTAAGCGCTTAGCAAATGATGGTTATGGAGTCATTGCATTTCATTTTGATAGAGGTGATGCAAAAAAAATTGCAGAACAAACAATCAAAGAAGTAAATGAGATAACAAACGGCCGATGCCATTATTTTAATACAAATGCTGCTTCAGAAGAAACAATGGATAAATATTTACCAAAAATTAAAGAAATCACTAAAGGTGAATCCCTAAAGCTTTTNTTGCACTCCATTGCATTTGGAACAACAACCAACTTTTTTGGAGAAAAACCTGTTACGCAGCGGCAGATGGATATGACAGTGCACGTAATGGGGAATTCTTTACTATATTGGACACAGAAACTCTATGGATCAGGTTTGCTCACTTCAGGGTCTCGAATTATAGGTTTAACTAGCGAGGGAAACTATTTAGCAATGGAGGGCTATGGTCCTGTAAGCGTGGCAAAGGTTGCCATGGAGGCAATTATAAGGCAAATTGGATGGGAGCTAGGTGAGATAGGAATCACTGCAAATGCAGTGCAAGCTGGCATTACGCCAACTCGTGCGCTTACAAAAATCACAGATAATTGGGAAGAGTGGGTTNAGAGTACAAAAAAAAGAAATCCGATGCGTAGGACAACNACACCAGAAGATGTTGCAAATACTATNTCCATGCTCTTAAGACCAGAGGCAGACTTTATTAATTGCTCAATAATCTATTGTGATGGTGGAGAGTCTAGGTCAGGAGCGTTTTAACAATTAGCTTTTAAGAATCAGAGTCCTGGTCTAATTTTTCTTCAATCAACGTTATGAGCTCATGACAGTCTTTGTTTGGAGAAATATCAAAGCTTCGTTTTGCTTCGCTTAGAGCATAATCCCACCAACCTTTTTTAGTATATGCGATGGCTAATTTTAGATGCGCTGTTCCTAAAACTTGAAATTCATCTCTTTTCAAAGCGCTTTGCTCATCTCCATACAATCTAGAAACTTCTCTATATTCTGTAATTGCTTCATCTAGTAGGCCTCTTTGTAAGTACCAGTTGCCGAGGTCTAAATGCCTAGAGGGATTTTCTTTTGTACAGGACATCATTATAAGCGATAAGCAAATAATAATTGAAAAGCGCATGTGATGAGTTATAAATACATTCATATTAGGAGTCTAATTTTTGGCCCGAGTTCAGGTAAAATCAAGAAGAAAATCTAATTTAAATTATTTTTTCTTCTTTTGGATCATGAACTAAAAAGACCAATAATAAACTACCAACCAACAAACTACCAATCAATATATTAAGAGACGCTATATAATTGCCATCTTTTACAAGCCAGCCAATCAAGAGTAAGTAGAATAAAACAAAGGGTGCCAATATTGAATCCACTAATGCCATATAGGTTTTAGCATCGTTTTTTGATGAAAAATCATAGATTAGGTTCATTGCAGATGGCATAAATGCTCCTTGGCCCACCCCAATAGCTATGAAAATCATATATACTCCATACATATTCCAAGAATAGATTGCAATTATCGCGGCAAATAGATGCCCGAAATATGCTAGCAGCATACCATTTTTAGGACCGTATTTATCTCCAATCTTTCCTGCTAAATAACTAGAAGTTGCAGCACAAACAACAGTTATAACTGTAAATATCCCAGCTTCGCTTAATTCAAAATTGAACTTCTTTTGGCAGTAGATTGCATATAATCCCATTCCAGGCAGGCAAGATGAATAAAAAATTCTTGATATAAGATAGTTTTGAAAATTTGTATGACTTTTTATAATGTTGAACGTTTTATAAAAATATTCACGTATTGATTGATTTTCTTTATTTATATGAATTTTTTTTATTNTGAATGGTAAAAACAGTAAGGTCCCAAACATTAATGAAAAGAATANAATAATAAATCCAATTCCGAAGTTTTTTGGAAATTCTATATTTGATGATAATAGATATTTTAAAACAACTCCCCCAGCAAAACTACCNATGCTATTAAATGCGAATCCTAAGCCAAAAAATCGCCCCCTCAAGGATTTTAGAGTGCTTTGATTTAAAAAGTCTGTCCATATTGGAACAATGATTCCTATTGAAAAAGCATACATNACGAAATATATGAGATATGTTTTCCATGCTGTATTGACAAGATTTGAATCAAAAAATGTAAAGGTAAAACCCATCAGAAAGGTCACAAAAAGAATAATGCAATGAACAGAAATAACAGATTTTTTAATATTTCGTATATTTCTTCCTAATGCAGCGCTAAGCATTGTTGGTAGTGCAATCACAATAGAAAAAATACCTGCGGATGATATTACAATATAGTCTGGAGCGCCAAGTTCTTTCATAAATAAAGGTATCACAGCATAAATTGTATGAAATGCAACTCCAAAGCCCCAAAAAAACTCATGTAGTAAATTATATTTAAGATTATGATTATGGTCATCTAGAGAAAAATCACTCATTTGAATCTTCTTTTGTTAAAATTCCCATGGAACATAAAAGCATTAGTGCGCCAATAATTTGAATCAAGGAAAGCATCTTGCCTTTTAGTGCCCAGTCTAGAAGTACAGCAGATAGTGGCCAGACTAATTCATATATTGTTGCATGAGATGCAGCTAGGTTTTGTAGTCCATAATAGTAAATTGATAAAGCTAAAGTTCCTGTAGAAAACACAATGATTATTATTGCTTTATAACTTTCTTTCTTGAGCTCCAATACCTCTGAAATGTTGCCTAAATATGCAATGACAATTAAAGCCATGATTGCAGTTATCAACAATCTCATCCCCGTTACAACTTCAAATGGGAGTTGTTTTAATGCATGTTTCCCAAGTACGGTAGAGCTACCCCAACAAAATGAGGCTAAGAGTGCGCATAGAGAGGCAATGATTGATTTATCATCCCAATTTCCAAAAGGTTTATTTCCAAAGGTTACAAGGTATCCACCAAACATTGCTATTATAGCTAAAAACATAAATCGTTTTGATAGTTTTTCTCTTAAAATAGCTCCTGCAAGTGAAATTGCAAATAACGGCTGCAGTTTCTGAATGAGGACCACAACTGAGAGATCAATATAGTTTACAAAGCTTAGAGCCTTTGTATAAAAGTAGGTTCCAAGCATTCCGCCGCAAATTGAAATCCAAAAAATTGAAATCCATCCTCTTTGATTAAGCTCTTTTAACTTGGAAGTGGATTTAAATAAAAGTGGTAAAAATATCAATGCCCCTATTGAATGCTCAAGTGCTACGATTATAAAAGAAGATATATGATATAGTTCTTGTCGCAAGAGGCCATCTAGGCTCCATAGTAATGCAGCGGAAACAATGGCTAGAGGAGGAAAGATTCTTTTCAAAGCAAATAAAACCTGTCGAATAAAAAGTTAATATTAGTTAAAATATCAAGTGCTGATGTGCTGTGATACGGGCCTAGGTCAATACCAAGTGACCTGGCTGCATGTTCCCACATCTGTTTTGAGGGTAGGTTAAATACAAAATCTGATGTGGTGTCTTGTATAAGCCAATCACCGTTTTCTATCTCTCTTTCAAGTTGCCCTTCTGACCATCCAGAATGTCCAAGCATTAGCTTGAAGGGGACCTTCTCAACTTTTTTTAGATTTTTTAGAATGTCTTGGTGNCTAGTAATTGAAATTGATTTTGATANGGGTACGGAGTCAAGGCTTGAATAATCTGANTGGTGNATGATGATTCTATTTTCAAGCATAACTGGTCCACCAAAATAAAGAGCACTTAATGGGANGATAGNTGATTCATCAANTGTTATTAATTTNTTAAATACTTTANTTAGNTTNGNATCANTTAGTTNTTTATTGATGATCAACCCCATTGCTCCNTTGGTCTCATGNTCGCATACATAAACAACTGACCTAGAAAAAAATGNGTCTTTCATGTGNGGCATAGATATAAGGATTTGGTTTTTTAGTGATCCCATNGCTCAAAGTAATACCATTGCNATCTTGAATCAAGTTCAGTAATNACTGATTTNAACAGNAAATCNTTTTAGTGTCTTATTTATATANATTGTAAATTACANTNGAACAAANATTTTCAACTTTTCATCAACAGTAGNTTATAAATGAATTCAAAAAATGAGATNATCGTTAAAGGTGCNCGTCAGCATAATTTAAAAAACATTANCATTAAAATCCCTAGGGATAAGTTTGTTGTTATTACGGGTCTTTCTGGGTCTGGTAAATCTTCGTTGGCCTTTGATACTATTTATGCAGAAGGGCAACGCAGATATGTAGAGTCCCTTTCTTCATATGCAAGGCAGTTTTTAGGCCTTATGGAAAAACCGGATATGGATTCAATAGAGGGTCTATCGCCTGCTATCTCAATCGAACAGAAAGCAACCGCAAGAAATCCAAGGTCGACTGTTGGTACAGTAACAGAAATACATGATTATTTTAGGCTGCTCTACGCTCACATAGGCAAACCGCATTGNTGGAAATGTGGNAAGGTCGTTGAAAAGCAGACGGTCCAGCAAATTGTTGATACAATATTAAAATTTAAATCNGGTTCTAAGATTCANATCCTTGCCCCTATTGTTAGAGGTCGAAAGGGCGAACATAAAAGCATTATTGAAAANATNCGTAAAGATGGATTNTTAAGATTAAGAATTAATGGCAANGTTATATCTATTGATCAAAAACATAAACTAAATAAAAATAAAAAGCACNCNATTGAGGTTGTTGTNGATAGATTGATTTTAAATAATAATATAAAAGANAGATTGACTGAATCNATTGAGTTAGCTCTTGGGGTAGGGTCAGGATTGGTNATAGTGAATAGATTNCCAAATGACGAGTTTATTTTNTCTGAAGAATTTTCTTGCCCCGATTGCGAGGTTTCAATTGATGAGATTGTTCCAAGAATGTTTTCATTTAATTCACCCTANGGCGCATGNGAAGTATGTGATGGACTAGGAACCCATATGGAAGTAGATCCNAATATGGTAGTTCCTGACAAATCAAAAAGNCTGATNCAAGGTGCCCTCGCNCCTCTTGGTGAGCAACCACGAGGAAACTGGTATGGTAGNATACTCAAGAGTTTAGCTCAGCACTATAATTTTAATTTCACAACGCCATGGATAAAGTTAGACACCAATATTCGTCATATGCTCCTCTATGGCACAGGTGATAAAAAATTCGAAATGGAATATTCATCTAATCGATGGACNGGTACGTATTCAGGTGGCTGGGAAGGTGCTGTCGGCAATTTGATGAGAAGGCATGCACAAACGAAATCTTCAGGNATAAGAGANTGGGTNGAGCAATTTATGAGTATGCGGCCTTGTTCTAGTTGCAATGGGACCAGGCTAAAGGANCAAACATTAGCGGTCACCATTAATGNAATGAACATTGGTGAGATTTCATCAATGTCAGTAAATGATATTGGTTCATTTTTTAATAAGATAAAATTAACTAAAATGGAAAATGAGATNGCNGACCAAATTTTAAAGGAAATCTCGCAAAGACTAAGCTTTTTAAATAACGTTGGCCTTGGATATCTTACCCTAGATAGGTCTGCCGTAACTCTATCNGGTGGTGAAGCTCAGCGAATTAGNCTTGCTACTCAAATNGGATCNCAATTGATGGGGGTNTTATATGTTTTGGATGAGCCATCTATTGGGTTGCATCCAAGGGACAANAATCGTCTTCTTAATACATTAAAATCTCTCCGAGATATAGGTAATTCGATNTTAGTAGTTGAGCATGACCAAGAGACGATAGAGTCTTCTGATCATGTTATTGATATAGGGCCTGGTGCGGGTAANAATGGTGGAGAGATAACATTTTCAGGNACGCCAAAAGATATTTTAAAGTCAAAAAAATCTATTACAGGAAAGTATCTTTCTGGNAANAAAGCTATAAAAATACCTTCAAGAAGGNGNAGTGGAAATAATAAAAAACTTATTTTAAAAGGGGCATCAGGAAATAATTTAAAAAATATTAATATTGAAATACCGTTAGGTAATTTTATTGCAATCACNGGTGTTTCAGGGAGNGGGAAAAGCACCNTAATTAATGAGACTTTATATCCTATANTNTCCAAGGANCTTAATCGATCTCGCGCCTATCCATTAGGCTATGATTCAATTAGTGGCTTGGANTACGTAGATAAAATTGTTGAGATTGATCAAAAACCTATTGGGCGAACACCAAGATCNAATCCNGCTACTTACACCGGGGTTTTTACACATATTCGTGANCTTTTTACAAAGCTTGAAGAATCAAAAATNAGAGGATATAAACCTGGACGATTTTCATTTAATGTAAAAGGTGGAAGATGTGAATCATGCCAAGGAGATGGAATTATAAAAATTGAAATGAATTTTCTCCCTGATGTTTATGTGACGTGTGAGGTATGTGAAGGAAAAAGATATAATAGAGAGACCCTTGAAGTGAAATATAAGGGGAAATCAATCTCAGATGTATTAGGGCTTCCTGTAACGGAGGCTCTAGAATTCTTCAGTTCGATTCCAAGTATAAGTAAAAAACTANAAACTTTAAATGATGTTGGTCTTGGATATATTCATCTTGGCCANCAGGCAACTACTTTGTCTGGTGGAGAGGCACAACGGGTCAAGCTTGCTACTGAGCTTTCTAAGGCTGCTACATCAAAAACTATTTATATTTTAGATGAGCCTACCACAGGATTACATTTTGAAGATATTTGGATGTTGTTAAAAGTTCTACAGCGTTTGGTAGATCGCAAAAACACGGTTGTGGTNATAGAGCANAATTTAGATGTGATTAAAACTGTTGACTGGGTTATTGATCTGGGGCCAGAAGGTGGAGATGGTGGTGGTGAGGTCATTGCTGTAGGGGAGCCAGAGCATATTGCGTCAATAAAAAATTCCTATACAGGTTCTTTTTTAAAAGATCTTTTAGCAAAAAAGAGGTAAAAAATGATATCGCCAAGCAAATTAGAAGATGAGTTTAAATATTGGGAAATTACCAAAGATCTAATTGANCAGTGCATCGATATAATGCTCAATCTAAGACAAAGCGGACATCCTGGAGGTTCAAGGTCGAAAGTGCATGCAATGGTTTCTACGCTTTTATCTGGAGCAATGAGATGGGACATTCGTGACNCCGGNAAGAGATTTGCAGATAGATTTNTCCTAGTTGCAGGACATTGCAACCCTGTTGTTTATGCTACGNTAGCAGTTTTAAATGAATCACTTAGAATTAAATACAATCAAACNGGTAATGACCAATATCAAAANTTTAAGGGTCCTGAATTTCAATTGACCTGGGAGGACTTACTAACANTAAGACAAAATGGAGGATTNCCAGGTCATGCAGAGATGGAAGGNAAGACATTATTTTTCAAAGCTAATACTGGACCTAGTGGNCATGGGTCTCCATTTGCAGCTGGCGCTGCTCTTGCGTTAAAGTATTCTGGAGTTTCTGATGTTAAGGTTTTTGCATTTGAAGGTGANGGCGGANTAACTACTGGCGCAAGCCATGAGACNATNAATTCTGCTTGGGGTTTAGGACTTGGGAANCTNATATACTTTTTAGACTGGAATGATTTTGGAATTGACGATAGACCATTCAGTTCGATAGTATNTGGAGGTCCAGAGGATTGGTTTGGTTCTCATGGTTGGCATGTGGAAGGAGTTGAAGATGGAGAAGACTGGAGNCAGATAGTAGGCGCCTATCACAGGTTGCTAGTAGACAANCATNAAACAAGTGTGCCAAAAGTCATTTATAGTAAAACAAGAAAAGGACGAGGGTATTATATTTATGACAGTAAAAGCCATGGTGCCGCTCACAAGAGAAATTCAAACCTGTTTTGGAAAACAAAAAAAGACTTTATAAATAAATATGAGGTNACCTTTGAAGATTTTGGAGGAGTGGCTAATGATTCATGGGAAGGACAACTAGACCAAGCGAGGTCAATGTTTGAAACNGTTTTTACAGTAATGTCAAGTAATCAGGAATACGTTGATTATCTATCAANCAGGTTGATTNAACTTGGAGATTCAGTACCAAATAAAATAAAAAGTTGTTTAGTGGATCCAAAAACTGAAACAAATAGAATATCAATATTTGGTTTAAATTCTATACCAAAAGATATGTTTGTTAAACCTGGAGAAGTTGTGCCTAATCGTTTAGGGTTTTCAAAATACGCAAGTTTTTTAAATACGTCTTTTGAAAAAAAATATGGCAGGCCATTAGTTTTGGCAATGAGTGCTGATTTAGCAGATTCAACTAATATTTCTGGTTTTGCAAAGGAATATGGTTCAGGTAAAGACAAAGGCCTCTACGATAAAAAGAAAAATATAAAAAGCCCATTATTTCCTCAAGGGATTACCGAATTCACCAATGCAGGCATGATGGCAGGTGCAGCAACTGTGAACTTTTCTCAAAATGCTTATGATAGTTTTAATGGTTTCTTTGGCGCTGCGAGTACTTATGGGTCATTCAGTTATCTTAAGTATGGCCCTTTAAGATTGTTTAGTCAAATTGCTCAAGATTCAAATTTAAAAGTAGGAAAGTTTATATGGGTGGTTGGGCACTCAGGGCCAGAAACAGCAGAAGATAGTAGAACACATTTTGGTATATTTGCACCTGGTGTGACTCAACTTTTTCCAGATGGGCATATAATTAATTTACATCCCTGGGAATACAATGAAGTGGCACCATGTCTTTCGGCGGCATTGAATACTGAAGTGCCTATAGTTGCAATTCATCTTACGAGGCCTCCAGTTGTTATTCCTGACAGAGAAAGTTTGGGCATTGCATCCCACTTAGATGCTTCAAAAGGCGCCTATATAATAAAAGATTTTGATTCAAATAAAGAAAAAGAGGGTGTTGTAATCGTTAGGGGTACTAGTTCTACAAGTTCTTTAATTGAAATTCTTTCAGACATAAAGCAAAACGGACCGAATGTAAAAATAGTAGCCGCAATAAGTTGGGAGCTTTTTAAAAGACAAAGTAAAGAGTACCGTGAATCAGTGGTAGGGTTAGATGAATGGCGCGATGCAATGATTATTACAAATAGTGCAATAAAACTAATGCATAATTGGATTTCAAATAAGACAGTAAAAAAATACTCCATGTCACCTGATCATGATAACAAATGGAGAACTGGTGGCA
The DNA here is from genome assembly GCA_002698235.1 of Fidelibacterota bacterium. Classification (GTDB taxonomy): domain Bacteria; phylum Fidelibacterota; class Marinisomatia; order Marinisomatales; family UBA1611; genus NZWG01. The sequence continues at coordinate 16,749 of NZWG01000052.1, read as the reverse complement.
GCGTAGATCAAATAATTAACGAATCTAAACTAGACCCAAGAAGTTTACTTAATGGCATCAAAGTTTTCGCAGTTGACAAGGAAAGCCGCTTATCAAAAATATGATTAAGATACGTTGAGTGTAAAACCATAAAATTTTTATTGAGACTTTATGTCGGCTAATTCAGATTGTATTTTCTCACTCTGAATTAAAACGTTTTATTTATTTTTTGCTACATGACAGAAATTCATATTACAGACCCAACTCCAATTGATGAAGATATCGTAATTGAAAAATCATTACGACCCTCGAAGTTTGATGAGTTCATTGGTCAAAAAAAGTTAGTTGGGAATCTTAAATTATATATTGAAGCAGCTAATCAGCGAGGAGAAGCATTAGATCATGTCCTCCTCTTTGGACCTCCAGGATTAGGTAAGACGACCCTAGCAAGTATCGTATCAAAAGAACTTGGTTCGAGCATTAAAAATGCATCTGGTCCAATTGTTGAGCGAGCAGGAGATCTTGCTGGCATGATAACTAACCTTTCTCACAGAGATGTATTTTTTATTGATGAAATTCACCGGCTCAATAGCAACGTTGAAGAGTACTTGTATTCAGCAATGGAAGACTTTTCTATTGATATCATGATAGATAAGGGCCCAAGTGCTCGTAGTGTACAATTAAGCATTGATCCTTTTACCTTGATAGGAGCGACTACAAGGCTGGGAAATTTAACTTCCCCATTAAGAGATAGATTTGGTGTTGTTCTTAGAGTTGATTATTATNAAACTGAAGAATTATTTCATATAATTAATCGTTCTTCAGAAATACTNGNAGTTGNGATTGATGATGAAGGTGCTATGGANTTNGCAAGTCGTAGTCGTGGNACCCCTAGAATTGCNAATCGTATACTAAGACGNGCTAGGGATTATGCAGAGGTTAAAGCCANNGGTAAAATAGATTTTGAGGTTGCAAAAGCATCNCTTAAAAAATTAGGCATTGATGAAATAGGTCTTGATGAGATGGATCGAAAAATCCTATCAGTTATTATNGAACAATTTTCAGGAGGGCCNGTAGGCCTAAAATCTCTTGCTGTGGCAGTAGGAGANGATTCTACTACNATAGAAGATGTTTATGAGCCGTTTTTAATTAAAGAAGGTTTTATNATGAGGACTTCAAGNGGAAGGCTTGCACAAGACGCAGCCTATGAATTNNTAGGAAAACAAAAAACNANAGATCAACAGAGGTTATTTAATGATAAATAAAAAAAAGAAATANAAACTAGGTGATTTTAACTATCANTTACCAAAAGCATTTATTGCTCAGCACCCTGAAGNNAGGCGAGATTANGCAAAATTAATGGTGGTTCATAAAGACACTGGTGANATTGAGCACAAGAAGTTTTATAANATTATAGATTATATGAGGAAGAATGANCTTCTTATTATGAATAACACAAGGGTNTTCCCAGCTCGTCTCTTTGCAACAAAAGATCGTACAGATGCAAAAGTAGAAGTTTTTCTTTTAAGAGAATTATCAAATGATNTGTGGGAAGTNATGGTCAAACCCGCTCGAAAAGTCAGAATTGGAAACAANNTNGTATTCACNCCCAAGCTCATGTGTGACGTTATTGATAATACTGTTTCTGGAGGTCGGGTTGTTAGGTTTGAGTACGATGGTGANGATTTTGATAAAATGATTGATAGAATAGGNAGACCCCCNCTCCCNCCATATATCAANAGNGAGGCCGATAAAAATGATAAAAAAAGATATCAAACCGTATATGCAACTCAGAGAGGAGCTGTTGCTGCGCCAACAGCGGGTTTGCACTTTACAGANGGAGTGTTAAAAAAAGCAAAAGATAAGGGNATCAAGACNGAGACANTAACGCTTCACATAGGCCTAGGGACCTTCAGNCCAGTTCAGGTAGAAGATTTAAACCGACATCANATGGATTCTGAATATTTTGAAGTNTCGCCTCAAACAGCNATGGCAATCAATCAGGCTCGTAANCGACANAGAAAAATNATTGCAGTAGGGACATCAACCGTTCGAGCTTTAGAGACTATTGCAATTTCTGGTTTTCAGGTCACACCGAAGAGAGGTTGGACTGANAAATTTATATATCCACCTTATGAATATAANATGGTTGANAAAATGATCACTAATTTTCANACTCCTCAATCTACTCTNCTAATGATGGTTAGTGCTTTCGCCGGAAGAAANCTNATAAAAAAAGCCTACTTAGAAGCAAAAAAGAACGATTATCGTTTTCTAAGTTATGGTGATGCAATGATGATAATATAGTCGCCCTTGTTTAGCACAGCCGTTATTACAGCAGGGGGCTCAGGCCAGAGATTTGGTGAATTAAAGCAATTCAAGAAACTAAATGGGCAACCTCTCTATGAGTATTCATTAAAGACATTCATTGATGTGAGTTTATTTGGTGAAATAATTCTAGTTGTGCCAGTTGAGAATCAAAAGACAATTGAACAACAAGTCAAAAAAAAATACAGATCATTGGTTAAGGTCATAGTTGGTGGAATGAATAGGCAAGACTCTGTGAAAAATGGCGTTATGAATTCAAGCTCAAAGACTGATTTGGTTGTGATACATGATGCTGCTCGGCCATTTATAACAAAAAAACTTATAAAAGATTGTATTTTGGCTTGTTCAAACTCAGATGGTGCTATTATTGCCCTCCAGTCATTCGATACCATAAAATACTCAAAAAGTAATGTAGTTGAAAAAACTATAGACCGTGAAAAGGTTTGGATGGCACAAACTCCGCAGGCTTTTATTAAAGAAAAAATATTAGAGGCCTATAATAATAAGTTAGATGAATTGATAATGACAGATGAGTCATCAATGATGGAAAGCATGGGTTATAAAATCAAAATTGTCAGAGGTTCTGAAAACAATTTTAAGATTACAACAGATGATGATTGGAAAAGAGCTGAAATGGTGCTTGGATGATAAAAGTGGGTATAGGCTATGATGTTCATCAGTTAAAGGTAGATGAAGATCTGTTCATTGGCGGAGTAAAAGTTCTATCAGATTTTGGTTCTGTTGGCCATTCAGATGGAGATGCCCTCTCACATGCAATTGCAGATGCGCTGCTTGGAGCTGCAGGTTTGGGGGATATTGGGAAATTCTTCCCAAGTGATGATGATACTTGGAAAGGAGTTGAGAGTAGTGTTTTTATATCCGATGTCATTTCTAGAATTACAAAAATTGGATATAAGGTAAACAATGTAGATGCCACAATAATTTTACAATCACCCAAGATTGAAAAGTATATTGGGCAAATAAATGAAGCTTTATCAGAAGTCATGATTTTAGATCAATCTAGGATTAATATTAAAGCTACAACAACAGATAGGTTAGGAGTTATAGGCGAAGGACTTGGTTGGGCTTCTATGGCCGTAGTAACATTAATTAAATCAACTTGATGGAGTTATTGAGTTTTAGGTCTTACGCTAAAGTAAATGTTGGCCTTCAGATATTAAATCAGAGGCCAGATGGATTTCATAATATCAATACTTTGTTTCAAGAGTTGGACTTTTTTGATACTATAGAATTACAGAAACGAAAAAATGGATGCGAATTTTCTTCAAATGTTAACTGGTTAGAAAATAATGATTCCAACTTGTGTGTTCTTGCATGGAAAAAGTTTTCTGAGAAATATGGCATTGGTGGTGTTTCAATCAAGTTAGATAAAAATCTGCCATCAGGCGGCGGCTTAGGCGGTGGTTCTTCAAATGCAGCAACAATCCTTAAAGGTCTTTGCTCTTTATATTCCATAAGACCTAACTATGAAGAATTAAGAAATATCGCTANGGATTTAGGGGCAGATGTTCCNTTTTTTTTGAAAGGGGGTCTGCAAAGCGCATCGGGGATAGGGGAATGTTTAATTCAGCATTCTGGTTGCATTCAAGGTACGTATTTAATCATAATTCCTAGTTTTAAAATTGATACATCTTGGGCCTACAATAGTTATAAAAAAATTTTGGAGGATGAGAAAGAAGAAGTTAATTTTGCCGGTCTTTTAAAAAAAGATGAGATTCCTTTTAAGCTTTTTGAGAATGATTTTGAATCAATTGTTATTCCAGCATATCCAGAGATTGCAGAAATAAAAGAGCAACTAAGGTCCACCGGACCTAAGTTCGTTAGTCTGTCGGGTTCGGGCTCGACTGTGTATGGGATTTTCGACGATGAAGTGGGCGCCAAGTCTGCTGAGTCTCTTTTTTCTCATAACTATTCCACTTTTATTGCAAATCCAATCATGCATATGTAGTATAACAAAAATTTGGGGCGTAGTATAATGGTAGTACACCTGGTTTTGGTCCAGGCAGTTGGGGTTCGAATCCCTGCGCCCCAGCAAATAAAACAGTATAAAGAGTGAATAAAAACAAGTTAAAAGTATTTAGTGGGCGTAGTAATCTCGAAATTGCAGAGAAAATTGCCAGCACCCTTGACCGTGATTTAGGTAAAATATCCATTAGGACGTTCTCTGATGGTGAGATTTGGGTTAAGTATGAAGAAAATATTAGAGGGTGCGATGTCTTCATAATACAATCAACAAATGGGCCTTCTGAAAACATAATGGAGCTTGCTCTGCTGGTTGATGCGGCCGTGCGTGCATCTGCGGATACCGTAACAGTTGTCATGCCTTATTTTGGATATGGGCGTCAAGACAGAAAAGATCAACCAAGAGTTCCAATCTCATCTAGAGTGATGGTTGATATACTGACTGCATTAGGTACAAATAGAATTATTACCTTAGATCTTCATTCTACCCAGATACAAGGGTTTGCAAATATTCCATTTGACAACCTATATAGCCGTACGATTATACATGAAGCAATAAAAGATGAGAATTTTACTTCAGAAAATACAGTTGTGCTTGCTCCGGATATTGGTTCTGTGAAAATGAGTCAAAGCTATGCAAAGNCATTAGGGATGCATTTTGCATTAATTGATAAAAGACGTTTTGCACCTAATCAGNCAGAGGTCAATCATTTGATTGGCGAATTACAAGATATGGATGTTTTGATCATTGATGATATGATTGATACTGCTGGTACTACTGTTAACGCTGCAAATGCGGCAATNAGCAAAGGTGCTAAATCTGTTACGGCNGTTGCAACTCATGGTGTGTTATCTGGCCCNGCAATTGAAANACTTAGTGATTCTNATATTAGAAAANTTATTATTACTGATACAATNCAAATTCCAGAAAATAAAAAAATTAATAAACTAAAAATTGTTTCTGTTGCCAAAATATTTGGAGAAGCAGTTAATAGAGTGCATAATGGAGAATCCGTTAGTGCTTTATTTGAATCTTAAAAAGGAGAAGAGACAATGGCATCNTCCTACTACAAATTAGATGTTTCAAACCGAACAGAACTCCGTTCGAAGGGCGCAAGAGCTATGCGTAGAAAAGGTTTGATNCCTGGGGTNCTNTANTATGCTGGTGAAGAAAATGTGAANATATCTATTGAAAAATCTGTTTTGTTTCACGCAATGCAATCTGGACAACGAATTTTTGAAATCGATCAAGATGGTGNCAGTCAGTATACTATGATAAAGCAANTGCAGTATCATCCTGTGACCGATGAAATTATGCATGTTGATTTGATGCGCGTTAGAAGATCAGAAAAAATAACAATATCTGTTCCTCTCATGCTCATCGGAGAATCTGTAGGCGTTAAAGAGGGAGGGGTTCTATCACAATCATTAAACCAAATTGAGATAAGTTGTTTCCCAACTGATGTTCCTGCCCAGATAGAATTAGACATTGAAGATCTAGAGTTAAATTCAGCAAAAAGCGTTGGTGATTTAGAATTAGGTCTAGAAGATGTAGATATTATAACAGATCCCAGTGTAAATATTGTATCAATTATGCCTCCGACTGCAGAAGAAGTTGTTGAGGTGGATAGCGATGAAGAGCTAGGTGAAAGTGGCGATGATTCGGATGCAGAACCAGGTAGTGAAGAAGAAAAAGAATCATCGAGTGGAGATTCTGGGCAAAAAACTGAAGACTCATGATTGCCTTCGTAGGCCTAGGGAATATTGGAGATGCATATGCAGATACCAAGCATAATGCAGGATTCTGGTCAATTGATCAGTTCGCTGTTCGTAACAATTTGGCTTTTAATCCGGGAAAGGGCGATTACGTTTTTTCTCAAATCAAAAGTAGCCAGGTCTTATTAATTAAGCCAACAACAGGTATGAATAATAGTGGAATTGCAGTAAAAGATGTAATGGATCAGTGGGAATTGATACCTTCCGAAGTAGTGGTAGTTTTAGATGATGTTGACCTTCCGTTGGGCTCCATACGTATCCGTCCAAAGGGAGGTGATGGTTGTCATCGCGGTCTAGAAAATATTATTTATCAGATTAGAACAAACAAATTTTCAAGAATAAGGTTAGGTATAGCTGAACCATCAAAAGAAACTCGTCCATCTGAGGAATATGTCCTTAAGCCCTTTGATAAAGATAGCGGTGAAAAAGTAGAAGAAATGATTCAACGATGCGCAGATGCAATGCAAGACCTTGTAATTAAAGGACTTGACTATACAATGAATAGATTTAATACATAGATATGGAGAAATCTGATTAATGAATAATTATATAATTTTAACNCTGGGTGCCGGNNTCTTNGCTCTTGNTTTTGCGTTTTGGAAGACNAGCTGGATTGAACGTCAAGGCCAGGGTACTGAAAAAATGCGAGTCATAGGCGCAAGTATTGCAGATGGGGCGATGGCATTTTTAAGAGCGGAATATCGAGTTTTAGCAGTTTTCGTTGTGGCGGTTGCGATTATTCTAGGTATTGCAAATAANGATAGCTCTGATTCGAGCGCATTTATTGCATTATCATTTCTGATTGGTGCTATTGCATCAGGCTTAGCGGGGTTTCTTGGTATGAGGGTTGCAACCAAGTCAAATAACCGAACCACTAATGCTGCGCGAGAATCTTTAGAAGAGGCTTTAAGAGTTGCTTTTAGTGGTGGTTCTGTAATGGGTTTGAGCGTTGTAGGGTTAGGTGTTTTNGGATTAGGGGGATTATTCCTCCTNTATACAAATATGTATGGATCTGATTCTGCCAATATCGGTACAGTNNTAAATGTTCTGTCTGGGTTTTCTCTAGGTGCGTCTTCAATTGCTCTATTTGCACGTGTTGGTGGNGGGATTTACACCAAAGCAGCAGATGTGGGAGCAGATTTAGTGGGTAAAGTTGAAGCTGGAATCCCCGAAGATCACCCTCTTAACCCNGCTACAATTGCTGATAATGTAGGTGATAATGTAGGCGATGTTGCAGGTATGGGTGCCGATCTTTTTGAGTCTTACGTTGGATCTATTATTGGTTCTATGGTCCTTGGCGCTAGCATTCTTGTTTCAGGCAGTTTTGATTTTAATTTTGTATTGTTGCCGCTTCTTATAGCTGGGTCAGGAATTATTGTATCGATTCTTGGAACTTTTATGGTGGTAGTAAAAGAAGGTGGTGATCCTCAAAAAGCACTNAATCAAGGTGAATTTGGTAGTGCGGCAATCATGGTCGGGGTAATCTTTCTNTTAATTAATTCATTNTTACCAGATACATTTTCCCAAGGAGCCGCCAGCTTCACTANCATGGGTGTGTTTTTTGCAACCGTTATAGGCTTGGCTGCNGGCCTTGGNATAGGATTGATAACTGAGCATTATACTGGAACAGGCACGCCACCAGTAAATTCCATTGTGAAACAATCCGTAACNGGACCAGCAACAAATATAATTGCAGGGCTAGGCGTTGGAATGCAATCNACAGCNATTCCCATATTNATCATTGCTTCAAGCATTGTTGGGGCTTTTCACTTTGCAGGTCTGTACGGTATAGCAATGGCTGCCTTAGGAATGCTTGCTAATACTGGGATTCAATTAGCAGTTGATGCATATGGACCAATTTCTGATAATGCTGGTGGCATAGCAGAAATGGCAGAATTACCAAAAGAAGTTCGTGAAAGAACCGATAAGTTAGANGCAGTAGGAAACACAACAGCTGCGATTGGGAAAGGTTTTGCGATTGGTTCNGCAGCACTCACAGCACTAGCATTATTTGCTGCCTTTATGGTTCAAAGTGGAATTACTACAATNGATATTGCGAATCCTTGGGTGATGGCAGGCTTATTTGTCGGAGGAATGTTGCCATTTTTATTTTCATCAATGGCNATGGGTGCNGTAGGNCGTGCAGCTATGGCAATGATTGAAGANGTTCGTAGACAGTTTCGTGAAATACCTGAACTGAGAAAAGCCCTTGAACTAATGAATTTGAAAAGTGAAAGTGATTGGAGTGATAGCGACAGAGCTTTATACGAGGATGCTTTAAGTAAAGCAGAGCATGGACGTTGCGTTGAAATTTCTACACAATCAGCTATAAAAGAGATGGTTCTTCCGGGTCTTTTAGCCGTGATATCACCAGTAGTAATCGGCTTTGTATTTGGACCAGAAACCTTAGGTGGNCTTTTAGCAGGTGTTACTGTTTCAGGTGTTTTAATGGCAATTTTTCAATCAAATTCAGGCGGAGCATGGGATAATGCAAAAAAAATGATAGAAGAGGGTTTTCAATTTGAAAATGAATCTCTTCAAAAAGGTTCAGAAGCTCATAAGGCTGCTGTTGTTGGAGATACAGTTGGAGACCCATTTAAAGATACATCTGGTCCATCATTAAATATATTAATTAAGCTTATGTCTGTAGTATCGTTGGTCATTGCGCCACTATTAAAAAATATATCGTAAAGAATAAGGAGATATTATGTCATTTTACGAAACCCTTTACATTGTCGATCCNAACCTTGAGAATAGTTCTCTAGAAAAGACAATGGATGAAATTGGTAAAGAGTTGGAAAAAACAAAATCTAAAATAATAAATCATCGNGTATGGGGAAAGAAACGCCTTGCATATCCAATAGAAAGGCAGAAATATGGTTCTTATATCCTTATGCAATTTGAATCTGGAGANCAAGAAAAAATNATTGATTATGATACTTGGATGAGGTTAAANAATTCAGTCCTCAGNCATATGACGGTGTTGCTTGATCAAAAACCAGATGTTCATATAGAAAAAAAACCAGAAGTAGAAAAATNNGAAGATGAACCTAGAAAAGNGGAATCATCCGATTCAAAAGAGACTGAAACCACTGAAATAAAATCGNATAAAGAAGAATCTAATGGTGAGGATAATTCTTCAGATGATAAACAAAACGCCGATTTAAAGGAGTCAGAATAATGGCCTTTCAAAACAGAAATAAATTTTGTTATTTTAAAGAAAACGGGATTAGTGATATTGACTATAAAGATGTAAAACTTTTGCGTCGTTTTGTAAATGACCAAGGGAAAATAATGCCTCGTCGCGTTACAGGAACAAGTGCAAAAATGCATAGAAAATTAGTACGGGCAATAAAGAGATCAAGGTCAATTGCTTTAATGCCATATGTAGATAAAGATCAGAATAAATAGGATTATTATGGAAATTATATTATTACAAGATTATGATGGCCTAGGAGAAGCTGGAGACTTGGTTAATGTTAAGCCTGGGTTTGCAAGAAATAAGCTAATTCCTGAAGGCGTTGCACTTCGTGCNTCAAAACGCAATTTAGCAATTAGTAGNGAGCGAAAGATAACTACACAGAATAAAAANGTTCGTGAAGCAGCACTATATGATTCTCTGGCAAAAACATTATCTAAAACTGAAATAACAATTGAAGCACAAGTTGGCGAAGAAGACAAAATGTTNGGATCAGTTACTGCAATNGATATTCACAAAGCATTATTGGAAAAAGATATAGAGGTTGAGCGACANGGAATTTTACTTGATGAGCCAATCAAAGCTTTAGGTATATATCATGTTTCTNTACGTNTTNCACCTAATGTAAATAGNGATATTAAAATATATGTTATAAAGTCATAAACTTTACAANNTTCATCTATTTATGTTTTTATTATAATNTGCAAATAGGGATTTTATTGTANCGTTGCAACTTTTTGATAAATAAAATCCCGCGCTATGTTTGCTGAAATTGCATTCCCNATATCAAANTTTAAAACTTTTACATATGAAATNCCTNANGATCTANNNTCATCTNTTCAAGTAGGTTCAAGANTTATNGCNCCTTTTGGAAAAAGAAAAGTACAAGGAATCATAGTTANTGTTNTAAAAGAAAAAANCTATCAAGGACAAATAAAACAGATTCTTGGGCTNATTGATGATTATCCAGTGGTTACNCCTGAATTATGGAAATTGATTACTTGGATTTCNAATTATTATATGGCNCCAATAGGACAGGTNTCTAANGCTGTTTTNCCAAAAAATNTATCAACACGTTATAANCCACAAAAGATTTGGTTTGTTAANATAAAAAAGATTGNAAGTCAAAANTTTATTGCTAATCTTAAAAAAANAGCACCNAAACAGTATGAAGTCTTAAATNAGATTATNTTTGAAAGTTCACCAATACAAGTCTCATCTTTAAAAAAAATTGTNTCAAATCCATTACTGATTTGTAAGGCNNTAGANNAAAAACATATTGTTGAATTATTTGAAAAAGAGTCAATGCCAAATACAGATGCGTTCTCATTNAAACCAATTCGTAAAAAAGTCATATTTAATGATGATCAAGNTANAGTNGTTAGTAATTTAAAANATTCNCTAGAAAAAAAATCATANACGCCATTTTTACTCCATGGTGTCACTGGAAGTGGAAAAACAGAGATTTATATAGAAGCCGTTAAGTTTTGCTTATCACAANATAGAACCTCAATAATTTTGCTTCCTGAAATTTCACTAACACCNCAGATTGCGGGAAGATTTAAATCTGTTTTTGGTGATACAATTGCTTTGTGGCATTCAAANCTTACTCAAAAGCANAGGTCTTTGACTTGGAGAGAAATATGNAAAGGGACATTTAAAGTAGTTATAGGTGCCCGAAGTGCGGTGTTTTCACCATTAAAAAATCTTGGGTTGATNGTNATAGATGAAGAGCAAGAAGCNTCTTTNCGGCAAGACTCACCTTCTCCTAGATATCATGCGAGAGATGTAGCCTTAATGCGCGCAANGCTAAATNATTCAGTGATTTTATTAGCTAGTGCTACACCTAGTTTAGAAAGCTATTACAANCATCAAAANATGAAATTAAAATATTTACATTTACCAATTCGCTATGGAGGCGCAAAGTATCCGATTGTTCATCTTGTNGATATGTTAAAAGAACAGGATGATACTGGAAAGTTTGGCCAGGTAGTTTCGGGACTTTTGCAAGATAAGATTGAAGAGAGACTNAATAAGAATGAGCAAATCATTATCTTGCAAAATCGTCGAGGTTACTCACCGGTCATTAAATGTGGAGATTGTGGTGGTGTGGTAATGTGCCCTTATTGNAATGTTGCNTTTAGCTATCATCGGAATACAAATNTTCTTTTGTGTCACTTTTGTAGTTTTTCAAGAGCTAGTCTTGATCAAAGTTGTTCTGATTGTANNAGTAAAAATCTGATTTACTCTGGGGTNGGAACTCAAAAAGTAGAGGAGTTACTTAGAGATACTTTCCCAAAGGCATCAATACAAAGACTCGATATGGATACTTCACTTTCAGGATTGAATATCACACGTGTTCTTACAGATTTTAATAATGGTGAAATTGATATTTTNTTAGGTACTCAGATGATAGCAAAAGGCNTAGACTTCCCAAATGCAACACTAGTTGGTATTGTTAATGCTGACCAAGGATTNCATTTGCCAGATTTTAGATCAGGTGAAAGAATTTTTCAGTTGATTTACCAAGCTGCTGGTCGTTCAGGTAGGAGTAAAAAGCAGGGAGAGGTTGTAATACAAACCTACTCTTCTGAAAACCCAGTTATTAAAAGTGCAGCTAAGCTGGATATGAAGACTTATTACNAAATAGCATTGACAGAGCGCAAAGAATTAGACTATCCGCCATTTAGTTGGTTAGCCAAAATAGAGATTGCTGGAAAGAATAAAGATAAAACNTCTANGCTTGCATTAAAAATTACTAAATCAATGATTGGCAAGTATTCTGGTCTTAGCNNTCTGGGNCCAGCACCTTGCTATATGGANAAATTAAGAGGGCAGTATAGATTNCAAATTATTTTTAAGTCGATTAAGNCNTCTGATCNAAATGGNAAAAAACTTCACNANTTTATTAATCAAAATTTTTANGAGGTTTCTCAAAAATATCAAAATGAAAAACTTCGTATAAACATACACTTTGACCCACTAAGTTTANTATGACTTTCTCTTATGATTAATTTCTATAATCATTTTAAAATTTTGATATGTTTGATGTTTTATACATCAAGTCTTTATCCTGAGATAAGTTTTCCGGGTATGGAAACTTTCTCTTCTTCAATTCATTTAAGTATGGGCGGTGCTGGATATTTAAAACCCTCTTCATCTAATTTTAATGTCAACCCTTCAGCATATGAAGGGAAACAGTTTTCAGCATCAATCATAAAGTATCCAGCATCAATATTGAGTCAAAATATTGGGATGACTCTGCCACTCATTAAAAATGGTTTTAGTAGTTTTTCTATTAATCATATTTCATATGGAACGTTTGATGGATATACTGAAGATTATGAAGATACAGGTTCTTACAGTTCAAGTGATACCAAGTTCAGCGCCTCATATGGCAGAATGTTTTCGAAAATCCCGTTGAAAATTGGTTTGAACTCAAATTATTATTATTCAAAGTACGGGAATCAAAAATTTAGTATTCTGTCACTAAGCACTGGAGCTGTTATCAGTCTTAAAAAACAAGATGTATCATTAGGTTTATCAATACACGATATAGCTAAGAATATTAGTGAAAATGAAGTGGACTTAAACCCCAAGTTAGTAATCAGTGGTTCTAAAAAATTAAAATATCTTCCTTTGAAGCTATATATTGATCTTACATCAAAAGATCGATCTGATTTGACTATCTTTTTAGGTGGTGAGTTTGATCTTATGAATAATTTTCAATTTCGCCTTGGCTCTTCAACTAGAAAGTTTGATCAGAATATTGATAAAGGCTTGTTCAGTTCGATAGTTGGAGCTGGTGGTCTTGGGTTTGGCTATGAAGCTCAAAATATTTTTGTCCATTATGGAGTTTATATGTTTGGAACGGGCGCCTCGATACAAGGTCTAGAAATTTCAATAAGCTTATGAGAAACCTTTTTTTCCCAGGGATTATCATTTTATCTTTTTTCTTAAAAGCACAAAATAATTATCCAATTGTTTTTCTCCACGGGTTTATGGGTTGGGGTGAAAGTGAGATGGGTGAATATAATTATTGGGGAGGGCATGACGACTTTATTGAAGAAATGGAAAAAAATGGGCTTACAATATTGGAACTTTCTGTTGGTCCAGTTTCATCTAATTGGGACCGTGCAATAGAAGCGTATTACCAATTAAAAGGCGGACAAGTCGATTATGGGAAACTACATTCTAAAAAATACAACATAGACCAAAAACCAAAAAATAAAGTCTATGATGGGATATACCCTCAATGGGATGAGGGTAATCCTATCCACATTATAGGTCACAGCATGGGTGGGCAAACTGCAAGAATGCTACAATATTTGCTATCACAAGAGTTTTATGTTGATGAAGCACTCAAAAAAAACGAAGAATCTCCCCTGCTTGGTGATATTCAAAATAATTGGATAAAAAGCATCACATCTATTTCAACTCCGCATGATGGAACAACGCTTACGCAGATAGTTACCAAGACTATACCATTCATTCAATATTTTGTAGGGGTTGCAGGTGTCATTGGGACAGAATTTTATGATTTTGATTTAGCCCATTGGGGTTTTAAAATAAAAAAAGAAGAGTCATGGTCAAATTATTTAAAGAGAATGAAGAGACATGAGGCGTGGGATACAAAAAACATTAGTTCTTGGGATTTAAGTCTTGATGGAGCTAGGGAATTAAATGGCTTTTTACAAGCTTCTCCAGATGTATATTATTTTTCAATAGTTACCTCAACTACTAAAAAAAGGTCGAGTGGTCTTAACCACGATCCTGTAGAGGGTACTTCAATCTTAATTAGAACGAGGTCTAAGTTATTAGGTTCAAGATCAGGCTATTGGTCTGATGGTTCAAAAACTGACTCACTTTGGTTTGAGAATGATGGAGTTGTTAACACTATTTCTATGTATGCACCAAGTACCGGGGTAAATGGCGCTGACCCATTATTAGAGTATGATAACAGAGACTTACTCATACCAGGACTGTGGTATTGGAAAAAATTATCAGGGATAGATCATTGGAGCATAATAGGACATCTAGGTAATGCAGAGAGGGTAACCAAAGCAAAAGATAATTTAATTGATCACATTGAATTACTAAGAAGCCTACCTCAGAACTAGTTTTATTTTAAAAATATTTGTATAATGCAATTATGCGTTATGGTGAATTATTAAATTCTCTTCTTATAAACCTACAAGGTTTTATTAAGAAAAATATTAATATTGATGGGGCATCATTTCAAAGAGTTACAGCATTGTCAATTATCCCTACAGATGGAATAGAGATGTCAGTTCTCGCAGGTAGGCTTGGTATAGATAATAGTACGGCAACTCGTTTAATTATTGGTATGGAGAAGATTGGGTGGGTGAACAGGCAATCTTCTGCGCCTGATAAGCGAGTTGTTCAAGTTAATTTAACTAGTAAAGGATATGAACTCCAGATTGACCTTGAGAAACAATTGGATCTAATTGGGAAAGAGGTTGAGCTTAATTTGAATCCCCTTGAAAAACAAAAGATGATTGACCATATCTCTCATCTTAGTTGGGTACTGTTAAAATTATCTATAAATAAATAATAGTTTGTATTATGCAAGTAAAAATCACATCCAAAGAAATATTGAATTGGTATTATGGAAATAAAAGGGAGTTGCCTTTTCGATTTACCAAAGATCCATATAAAATTTGGATATCAGAGATAATGCTGCAGCAAACTCAAATGAAAACAGTAATTCCCTTTTATAATAGATGGATTGATACTTTTCCAACACTTAAATCAGTTGCAATGGCAAAGTCCGATAAGATTCTTAAACTATGGGAGGGATTGGGTTATTACAGAAGATGTCTGAATTTTCACAAAGCTTCTAAAATAGTTATGGAAAAATATCATGGTCGAATACCAAATGATTATAAAATCTTTAGATCTCTACCAGGGGTTGGAGAATACACTGCTGGAGCAGTTCTTTCCATTGCATTTGGAGTCCAAATATCGGCTATAGATGGAAATGTTAACCGATTACTATCAAGATTGAATGGCATAAAAAATCTAACAAAAAGAAATAGATTAATTATTAAAAACAAAATTAAATCCTTGCTTATTGGGGACATTGTTCCTGGGGATTTAAATCAAGCCTTAATGGAGTTAGGCGCCTTAGTTTGTATTCCTAAAAATCCATTGTGTTATGATTGTCCATTATCTCATGTTTGTAAAGCTTATAGAAATGGTAATCCAGAACTCTACCCAATAAAAATAAAGAGGCCTTCAAAGCCGCATTTAGAGGTAGTGACTGCTATAATTTGGCGTAAACAAAAGTTCTATATTCAAAAAAGAAGTAAAAAACAAATGCTTGGTGGTCTTTGGGAATTCCCGGGAGGTAAAGTTGAAAAAGGTGAAACCTTAGAAAATGCATTAGTTAGAGAAATAGAAGAAGAATGTCTCTTTACTCCAGATATTATAAAAAGAGCTACGTCAATAAACCATACTTATAGCCATTTTTCAATTACGATGCATTGTTATCATTGCAAAGAAAAGAAAAAAAAAATAACAAGCCAAAATCCATTTAACTGGATCTCGGTTAAAGATATTGATAAATATTCATTTCCTAAGGCAAACCATAAAATATTTAACTTCATGAGTAAAAATGGTTGGCATATATAAAACTATCATCTCGTTGATTCTTTGGCCAATTTGGTTTTTATTTTTTATACCATCTCTTTTTTTACTTTACATACTGGTTTTTGTTATTCCGCATAAATACTTTTATCTAATTATTAGACCTATTTGTTGGATATATTGCCTGTTGGCAGGACAACTACTTTTAAGAGAAAATAAACCACCTCCGCTCCAGGAACAGCCATATCTTTATTTATTTAATCATGTATCAATGTTTGATCAGTTTATGGTTGGTGCCTTTATATCACACTATATAACTGCTATTGGGGCTGAAGAAATTTTCAAATATCCAGTTTGGGGGCAATTAATTAAAAGGTATGGCGCAATTCCAATAAAACGTAAACGCTTGAAATCAGCGTTGAAGAGCTTAGAACTTGTTGAGAATGCTATGAAAAGTGGGACCTCCTTTATAATAGCACCTGAAGGCACAAGAACAACTACAGGTCAAATGGGAATATTTAAAAAAGGTCCATTCCATTTAGCAAAAAACACAGGTATAACCATAGTGCCAGTAGCTTTAATTGGAGCATTCCAAGCCAAGAATAAAGAGGATTGGAGATTAATGCCAGGTATTATAAAAACTCGGTTTGGTAAACCCATAAAGAAGGATGAATATAAATCGCTTTCTGTTGAGGGGGTACGAGATCTAACTAAAACCCGAATCCAAAAATTGATTGAAGGAGACAACTAAAATGAAAAATTATATTTATTTTATCTACTTATTACCATTTACTACAGTATTAACGGCACAATCTGTTTTAGATAAATATGGAGATAGAATTGAGCTGTTGGGTGTACCGTTCAGAGGACCGATG
>NZWG01000051.1 GCA_002698235.1 Fidelibacterota bacterium | reverse complement strand
TGGTTTCAATTCTATATCTAATTTTAGTTTCTTAATACTCTTCTTAAGGCTCGAGGATGGTATTAAAGCAGTTTTAAATCCAAGTGACTGTGCCTCCATCAATCGATGTTCAATTCGATTAATTGATCGTACTTCACCTGCCAGTCCTACTTCTCCACAAAGTACGACACCTTTATCCACGGGCTTATCCATTGTACTAGATGCAATAGATGAGATAATTGAAAGGTCCAAGGCTGGATCATCAACCTTAAGCCCTCCAACTANATTGACAAATACATCTTTTGCNCCCATTGCAAGCCCCATTCTTTTATCTAGAACAGCAATTAACATNCCCANACGTTTGTAATCAAATCCATTCACATTGCGCTGAGGNGTACTATAATTTGCATTTGAGACNAAAGCCTGAACCTCTACAAGGATTGGTCTTGTTCCTTCTAATGANGGGTATATTGTTGTGCCTGCCACATCTACACTACGTTCAGCTAAGAACATCTCTGATGGGTTTTTTATTTCCTCTAAACCAGATTCATTCATTTGAAAAATTCCGACCTCATGTGTCGCTCCAAATCGATTTTTTGCTGACCTCAGCATTCGATGATCATACCGATCATCNCCCTCCATATATAGTACTGTATCCACCATATGTTCTANCATTTTGGGTCCNGCAATAGTCCCTTCTTTTGTAACATGGCCTACAATCAATATAGCAACATTTTTATGTTTNGCNGTTTCTAGCAATCTTTGTCCGCAGTCTCGTATCTGACTTGGAGAGCCAGGCAAAGAATCGAGNCTTGAATTCATTATAGTCTGAATAGAATCGATTATAAGCATTTCTGGTTGTATNCGTTCTAAATGATTTAAAATNCCATCTAGGTCATTTTCGCNAGAAAAAAANANATTCTCTGGACTTACTTTTAATCTTTTTGCCCTAAGAGCTACTTGCTCTTCACTTTCCTCTGCAGATATATAAAGCGATTTTCTTTTTAAACCAGAACATATATGNAATGCGAGCGTTGATTTACCAACACCTGGATTACCACCTANAAGAATGAGAGAACCAGATAAAAGTCCACCNCCAAGGACTCTATCAACCTCATTCAATCCAGTACTTAACCTTNATCCTGAGTCTGTATTTAGTATATCATCTAAAGACCGTGATTCTCTNTGANTAACATTTCTTTTTCTTTTATTGGTTACTTTGAATTCTGACAGAGTGCCCCATTCTCTACAGGATGGACACTGACCGTTCCACTTTGGAAAATCATCGCCACATGCGGAACACAAAAATGCTATTTTTGATTTAATATTAGCCATGATGACTCCTAAAATTGACCATCACTCAACCAGGAATCAAGAAAGGTTTACCAATCTGGGCCTAAAGAGAAATACCATTGGGGTTTAGAGTAACCACTTTCATTTCTATCCCAAGCCATTTCAATTTTCAGAAGAAAATATCCTAGATTGATTTTTGTTCCCAGACCCGCAGTTGACACCCATGGTGAATAGTCTCCAGAGACATTATTACCATACCTTCCTGGCCATTCCTTAGAAGAAAATTCATCTTTACTATCCCAGGCAGCACCAATATCTACAAAAGCATGTCCACGAATATTTCCAAATATCATCTTTAATGGAAAACCCAGTGCCAAGTAATTAATGAAAGGGAAACGAACTTCTATGTTAAAAAGGGAGGTTGTGTTCCCAAAACGTTCTGCAAAACGTGCACCTCTCAAAGGCCATGCATATTCAGTGAAGTAAATATCATGTATGAGAGATCCATTTGATGTATCGAGAATAACATCTCTAAAAATATTATCATCTTGAATGCCATTTGTCTCACCACCTCCAGTAAGAAGATAGGGAATACCCCCTAAAAAGAACTTTTGCTTATTTTGTCCAAAACTTTTTCCAAAGTAACCTCTAAATGCAATTGTGTAGTCTCTTCCCAGCCTCCAATATTTTCTCAGATCTGTCTTAACTGTTTGAAATTTAATTTCATTTGACCCGTACCCTGGGTTAACCGTCATTGTAGAGTTTTGTCTAAATCCATCGACTGGTCCCGTAAAGCCAAATACCGTATTATCGTAGATATAGCTGGCCCTTGGTAAAATCGTTGAATATGTAGATGAATAAGTTGTTTGATATTCTACTTGATTAAAATCATTATAGGCCTGTTCTAAAATAGAATAGTTGATGTTGTGCCAAGATAGGCCATAGTCAAGCCTATGATATCGACTAAATGGCTGGGATACTATACCTTGTAATCCATAGTGCCTCAAACGTGCTAAACTCCAATAGTCAGCTTGAAAAAAGTTTGCATTTTGAAATGCAATGAAATAATAATCCATTTTATTCTTAAGATATCCATATTGGAAAAAATAATCACTGTTTTCAAGAGTTAGAACCATTTCTGTTCCAAATGCAATTTGATGGTCTCCCAGAATATCACTGAATGCGAAATATGTCATCCCACTAGTGCCGAATACATTACTGATTTGAAGATTACCGCTTACTAGGTCTAATGTGAATCTTGTCTTGTAAGCTTTTGGTACGTAGCGTCCATCTACTTTTGCTGAATCTATTGAAACAAGCTCTGCAGGCGAGCTCTCCTCTGANCCCATCGAATTAAAATGCTCATANCCTCTCGCAAATACNTAATCTGAGTAATTACTTGATTCCTCTATGACACTTCTCATATTNGACTTATGCTTACGAAGATCNGCNACAGANGTTTCNTCAGNTAAACCATTTAAAATAAATTGAGTTGGGTTAACTGTTTGTCTTTTTAACTGTAACGGATTTGCCATACTGTATAGGTCCCATCCAATACCAGAGTATCCTGCAAAAATGAGTAACTTATCGTCTTTACTAATCGTGGGCTGCTGGAGCCCAGTCAACACATTTGTGACTGCGTAAGGCTCTAGGTCAGCGCCATCNTCTAGCGGATGTATATATAAGTTCCAAACACCATTATAATCTGAAGTATAAATAAGTTTATTACTTGTCTGAGCCCAGACTGGATGAGATTCATTGTGTTCAGTGAAAGTTATCCTTTCTATTACTTCTGTCTCAACATTGACCGTAAATATGTCAGTTTGACTATAGTCATGATTATACATTTGCCCATCAAAATCTCCAGATATTTCATTACTACGATCTGAAACGAATGCTATTGCTGTTCCATCTTTATTCCAAGAGGGATAGGAATCAGAAAAAATATCATCCGTGATTTTCTTGGAGGACTTGCTTGCAAGATCAAATACATAGATATCGCTTGAATTNCCCGATTGGCCTACGTAAGCGATTAAATTCCCTTTAGGNCTCCATGATGCTGAAAAAACACCTTCAATATCTAGTTCGTATTTATCACTTTTACTGCTCTCAACATCAACAATATGTAAGACATCACCTTTCCCAGCCTTGGCAGCAAGAACAATTTTCTTACTATCAGGAGACCATGAAAGACCCGGCTGAAGCCATTTTAATTCTTCAAAATCAACACCTCTATTGCCCTTGATCAACTTTTTGATCTTTTTACCTGTCATAGCATCTAATATATTAATGTCAAAATATCCATTCTGATCTGACAATACTGCAACCATACTTCCATCTGGTGATAGTGAGGGACTTACATTATAAAAATTATTTTGCTTTTTATGATCAGTTAGTTTCTCAGACATATCTTCCAAAGGCTCTCTATNTTTAAAATCAGGCCAATATTCTTTTTTCAAATACTTATGCCACTTCTCTGTTAANTCNTTATAATTCATACCAAGAGCACTTTCATACCCTTTTTCAGCATTCTGTGTTCTCTTCATTGATCTAAAGACATCGCCAATTTTCTCACGACCATACTTGCCTGCAATAAATCTCCAAAGGGATTGCCCTCCCTTGTATGCCATAAAATAATTCAATTCTTGNACGGATGGCATGCGCTCATGTACTGCTATATCTCTGATTACCATGTCCGCTTTAGTATCCCAATTGGAACTAAGATACTCAGCCAAGCCCTCATTAGACCAAATGGGCACCCTTATCTTNGTCCTACTCGAAACTACATTCTGCATTCTGCCGCCATAAACCATATCATTTATTACTGCATGAACTAATTCATGATGGATCACATGCCTAAACTGTTCGTAGTTNCCTTCAAAAGGAAAAACTACCCTATTTTTAAATAACTCTGTGACTCCTCCAATTCCCTCACGCATGTAACTACCAACAATGTTTGTTTGCTGGAACTCATTATGTGAATTATAAACCATTATTGAGACCCTTCGTTTCAGGTCCCATCTTAGATGTATTGATATTTGTTCATAGGATTCTTCCGCTACTTCTGCCGTAAACTCAGCAAGATCTTGACGATCACCATAGTAGTAAATATCAAAGTGGGGTGTTTGAATAAAATTCCATTCAAAATCCCTATACTGAACTTTATTCTGACCAAAAGACTGTGCATCAAGGAAAGAAATAAAAAAGAGTAAGCAATATATTAGTTTTATTTTCATTTTAAAATACGTCCCCGTTTGTTAGGGAATCCCTGATTCTAGGTAATTTTTATAAAAAAAGTCAACTACTGACGGTTAATTATAAATCAAAGTTTAAATATTTCTTTGATCTTTGATGCAGTGATCGAACCAACAATACCATGCCCCTCTTCATCTAAATGTAAACCATCAATTTTTGAATATCCTACTTCAGAAGAAAGGTTAATATAGTAGCAACCTTTATCCTTTGCTATTTGGTCATAATGATCATGAAACTGAAGCGACTTTCTTCTACCTCCTTCAAAAATGAGTTTACCGTCTTGATCAATATAACCTTCATGGGCTAAAGGCGGAGGACTCAAAAGTAAAATCTGCGGTGGACTCTGCATATCTTTCCCATACAATGTTCCCATTATTAAGTCGATTATCTCTATGATACCTTCAGAAATCTCTACCGTGTTTCGATCGAATATCGTCTTTGTGTCGTTTATGCCCAATTGAAGGATTACAATATCTAGTGGAGAATGTGAATACAGACAAGGAACAATATAGGACGTTCCACTTCTTCCAGAAAGGTCCGGGTATTCTATATTGGTTGTCCTGCCGTTCAATCCCTCCTCAATAATATGAAACTCATCACCCAATATTCTACTCATGACCCCTGGCCAACGTTTGGATAGCGGGTAGCGCTCCATGTATAAGGTTCTCGGGTTATATGCACCTGGAACAAACCCCCAAGTATTGGAGTCACCAAAACATAATATATTTTTTACTATCATCCCGATAATTTAAACTCAATGNCCATATTTGATATTTAGCAATTGATCTAAAAAAAAAATAATAATATGCATAATACACTGCTAAGTTTTGCCCTTTATGAAAACACCTGTCTATTTTATTTCAGATATTCACTTAAAGTTATCCTTAGATAATAATGAGAAAAAACGTAGGAATAAGCTCTATCGTTTATTTGATCAAATCATTGAAACGGGTGGTAGCTGTTTTTTCATGGGTGACCTTTTTGACTTTTACTTTGAGTATCCAGATCTAATTCCAAAATCATATTTTGATTTTTTCGAAAAAACAAAAGTTTTAAAAGAAAATGGAATTACATTATACTTTCTTGCTGGTAACCATGACTACTGGGTCGGCGATCACATTACAAATGATATAATGGATGAGGTTTATCTTGATGATAAACAAATCGAGATAAATGGAAAGAAATTTTTCCTTACNCACGGTGATGGGCTTTTAAGCTGGGATCATGGATATCGATTACTCAAAAAGGTTATTAGGTCAAAAGCTTTCATTTGGTTATTTCACTGGCTACATCCTACAATNGGTTATAGNATCGCTGGAATGATCTCAAGAAGTGGGAAAAAGGATACACATGGAGAAGACTTCAATGAAGATGTTAGAGTTGAATTACANAAAGTCGCAAAAGAACATTTTGATAATGGCTATGACTTTATGATATCTGGCCACTACCATTTGGGNGANATGTTTTTAATTGAAAAAGGTAAATTNGTAGTCTTNGGCGACTGGTTTCATCGACCATCTTATGCTNTATTTAATGGGGAGGATCTTGAATTAAGANATTGGGAAGATGATGACTAGGTATATAAACATTCTTCTGCTAGCCTTTTTCTTACTACAAGGTTGCTCTTCTATAAAAGGCCTTTTTGGTAAGAAGTCCATAGGAGACCCTAATGATCCAGACTTCTTAAATAAAGTTCAAGAATTAAAAAGTGCTTATCGAGGTGGGAATATTCGTGCATTGGACGAATTGATTGAGGTCTATCAAGATCCGGACCTACATGCAAAGCTACGTGTNGCAGCAGGAAAGACCTTAGCACANACACAACACCCTAGAGCATTGCATGCAATTTCNGAAATGGTTGCTACAACAACGGCATTAGACTATACACTTTTAAATGAATCAATTAGCATGCTTGGAATGTTCAGNNAAAATCCAAAAGCGGCNAATGCNTTGGTTAGATCAATGCGCACAATGGAAAAGAGAACAAATGAGGTCCATATTGCTCTTGTTAAAAGCNTAAATCGAGTCAGAACAAAAGACCAAATNCTTGCGCTNCTAGATCTATACGAGGTTGCGAAGAGTAATATGTCAAGAACTGAACGACTTTTAACCGAGACGTTAGGTGCAATTGGCAGTGATCAGGTAGTCCCAGTATTAACCTCCGTAGCTAGAGATCCAAAAATAAATATAGGAATTAGGAATAAGGCTGTAGAAATACTAGGAAAAAAGAATCCAACTGACGTTGCANTAGCCTTTGCAGAACTTTTAGGTGACCCAAATACTAACTTAGAAGTNNGAGAGTTTGCCTTNAATACAATGAAAGGCGTTAAAGAAGAAAATNTAGTTCTTGCTTTNTTAAACACATANAANATGGGTAAAACACANTACTANAGNCTGCTCAACACAATGCTAGCGGCTCTTGGTGAATTTGATGATCCTGAGGTAAAAAAAGCTGTAATNGAGATAGCACACAGNAATGATTATCCNACTGATATAAGAAAAAAAGCAATTGATAACCTTGCTGCTTTCAATGACCCTTCTGTAGTAGAAGGCCTTTTACCNATGTTAGAGAATAAAGAAAATTATATTTATTATGATAACATCATAAATATGGTNTACGCATTAGGTGAAGAAAAGAAAAATGCTGANTCTGTNNGNAGGATGGCATTCAAAGCACATTTTTCAAGGAAAGAGCATGANTAGANTTCTTCNATATGCCCTCTTATTCGGTCTNCTATTTGCTGTGGNTAAAGAAGGNAAGGAAAANACAAANTTTGATGTAACAGGGATAGTAATTGATCAAGATGGAGAGGGNTTAAAAAAAGTTAAACTGACCATTTTTAATGATNTCGGAAAAAAAGTAGAAACTGGAAAGTCNAATAAAAGTGGTGAGTTTAAATTNAAAAAAATGAAAGCAGGAAACTATAGAATAGTTGGAGANCATAAAAGAGANGGANAGGTCTCAATTGATTTTNTAATCAATCNNAAAGATGTAGATCTAGAACTTCAATTTGAGCCAGAACANCTTGACGAATCACCGACAGAACTTGACCAAACTCAACCAGTATCAGATCAAGTCTTATTGCCTCAACAGAGGAAACAGGAGAATAATCAACAATTAAAATTTGATGAATTATTCTTTGAATATGAGTCCAACCTCAAGGCTTTAGAAGTAGAAGTTGATTCTTTAAAAAGTGTTGTGAAAGGTTATGAGAAAGGCCAAACCATGCCAAATATAAGTCGAGATATTTTAGAGCTAATTAAAGTGCCCGAGAGTCAACACAGAGTGGAACTTCAAAATGGAACAATTGTATCTGGAGAACTTTTGCAAGAATCAGATTCAACTCTGACTCTTAGAACGCAAATTGGTAAGTTGGTCCTAAAAAAAGAGATGGTTGTGAGAATGAATGAAATGGAAAAACCNGGACCAAAGGTTGTCTTTTTAGGAGACCCATTTATTGATTATTACCCTGATAGACAAATTTTTTCTGGAAGAATACAAAATGTTGGAGAAGTTCGTGCTGATTTTGTTAGAGTAATAGGAAACCTGTTCGACCAAACTACTCAAAATACTGGATTAGATTCTATTTTTGTAAAAGGTAGTCGAGTTGTGTATGATTCAAATGTTGTTGCAGATACTGCTTTAGAACCAGGACAAACAGCATCCTATACATTGACAGTCCAATTAAGAAAAGGTCAAAAAGCAGAATATCATACAATGGATGTTCACTGGAATGAAACAAAATGACCAGAANAACTTTAAGCTTCCTATTAATTTCATTTATCTTTGGACACAATGGAGATAGAGATAGAAAAATAGAATTCCCAAACTTACCCGGNCTTAAAACATTGGTATGTGACCTACACATGCATACTGTTTTCTCGGATGGAAGCGTCTGGCCAAACATACGCGTAATGGAAGCAAACAAGGATGGCCTTGATGTTATAGCCACCACTGAACATCTAGAATATCAATCATGGATAAGTGATATCCCACATCCCGATAGAAACAGATCTTATGAACTTGCTAAAGGTTTTGCCGGTAAATCAGGTCTCCTTGTTATTAATGGTTCTGAAATTACNAGAGAAATGCCTCCTGGTCATGCAAATGCAATATTCATCAAAGATGCAAATAAATTGATCAAAGATGACCCCATTGAATCGTTTTTAGAGGCACGTAAGCAAGATGCATTTATTTTCTGGAACCATCCTTATTGGGCAAGCCAATCTCCAGATGCAAGCGTTCCCCTAGACCAATTACACATAGAAATGATCAACAATAAACTTATTCAGGGGATTGAGATCGTTAATGATACAACCTATTCAAATGAGGCTTTCCAGCTGGCCTTGGATTATGACCTCACCATTCTTGGAACATCTGATATCCACGATATTGTGGATTGGCAATATCGAATCCCTTCAGGTGGACACAGACCAGTTACACTTGTATTTGCACGGGAGAAGAACGAGAAATCTTTGAAAAAAGCATTATTAAATGGACAAACAGTAGTTTGGTTCAATAANAAATTAATTGGTAAACCAGACTATCTTATCCCATTAATGAACAGCAGTATAAAAGTCAAATCTGCAAATTATGTANATAANACAACGATTGCCCACGTGGTCATGTCAAATAATTCTGATGCCCCTTACACNCTAAGGAACCAAAGTAACTATGATTTTTATAACGCAACTAATTTGATAACAATTCCACCACACGGGACTACAATCATAGATGTTAGGACAATCACAAAGAAAAGAAAATTTGATTTAGAATTTGAGGTCCTCAATGCATTGATAGANCCAGATACACATCCAATTTTTAGAATTGTTGTGAGACCCAAACAATAGTGAAGAATAGTTTCTTNNACCTAAAATAAATCAACAGTTAACANTNTTNAAATGGTTCGATCATTTGCACTATATCTACTACTAAGTTGTTTTCTTTTCTCAAAAAANAATTACCCTATCATACTGGTNCATGGCTTTCTNGGATGGGGTAAAGAGGAAGTCGGAGAGCTTAACTATTGGGGAGGAGACAATGACATAGAAGAATTCTTGATTAAAAANGGATATACTGTCTACTCTGTTTCACTTGGCCCTGTATCATCCACCTATGACTGTGCCATCGAAACATTTTATCAGATCAAAGGTGGTCAAGTAGACTATGGATATGAACACTCTAAGAAATATAGTATTATTAGAAAGCCTACTGGAAAGGTTTATGAGGGTCTCTATCCACAATGGGATTCTGAAAACCCAGTACATCTCATTGGGTATAGCTTTGGCGGACTCACCAATAGAATGCTTCTGCATCTGCTAAATTCAACTTATACAAATGAAGAGACGGGCGAAGTCGATGATAGTGAACTACTTGGAAAATCATTGAAAAATTGGATAAGATCGATCACCACAATGTCCACACCGCATAATGGCTCAACGCTATCCAATATTGTAATTGGATCTTTGCCTTTTACGGATAATCTCCTNCCAATAGCCAANATGATAAGCAGTAATTATTATGATTTTGACCTTGACCACTGGAACTTATCAAAGAATGAGAATGAATCGATTCGCCAATACATCNCCAGATTAACTAATCATCCTGCATGGAATACAAAAAATAGTATTGCATGGGATTCTAGTATTAGAGGAGCTCGGGAACTAAATAACATTCTTACTATTGACCCGCAGGTCTACTATTTTTCCTCGAGTACAGTTGCCAGTATCTTAGATTCANCATCAGGAAAACATAAGCCTGCAGATTATATAAGTAAAATGAGNTATCCTTGGTCATGGTTGATAGGAAGAACAANAGTAGATATGGGTAATGGAGAAAANACAAACGAAGATTGGTTTGAGAATGACGGGACCGTAAATACCATTTCAATGTCTAGACCATTCACAGGTAAAAATGGACCNGAGCCAATGCAATTATTATCNAATTCNCAGANAAANCCTGGAGTTTGGCNACATTTNGGAACCTTCAATTATGATCANAAGGCATTTGTTGGCCATTTTCTTGATGACCCAAATAAGATAAATGAAATCATGAATATCTTTCAAATACATGCCCAGCGACTCTACTCCTTACCATAATTAACTCCTATTATACTAATTTTAATCATATCTTTAAGTAATGAGTGACGATAATAATTTTGAATTAAGTCAGTTAAAGACCATTCCGAACATGTTAAGCGTGAGTNGGTTGATATTGATTCCTGCGATGGCAATTCCTTGTTTTTTCTTAAACGATGAATCACAGGCACGTTCTATCTTTCTTGTTATGTTCATTCTAATTGGAGTTACAGATAAGCTTGATGGAACNATAGCAAGATATTTGAACCAGACAAGTCANCTAGGAGCAAAGCTNGATACAATGGCAGATATGGTCTTCTATCCCCTNATTGTTATTTGGTTATATCGCTTTGCGCCTGAAGTTGTAAATGGTTGGTGGAACTTGGTCTATCTTTTAANAGTTTTATTCTTTACAAAAATGGTTCTGGGAAAGATCAAGTTTGGAGAAATCCCGGTTTTCCACACTATTGGTGGAAAGACATTTGCTGCTTCTCTTTTTTTCTTTATGATCATTGCAATATTGTATCCTGATATTGCCGCCCGAATTTTCCCAGTCCTTTGCGTAATTGGTTATATAAATCAACTTGAAGAGATGTATATATTCTTNACAAGAAAAAAGGTAGATGAAAATATTCGGTCCGTATTTGACTAAACTTTNTATTTAACTTATNTGGTACAATCCAGTCTAATTACTAGTATTTATCACAATCTTTTATACCGAGGAAGAAATGAAAAAGATATTTAAATGGGCAGTAGTATTAATTGCCCTATCAATAAACTCTCAATCTTTATACGCTCACAAGGACCATAAAGATAAACCTACAATGCCTGCAATCGGTATAGTTCAAGGTGAGATATTAGATTCAACTTCAATGAAGCCTATTGAGTATGCATCCGTATCATTGGTAGACCTAGAACATAATGAGCTAGTTACCGGAGGCTTAAGTGATAAGAATGGNCGANTGAATATTACCGAGATTCCCNTAGGNAAATATGTAGCCGTGATNGAATTCATNGGATATGAAAAAANAGAAGTTGGCCCTTTGAATATCTATCCTGGCCCTGGAGGCGGNATTAGNCAAAGCATTGGTACAGTAAAAATGAATATTTCTACTTTNAATATGGCTGCCGTTGATGTTNTTGGTGATGANAGCACATTCATNCAAACGATAGATAAAAAAATATTNAATGTAGGTAGNGATCTGTCTTCATCTGGTGGNACTGGATCNGATGTTTTAAGAAAGGTCCCATCTGTCGATGTGGANATTGATGGCGTTATATCCATAGCAGGCGATGCAAATGTGACCATNCTTNTAGATGGAAAAAGAAGTGGAAGAACNGGAAGTGGCAGGCGCGGTGAGATTGAGAATATCGCCGCCTCTATGATAGAAAAGGTTGAGGTTATTACAAACCCNTCTGCAAAATATGATCCAGATGGGGTTGGAGGAATCATTAATATTGTTATGAAACGCGGTGCACTTGATGGATTCAATGGTAACATCTCCGCAATGCAGGGTGACTATAAACAACAAAACCTTAATGGGAATGTTAATTATAGGACAGATAANCTCAATCTATTTACTAGCATGAATTANCGTACTGGGGATAGAGTTGGTGATGGACTAAGAGAATTTCAATACGATTATTCTGACCGAATAGATTCTCTGTTTCANANTACAAGCAGGATAAGNACTCCAAGTAATNTAGGTTTTCGAATTGGTGGNGATTATTATCCTTCTACCAATAAGACAATTGGATATACCATGGATATTTTAGATCACGAAGAATTGGAACAAAATGAGATCAATTATCTTNTCAATACTATNAATCCAGACNTTATTGGTTTAAACNANATGGAAGAGCNAGATAACGGTTATCACATTGACCATGTGCTTTCATATGAAGACAAATTTGATTCCAAAGAAAAATTGTTAAAAGCCTATGCAAGCCTTGCTCATGAGATCGATGATGTATTTGAAACTGGAACAATGGAAAGTCAATATGACTCTGGTAGGGAGAATAGTGATTCTAAGACATTGGAAGACAATACTAACATTACCGTAGCCGTTGACTATGAAAATGAATATGGTGAAAAACTGGGTATTGAAACAGGTCTAAAATTTACAATTAGAAATTTTGGAGAAGATTTAAACTATTTAGAAGATAAATATGATAACGATTATGAAGAGGATATCTACGCTGCCTATCTGGTTACAAAATACGACCTTACTGATCGATTTGGTCTAAAATTAGGAGCACGATTTGAACAAGTTGAAACTAAGGCAAATCTAAGTGGGCCAGATCCAGATTCGTATGATTCAACAAATATAATTACAAAGATATTTGACCAGGCGATATCTGAATCACCTTTTGATAATCCATACACCAAGATATACCCCAGCGCTTTCTTACTATATAAGTTAACAGAAAGACAGAGCATGCAATTTGGTTACTCCAAAAAAGTAAATAGGCCAAATAGACGGACACTAAGTCCATTCCCCAATAATACTCAAGATATTAGCAGACTTAGAAATGGGAATCCTTACCTTAGACCAGAATATAGCGACGTAATGGAATTATCATTTTCCAGTAACTCTAGAAAATTAAATTTAAACCTATCATCGTCTTATAAAAATACTAGCGATGTTATCATGTGGTGGGACAGAGACTATGTTACATTTGACTCAACTATGTATGAGATCTTAACTGCTGGCAATGCTGAAAGTTCAGAAAGCATGAATTTTAGTGGAAATATAATGTATCGTCCAATGCCATTGGCAAGCCTAATGATATGGGGATATAGTTGGAACTCAAAGATTTCTGATAGAGGAGAAGCAGATTTTAATGGCAACTCAAGGGGCATGGGATTTGGTGGTAGACTCACGCTAAACATTCCAACCATTGCCCGAATTGAACTCTCAGGAAATGGACGTGGAAAAATGAAAATAACAACTGGAACCATCCCTAGTAATTATCGCGTCAATCTAGGAATTCAAAAGTCGTTCCTAAAGAATAAATTATCAGTTACACTGAAAGTAAATGACCTTTTTGATACTGGGAAATTTATAATAGACACATCAACCGATGTCACAAACTCGATCACCCAAGAAACGTATACTCAATTGATGTATGCAGAACGCCAAAGACAAAAACGAAATACTTCTATAGTATTAAATTATAATTTTGGTAAACAACAAAAGAAGAAATGGGGCCGTGGTAATTTTTCTGGCCGCTCCGGAGGAATGGGGGGCGGAGGAATGGATATGGATTATTGATCTAGGGTTGTCTTATCCTTGCAACCATATCCTTTACACTTAATGGTATATCTGCATATCTTTTAGAAACTAAATAGGCTACAACAAAATTCACAATTGCCCCGATTGCACCAAAGGCATTGGGCTCAATTCCAAAGAACCAGTTAGGCTCCATTCCACCAAGGTAAGACGTTGATTGAATGAACATGATACCTTTGTGTTGAAAAACATATAAAAGAGTAACGCCTATTCCTGCTAGCATTCCTGCTATGGCCCCCTCTTTATTCATTGTGCTCGAAAAAATACCCATCATCAATGCTGGAAAAATTGATGATGCAGCCAATCCAAAAGCAAGAGCTACAGTCCCAGCTGCAAAATCTGGTGGATTAAACCCAAAGTAACCTGCTACTACTATAGATACTGCCATTGCAATCCGACTCGCCATCAGTTCTTTTTTTTCTGATATGTTGGGTCTGAACACTCCTTTCAATAGATCTCGTGAAATAGAAGATGAAATTGCTAACAATAAACCTGCTGCAGTAGAAAGAGCAGCAGCAAGCCCCCCTGCAGCAACCAAAGCAATTACCCAATTTGGAAGACCTGCTATCTCCGGATTGGCCAGTACCATTATATCTCTATCTACTTTTACCATTTCATTGTCATCACGTCCAGTATATTGAATCAGGCCATCATCATTTTTATCCTCAAATTTTAATAAGCCTGTCTTTTCCCAATTTCTAAACCAGGAGGGCCTATCAACATATGCCAAATTATTCTCTTCCCCTGGCTGATCTATTGTAGCCACAAGGTTTAGTCTAGCCATAGCTGCAACAGCTGGAGCTGTTGTATATAAAACAGCTATAAATACAAGGGCCCACCCCGCAGATGACCTTGCAGCCTTAACTGAAGGTACTGTAAAAAATCGCATTATGACATGAGGCAACCCTGCAGTACCTATCATTAAAGAGAGGGTATAAAAGAACATGTTCAACAAGCTTAACCTCTTGTTTGTCGTATACTCTTTGAATCCAAGTTCTCCCATTATTTGATCTAATTTATCAAGGAGAAACGACCCATCATCTAAAGTACTACCAAGTCCAATTTGAGGGATTGGATTCCCTGTGAGCATAAATGATATGAATATTGCAGGAATTGTATAAGCGATGATCATGATCACATACTGAGCTATCTGCGTGTATGTAATGCCTTTCATACCACCCATTACTGCGTAGATAAAGACAATTACCATCCCAATCATTAGTCCTTGATCATAATCCACTTCTAAAAACCTTGAAAAAGCGACACCAATACCTTTCATTTGTCCAATGACATACGTTACAGAAGCGATTATGAGACAAGCAACGGCTACTACTCTAGCTGTTTTTGAGTAATAGCGATCACCTATAAACCCTGGTACCGTAAANGACCCATGCTTTCTAAGATATGGTGCAAGTAGTAAGGCTAGCAACACATACCCCCCAGTCCATCCCATAAGAAAAACAGAACCACCATAACCTAAAAAAGCAATCATCCCGGCCATGGAAATAAATGATGCTGCGGACATCCAATCAGCAGCCGTAGCCATACCATTTGCGATTGGATGAATGTCACCTCCAGCTACGTAGAACTCNTCAGTACTACTTGCTCTTGCCCAAAAAGCTATTCCAACATAAATGGCAAATGTTATACCAACAATTAAGAAGGTTAGAGTTTGGAGTTCCATACCTTAACTATCCATTACTCTTAATCATTGATNCGGTATTTCCTGTCGATGTCNCCCATCTTATATGCGTAATAAAAGATTAGGATTACAAAAGTATATATAGATCCTTGTTGCGCAAACCAAAACCCAAGTTTATATCCACCCACTTTAAAANCATTTAAATAGTCAACTAAAATTATACTGAAACCGTAGGATGATATGAACCAAATAGTCAAACATTTTATGATTAAGGAGATATTCTCTTTCCAATAATCTTNATGTTTGTTCATATTGACTTTTAATAATTAGTTTATTTTTAAAGAATGTTTTAGATATTGACTCATTAGGGCAAGAACCATTGCTGCAATAACATCGGCAATGGGTGGGACATCTGGCAGTCCAAAATTCCACAGGACCACTCCTGATAACCAAATCAAATAAACCTTCATCTTGAGGCAATATTACATATAATAGCAGTTGGGGGGACTAATTTTTTAAAATAGAGAAACTAGGCCTGAGGCATGTTTCCATTTGAGGGTGTGGTATCAGTATCTAAAACATTATTAAAAATATTTTCGATAAACTCTAAACGACTGATTTCATCATCAATTTCCAGTAACTCTTTCTTTAAAACTAGTGGCAGTTGTAGACCCTGAAGAAATTCATATGAGATTTTTTTCCTCATATGAATTTCTAGATCTTTATCTACACCAAACTTCAAAAGTATCTTTAAATACGAGTCTTGAAAACTTTTGAAATAGTCTCCTTCTAAACTAGTTTGGACAGGGAGATATTCAACTTGCCCAACAATGGTTTCTCCTTCGAGTTCGGTATTCATAACTCTAAAAATTTCTTGACCTTTTACNAAAATATCATATTCGCCATTCGAATGTTTTTTGAAAACTTCTTTAACANCTACTTTAACACCTTTTGAGTGAACACCNTCTCCTTTGCTGAGGACTATCCCAAATGGCACATCCTGCTCTATGGCATTTCTGATCATAGTTTTATACCTGGGCTCAAAAATATGAAGAGGCAGATATTCAAAAGGTAATAGAACAAGGTTTAATGGGAATAGTGGTAGCTTTACCAATTTTTAACTCCTTTTTTGAGNATTTTAAATTTATAAATTAAATATGTCTTATATAAAATTAGCAAATAATCGCATACAAAATCACATGGAAATTCAAAGCATCTGGCAGTTGAATATGTGAANATATTATAATAAGTTTATATAATAAAATCGCTCATATCGCTCATAATAGACNCAAAAAATAAACTCCTATTAAACTATTAAAAATGAAAATTGATTCAACAATATACAATCATCAAAGAGCTCAACAACAACTGAGTACCTTTTCTGAAAATTCAATTCAAAAGTATTCGCAACAGAGAAATTTTGACTACGGGAATAATTATAAAAATGGCGTTAGTGGTTTATCCATGGCCATAAACCGTCGTATCATAAGTGAATGGCATGTCATTAAACATGTCTTGAAAATTCATCCATATGAAAGAATAGAAAAATTTATCCAAGAGGTTTGCTGGAGAACATATTGGAAAGGATATCTAGAACATCACCCAAGCATATGGGATAATTATGTTAATGATGTTGAAAATTTAGAAACCCTAAAGTTAGATCAATTATATAAAAATGCCATTAGGGGCGAGACTGGAATTGAATGTTTTGATTTTTGGGTGCTTACATTAAAAGATAAAGGTTACTTGCATAATCATGCTCGAATGTGGTTTTCCAGCATTTGGATACATACTTTTAAACTCCCGTGGCAGCTTGGGGCAAATATTTTCCTAGAAAATCTTATTGATGGTGACCCAGCATCAAATACACTCAGCTGGCGATGGGTCGCTGGTCTACACACAAAAGGTAAATGCTATCTTGCAAATGCTGAGAACATCAAAAAATTTACAGGTGGTCAATTTTATCCAGTCAATCAATTATCTACATATCCACATTTAACTGAAGAATCTTATCATTCACCTCCCCAGGAATTAAAATTAAAAGATTCTAAAAGTAAGGAAATAAAATGTTTTCTGGTTCATGAATCAGATCTTTCTATAAGCAGAATACCAAAAAGTGATGTGCTCTTGGTCCAAAAAANTCCTTTGANAAGTGTGAAAAGATCAAGACTTGTTGAAAATTNTATTNCCAATGCNCTNAAGAGNTTNCAAGACGATTTTANTAANAAACACGAAACTGAATTAATATTGNTNGACCTTGAAGATGACAAAATGATAAAAGAAACTCTCAAAAGAAAAGGTATAAATTCAGTTCATACATATTACCCCTCTATTGGTTTNATAAATGACCNGTTGAAAAANATAGAGAGTAAAGGTTATAAATTAGAATTCATGCATACAGACTGGGATAAGACCTTCTGGCCACACACCTCAAAAGGTTTTTTTAAACTAAAATCTAAGATTCCAAAATTACTTAGACAGCTAGATTGCATGTGAAAACCTGATGCTTAATTTTCAAATCAGAGGATACGGAATCAAACTTTGCGCTGGAACCATCCATAAAANAANAATTGACCTAATATTAAATACNATAAGAGATAAAAAGTCCTCTCTTGCAAAGATAATGTACAATGANAATTGGAAAGGTTTTTCAGATGTCAGTGATATTAGATCATCATTCATTACCAATGATGCCGAATTAATTATTACATCATATGATTCAAAAAATTATTACGATGATGGCTATTCATTTTACAGATCNAAAGTTGATGATTTGATTCAAATTCCAGAGCAAGTACCAATTAGAATTGATAATGAGAATGCATTAATTGTAAATAAAGCGATCTTCTTTGGCTGCACATTTGAGGCCGAAATCAATGACCAGGACCATAATTTCTTCAACGAGACTCAAATTGGAATATCAACTATCTCTACTCCATTATTTAATAGCCCTATCATNAATGAATTATTTTTGAATAAACTAAAACTCCATGATCTTAAAAGGAAAAANTATGAATTAATTACATTNCAATCTAGCATCTNTAAAAANGCCAAAAAGAGGATTCCCAAGTGAAAGTTCTTCTGATAGTTTTGTTAACGCATATGAAATTTATCTTGATTCAATNCTTGAANTGNATNGTAAAACTTAATGAAATTGGTCAAACAGATTAAAATAGCCGCGACCTACTTTATTATAACGTTTCTAAAATGGACACTGCCTGTCTTCCTTATACTAGGAATTATTTATCTAACAATATTACTGGCTTCATTTCTAAAATAATATTCNATGTCACAGCTTCTTAAAAATAAAACGTTTTTATTATTCTTTTTTGGGAACATCATGTCTCTTGTAGGATTTGGCTTTAATCTTATTGCAATAAGCTGGATGGTGCTTGAAAAAACAGGCTCAGAATATGCACTTGGTAAAATAATGGCCTCTGCTACTGCACCTGGGCTAATGCTTGCACTTTTTGCTGGANTTATCATTGATCGAGTAAACAGAAAATGGCTTTTAGTATATCTAGACCTGTTTCGACTTGTTGTTGTCGCTTCCTTCTTACTAGTTCTCAGTCAATATGAATTTCAATTATGGATTCTATACCCTACAATGATCTTAATGGGNCTAGGTAATTCACTTTTCTGGCCAACCGCACAAGCCTTTGTACAAGAAATAGTTGATGAAAAAGAATATTTTNATGCAAATAAATTACTTTCTGCAAGCTACCAAGTTGGCTCAATACTTGGCGCTAGTATGGGAGGGTTTATCGTGCATCTATACGATCCATTAATTGCCCTTCAGATAAATGTTGCAACATATTTTATCTCTGCAATTCTAATTTCCTTAGCACCTTTTACATTTCAGCGCAGTGAAAAAAATCAATCNAGTCTTTTCGATTCTTTAAAACTAGGNTTCTACTTCCTCAAAAATAAAACCAATATCCTTACTCTAGGGATGACAACTATTCTATCTGATGTTGCCATATGGGGCTCTCTTTCTGTTCTAACTATTACAATCTCCAATGAGATTTTTAACAAAGGTACTTGGGGCTATGGACTCTTGGATGGATTTTATGGGATTGGTGCTCTCTTTTCCACTATACTAGTAGGATATTTTTCAAAAAAACTAGGCCGTGGACAATACCTAGCAATTTGTTATATCATTGCTGGATTGATGTGTCTTATTGCTCCAATAATGCCTTCTATTTANATTGCTGCAATNGCATTTTCAATGATGGGACTTCATAATAATTCAGCAAGNATAATAGTNAGGACAATATTNATGGAGAACATACCCAATNACATAATGGGTAGAGTNCAAACTATTTTTGGAGTGTACACAAGAGCAATGGTCATTCTCAGTTCACTTTATGCTGGATGGTTAATTGAAAGACACTCCATTGAACTCGCAGTATATTTTACGTCTAGCCACTTTGCATTTGCGTTTATAGGGACTACAATCTTAATGATATTTTGGAAAAACCATAGCTCNATTCTAGCGGATAATAAAAATGCCTGAGCTCCCTGAAGTACAAACTGTTGTTAACTATATCAAGCCGATGATCGTAGGGGAACGTCTAAAGAGAATAATGCCAGTATGGAATAAAGTTCTCTATAACTTTGATGAAGATATTCNTCGAAGCTTTAAAAAAAATCAAATCATTGATGTATANCGTCGAGCAAAATTTATAATCATCGCATTTGAAAAGCACATCATTGCCATTCATCTTCGAATGACGGGAAAGTTATATATGGCAGATAAAAAGACCTCATCCAAACACGTTACGGCAGTTTTTGAATTTGAGAGTAAGAGATCTCTTTTTTTTGAGGACGTTAGGAAGTTTGGTAGAATCTACTTATACAAAGACATGTCCATAATCGATGCAAAACACGGACCAGAGCCATTGGATGAAAATTTCACACTTGAACTTTTCAAAGGAATGATNAATCATAGAAAAAGAAATATAAAAGCGCTACTGCTTGATCAGACCTTCTTATCTGGTCTTGGCAATATTTATGTAGATGAAAGTCTCTGGAAAAGTAGTATACATCCTAACTCCATAGCAAACTCGGTTCCTCAAAAAAAAATTGAGGCCCTATTTATCAATATTAAATCAACTCTCGAAGATGCTATAAGTCAAAACGGAACAACTATCATTGATTTCTCTGTAAATGGAGAATCAGGAAAATATTCTAACTACCTCAGCGTCTATGGACGGGCTGAAAAAGCCTGCGTGGAATGTGGATACAAAATTAAAAAATTGAAAGTTGCTGGAAGAGGAACATATGTTTGTTTGAAATGCCAAAAGAAATATAAAAGAAGGTAATTTGAAAATGTTAGACCCATTAAAAATTTTAGAAGAAGAGTGGAGAAATATCCAAACAGGAATCAAAACATCGAAGCACGATTATCATTCCTTTGTATTATCTACAATACGAAACAATAATCCCGATTCAAGGACAGTAATATTAAGAGCTTTTGATTTGGAAGGTCCTTCAATATGGTTCAACACAGATAAAAGAAGTAAAAAAATATTAGACCTTAATAAAAACCCACAAATATCTGCATTGTTTTATGATAGATCAAGAAGGGTTCAATTACGAATAAGCGGTTCGGCAAGCGTTGATGAAAACAGTCAATCAAATCAAGAAATATGGAAATCAATGAGCCCNGAGAGCAAGCTCTGCTATATGGGCCCTTATTCTCCTTCGGAACCACTTGTTAATTATGTACCAAATATAATAGTTGGAAAATCCGCACATGAAGTGAGTGATAATGAGGATGCTCTTGGTCTTACTCGATTTTGTAGAATAAGAATCAATCTAAATAGCCTTGATTGGCTACAACTAGATCATAAAGGCCACAAAAGATTAGAATTTAACTTTAATGAAGAAATAGAATATGGATGGATAGCCTCATGAACTCTAAAAATAAAAAAATGATTTTAATCATATTGACTTCATTTTTTATTTCATCATGCGCAAGATTGTATAATGGGTCATTTGCTCAACCAGATTTTCAATTAATTCAACCAGATGAATTAGGACCATCC
Source organism: Fidelibacterota bacterium (assembly GCA_002698235.1). GTDB lineage: Bacteria > Fidelibacterota > Marinisomatia > Marinisomatales > UBA1611 > NZWG01. Next base: position 5,500 of record NZWG01000051.1, on the reverse strand, counting down.
GTTAAAAAATGGGAAGATGGAGTCCGAACCAGTGGAAAGCATAATGAGTTTGAGTGGTGGTACTTTGATGCAAAGTTGGAAGACGGGTCATTATTCGTCTGTTACTTTTATAAAGTACACTTTATAAAAGATCGATTTTTCATTGGCATGAATTATAGTTCTAAAGATCATGGAGAGATCTTCAAATTAAAATATTTTAAGAAAGATCAGGTTTCATTTTCTAAGGATAGTTGCAATGTCACCATGGGTAAGAATTACTTTATTGGTAATTTAAAAGATTACAAGATTACATTATCTCCAGATGATTTTGATGGGTTTGGAATAGATATTGAATTAGCTGCAAGGCTTGACCCGTATAGACCTCAAGATGGAATCATCAAAACTGAAGATGACTATTTTGCTTGGCTTGCTGCAGTCCCAGATGGGCACATTGACGTGGACCTAACTGTAAATGGAGAAAAGAAAAAGTTAGTAGGAGATGGATACCATGACCATAATTGGGGAAACACACCACTCCAGCGCTTATTTGATGGATGGACCTGGTTCAGAGGGAAGACAGAAGACCATACCATAATAGCTGCAGAACTTTATACATCTGATGAAAGAGGTGGATATGATATCCCCATTCTTTACATTGCAAATGAAGAGGACGGAATGATTGTAAATCGTTTCGGACAGGATGGATTATTTACAAGATATTCTGATAGGATAGAAAATCTTTATAATAAAAATAATGAGCCATACTTCTCAACAATTGATATCCTTACCAAGGATGGTAAACATGTACGGATTTCTGGAAAAGATGTTATTGATAATTCTAACCTTTTTAATAGGATGGGCATGCCATGGCCAATTAAATGGATCATGAATCAAGCAAAAATCGACCCTTATTACACTAGATTTAATAGCGAGCTTAAATATGAAGAGAATGAAAAGTCTAAAGAAGGATTTGGTGTTCTTGAGGTAATGGATTTGAAATGAGTAGTAAAACTCTAATTGAAATAAAAAACGTAACCAAATATTTTGGGAAAGTAANGATACTAGATAATGTTAGCTTTAAAATACCAGANAGATCAGTTGTNGGAATACTCGGGCCAAACGGGAGTGGTAAATCAACATTGATGAGAATCATTTCCGGNCTTATTAAATCTTGGGAGGGGGATATCCTATTTAACGNCAAATCTATAAAAGAAGATAATTCCTACTTAAGCAAGGTTGGGTTTTTAATTGAGGAACCTGCTTTTTATGAACATTTATCTGCAGTCCAAAACTTGACCATCNTGTCTAGGTTAACAAATTCTCCAACAAATAAAATAGTTGATATATTAAAAAAAGTTGAATTANATGACTTTTCAAATAAGATTGTAAGTGAATTTTCATATGGCATGAAGCAACGATTAGGCATCGCACAAGCAATTCTAAATGACCCTAACATCCTTTTTCTTGATGAACCTAGCAATGGGCTTGATCCTATCGGAATGGTTGAAATGAATAAAATCATAAGAAAACTAAATGCGCAAGGAAAAACAATCTGTATAAGTACCCATGTTCTTGAGCATGTTAAAGACCTTTGTAGTCATGTTATTATTCTGAAAGAAGGAAGGTTGGTTTTGGACGATTCTATTGAAAATCTTTTCTCTAGTACAACCAAGTATGAAATTAAATCCACAAACATTAAATCTCTGAAAGCTAACTTGTCTAAACTCACTGATCTTAACATTATTGATGAAACTGATAGAAAGTTGATCATAGATTCAAAATTAAGTTTCCACGAACTCATTAAAACGCTACCTGAAAATATTAACATACATAGTATAAATAAAGAGCCCAATATCCAGGATTTATTTTTATGATTTTAGTATTAGTTCGCAATGAGCTTGATAAGGTATTAAAACGTAAGCGCACTTATATAAGCTTCATTTTAATAGGTCTATTAATTCCTTTTATTGTTGGGGCAATAAAGAGCGGAGGCACTACATTAGAAAAAAGTATTTACGGTCAGCTTTCCGACTCATTTTTTTTTATTGGATCTCTTTTAAATGGATATTTAGCAACCTATATAATTGTAGCAGTTTTAATTAATCACATGCCTTTTTTATGTACTATAATTGCCTCAGATATTTTTTCTGGTGAATATTCAAGATCCACTTTTAGAATGTATTTAACTCGACCAATATCAAGAGCTCAGGTTTTAATAAGCAAAGTAATTATTGTCCTAGGTTATACCAGTATACTAATGGTTTTCTTTTTTTTATATACTTTGATTGTAAGTACGATTTGGCTTGGTACTGGAGAACTAGCAGTTTTTCATAAAGGAATCCTATTTTTATCAAATGACCAAGTAACCATTCGATTTATAATTGCATTTTTCATTGCAAATTGCGTCATGCTAACTATATCACTATTATGCCTACTGATCTCAACCATCTCAAAAAATAGTGTTACTCCAATTATAATAACCATTAGCATTGTATTCATTGGAACCGCTATAACGTACATACCAATTGAAATTTTTAAAAAGATCAACCCTTATCTTTTTACCGGATATATAAACTCTTTTTTAAAGGCTTTTCATGACCCAATACCATGGTCACATATAGCTTCATTGTTTAGTATATGCTTTATTTGGTCTAGCTTGTTTATTTGGTTATCATTATTATTTTTTACAAAAAAAGATATCACAGACTAATGAGACCAGAATTTAAAACTCTATTAACTATCATTATTGCAACGACTGGACTTACTTCCTCTGATCTTTTTTTAGAAAAGATTATTTTGAGAACCAATGATGAATTTGAAAAAGTTTCTGACTTCCAGGCTAAAATGGTTGTAAGTCTTAATGTCCCTGGGCTTAGAATGCCAAAAAAAGAGTATAAAGCATACTATAAGAAACCAAATAAATTTAAGGCTACTACAAAAGGTTTTGGAGTACTCCCTAACACAGGACTCTTCACAAGCCCAGAAGATAACTTTGATAATTTAAAAAATATGATTATCAATAAAGATCAAAGCGAGCTTGAAACCAATCACATAATGATCAGTGGTACACTAATCCCGGATAGTCTAAAAGCAAAGTTCCCAAATGAATATGCCAAATTATCATTCAACCCAATTGTAGATGTTGTGGTTGACACAAGCAGGTGGCTTATAAGATCAGTTACAAGTAGAATAGATACTTTGAAACTATTTCAAATAATAAATTATTATGAACTTCATGAAAATAAATACTACCTACCGTCAATGTCAAAAGTTGAATATTTCATTAAAGATATGAAATTAGCTAATTGGCTAAAAGATGACCTTCCAAGTATGATTGGTGCAGATCAACAACTAAAAGTGAATCAAGATATTGTTAAAGGAATGATAACGGTTAAATATTCTGATTATAAAATAAACAGAGGCCTACCTGATTATATTTTCAAGAAAAAGCGACTAGACTAAGACATTATCTGAGATAAATAAACCATTATTGCATTCTGAGCATGCATTCTATTTTCAGCTTGGTCAAAAACAATTGAATTACTTGACTCCATAACNGAATCAGTTACCTCTCTCCCTCTCTCAGCAGGAAGGCAGTGCATGAACAGTGTATCTTTTCCAGTACTTTCAATTAAAGTTCTATTTACCTGAAATGGTGCAAAGATTTTTTCTCTTTCTTCGGCCTCTTCTTTTTGTCCCATAGACGCCCACACATCGGTATAAATAATATCAGCATCTTTTANTGCAGAAANAGGGTCATGAGATAATTCATAAGATGATAGNTCAGAATCATTTACCNTATTGACGGTTTCCGANTCGGGTTCATAACCTTCTGGGCCACAGCAAACAAAATGCATTGANAATCTAGTAGCTANTTGNAACCAAGAATTAACAATNTTATTTCCGTCACCCATNTAACAGACTTTAAGATTNTCAAGGTTACCCCTATGTTCCCAAACTGTNAAAATATCNGTCATGATTTGACACGGATGATTATAGTCTGTTAAACCATTTATAACNGGAATATNAGCATANTCNGCNAGCTCAACAATATGCTGATGGTCGAATAAGCGAGCCATTATTACATCATTGTACCTACTAAANANTCTAGATATATCTTTAATTGCCTCNCTTTTACCTATTNCAATATCATTTGGCCCCAAAAATAGAGCATGCCCACCCATCCATTCAAAACCNGTTTCAAATGATACTCTNGTNCGNGCAGAAGGCTTAGCAAATATCATTGCAAGAGACCTATCCTGAAAAGGTTTNTAGGTTTCTTTTTTATGAAATTTTATNTTTAATTCTCTCGCAAGAGACAGAATCTCCCAAAGTTCATCNGTATCATAATCAGAGATATGTAAAAAATGTTTTGGCATGATTATTCCTTATAGTATGTATCTGCTAAGATCTTGGTCTTCTAGGATATCACCCAATGATTCATTCACTGATTTAGCCGTGATCTTAATTTTTTTATCTCCTCTTTTTGGTTGTTCAAATAGAGGTTTTTCTAGTAATGTTGTCATTATAGTGTGTAGACGCCTAGCCCCTATGTTCTCCATCTTTGAATTAACATCAGATGCAATCTTTGCNATTGCACGTATTGATGCATTATTAAATTCTAGCTGTACATTTTCTGCGCTTAAGAGTGCTGTATANTGTTTGATNAATGCAGACNTTGGNTGGGTCAATATTTTTATAAAGTCGTCCATATTTAATTTGTCCAGTTCAACCCTTATTGGGAATCGTCCTTGGAGTTCTGGTATCATATCGGATGGTGCACTTACATGAAATGCACCTGCGGCTATGAATAATATATGATCAGTTGCGATAACGCCATACTTTGTATTTACATTACTTCCCTCTACAATTGGAAGAAGATCTCTCTGAACACCCTCACGACTTACATCTGGACCAGCTCCGCCGTTGCTTCCAACCACCTTATCAATTTCATCTAGAAAAACTATCCCATTGTTTTCCATGCGCTCTTTGGCTAGACGGATAACTTCATCTTGATCTATTAATTTAATGGCCTCATTGTCAGTCAATACTTCACGAGCCTCTTTAACCTTCATTTTTTTTGACCGCTTATTTTTCGGTAATGAACTTGATATCATATCTTTAATATTCATGCCAATATCTTCCATACCCATAGGCCCAAATACCTGCATTCCTATCGAAGGTTCATCTGATATCTCCACTTCGATAATTTTATCTTCAAACTCACTATTCTCTAATTTCTTTCTAATCCTATCTCGAGTTCTAGCATGACGTTCTTTTAAGGTTTTATCTTGTTTAGAATCAGCTTTATTATCATCAGGATATAAAATATCCAATATTCGCTCATTTGCCAGTCGTTCAGCTAATTCAATTACCTCCTCATACTTTTCACGTTCAACCAAAGAAACAGCGGTATCCATGAGGTCTCTTACGATTGATTCAACATCTCTACCTACATACCCGACTTCAGTAAACTTACTTGCCTCTACTTTAATGAAAGGTGCATTTGCTAATGCTGCCA
>NZWG01000050.1 GCA_002698235.1 Fidelibacterota bacterium | reverse complement strand
TCTATGCCCTTTATAGATAAGTCCTTTCTCATACAACTTAACAAAAGCACTTAAAACAGAACTGGTGTAGTTATCATCCATTGTAAATCGTTCTTTATCCCAATCACAGGAACATCCAAGCTTTTTTAATTGATTGATTATTATACCGCCATATTTTTCTTTCCATTCCCAAGCGTGTTTTAAGAACTGTTCACGAGTCAATTCATCTTTATTGATTCCTTGCTCTTCAAGCATGGCCACAACCTTTGACTCTGTTGCGATAGATGCATGGTCGGTACCGGGGATCCAACAAGCTTCCTTCCCTTCCATACGAGCCTTACGGATTAAAATATCTTGTATCGTATTGTTAAGCACGTGGCCAACTGTGAGCATGCCGGTTACATTGGGGGGCGGGATTACAATCGTATATGGTTCTTTTTCTGATTTAGGATCTGCAGAAAAATAATCTTTTGATATCCAATGTTCGTACCACTTATCTTCAATCGAAGATGGATTATATGTTTTTTCTAATTTTGGAGATGGCATGAGTCAGTTTAAAATAAATGATTAAATTTGTTCAAAATCTGTCTTATGATTTTACTACAATTACTATACTCTTACATTGGAAACATAACGGTTAATGAAATGATATATACGGCCTTAATAATTTTTACCTAATTGATAAAATTAAATCGCCTACCAGACAAAATTTTATATGGATTATAATATTACATACACCTTTGTAACTGTTTTAGTAGTATTGGTTTTTTTTGAGCATATACAATTAGGAATCACAACATTGGCCTTCTGGATAAAATTTCAAATAGATAAATCAGATATAAAACAATTTAAAGTATTGAAAGAAATTTCGACCAATCTAAATGGCATTTTCCTCGTCCGAGAGAGATCAAACTACTTCCCTTGGATTGTTTATGAACAACGGAGAAGGAATCATTATTTGCCTTTTAAAAATCTAATTTGATCTATAGATAAATATAAAAAATTAAAAAAGAAATTGAAGGTCAAAGTTGAATAGAAGAATCAAAAACAAATATAATGATCAAAGCATTGGTTAATGGTAAGTGGGGGTTATTTGAGGGTGATCAGCTCCAACCCGGTACCAGCACATTTGGTTTTGATTCCGGTCTATATGAAACTATGAGAACAAAAGACTCTCAGCCAATACTGCTCAACCTACATTTAGACCGCCTCTTTAATACCGCTGGGTCAATAGGCCTTAAGCCTTCTTTCCCAAGAAATGATATTGAATTAATGATCTATAAGGTAATCCAGGACCTATCTGAACGAGACCAAAGGGTACGAATTTTATTAGTCCCCAAAAAAGTTATCATTTACACTTCACCACTTAATCTTGACTATAAAATATATGATGGGGTGTCGGTTATTACTGTTCAAGCAAAAAGAAATACACCTCACATAAAAACGACCAATTATCATTCTTGTTTAAATGCATATCATACTGCTCAAGAACACAATTGTTTTGACGCTATTCTAATAGATAAAAGTGGAATGGTACTTGAGGGGAGTAGGAGCAATATCTTTTGGGTGAAAGATAATTGTCTATTTACCAGAAAAACCGGTGTTCTTCCAGGGATTACTAGACAAATAATCATGGAGAATTCACCATTTACAGTAGAGTATGATAAGTTGAAGCTTCTTGATTTTGATTGGTTGGATGAGGTATTCTTGACTGACAGTGGGTCTGGCATTATCCCAGTGATAAAGGTAAATGATTCTCTTATAAGTGACGGTAAACCAGGGCCAATAACGACTGAACTATTATCCCTGTATGGTGATTGAATATTTAACAGGTCGTAGTAACATAGACCTACAGGATATTATTAATTTAAACAACCTGCCAGAGGACTAAATATCCTTTGTCTCTAGCAATACCTAATATAAAGATGACTGAAAAAATTTTTCAAATAATTATCAATAAACCAAAACCTACATTGTATGGAATTTTGGGAATTACAATATTTTGGGCACTATTCATTCCCAATCTGACAATAGATTTTTCAATTGAACATTTATTTTCAGAAAATGACCCCGCAGTAGAAAGATACTTTGCATTTAGAGACTCTTTTGGACGCGAAGATAATGTAATAACCATCATTTACGAACCTCGCGATGCTCTCAACAGAGAACTTTATAAAGAATTAGAAGATCTATCATACCAGATTGAAGAGATCGATGGAGTCGAAAGCCTTGCATCAATATTCAGTCTCAGTGATGTAGATACGCGAGCATGGCTAGGAGATTTGTATGATGAAGACAAAGAATGGAACAGAGATTCAATAATACAAAAGTTGAAATACATACAATCCGACCCTTCCCTCGGGTCTCGTGTTTTATCAAAAGACCTTAGGTATGGAGCTTTCATGCTCACCCTATCTGATATTTCAAATAACCATCAAGATAGAACTAATATCTTAAGAAAAATTAAAAAGCTCACTATAACGACCTCGCCATCTTGGACATTCTCAGGGGTATCGGTCTTAAGAACAGAGTATGTGGGGTACATGCTTAAAGATAATTTTGTTTTTTTACCTCCAATTGCGATAATTCTTGTCTCTCTGCTTGCTTATGTTTTTCGCAATTGGGTATTTATCGTGTTCCCGCTACTTACAGTCTTAATAACTGTGATATGGTTGCTTGGCATAATGGGACTATTTGGCTTAGAGATAAACATTATGACATATATAGTTCCGACGCTTCTGTTCATAATCGGAATCAGCGATGCGATACATATTCAAGCACGATTTAGAGAAAATCTTTCGAAAAACTCCTCAAATCCAAAAGAAACAATGCTATTGACAATGATTCAGATGTCAAAGGTCATCTTCCTTACAAGTGCTACTACTTCCATAGGCTTTATTGCATTAATGACAACCTCTATAAGCATCGTTCAAGAGTTTGGGATGGAGATAGCAATGGGAGTAATGATAGCTTGGCTTGTTTCCATAATACTAATTCCCTCAGGTATTATGATGTTTGAAGCATTTGAAAGAAAGGAAAACCATACATATTCTCCAATCTTAAATTGGCTTTCAGACTTGATTCCAAGACATCCATGGGCGTTCATAATTATTCCACTTATGATATCATTTACAGCTATCTACAAGATTAAAGATCTATCTACAGATGCATCCTTGATGGATGACCTTAGGCCACAAAACAAGCTGTACCAAGATCTAAAAATGACAGAAAAGTATTTTGGTGGTGTCCTACCTTTTGAAGTTTTATTGAAACTGAATAAAGAAAATCAAGAATCAAAAAAGACTGTTCTGGACCCTGCGGTCTTTTCCTATTTACAGGATATAGAAGACCTACTGAATAAAGAGCTTAAGAATAGTAGATTTTTTTCCTTATCAACATTTTTGAAATCTATAAAACGAATCCGTGGAGAACCTGATTCCATTCTTTATAGTAGCACAACCATAGAACAGATCTTGAATGTTAGAGAAAAAGGACAACCAAAATTAATAGATCNGAAGCAGAGCACGCTGAGGATAACTGGCTTAATTGAGAATAAGACCTCCTCAGAAATGGAAGAGATATATGCTAAACTAGATTCACTTNCTAAATCTTTCCCTTCATACCTNTCAATTGAGTGCACTGGGACAACAGTTGTTGCTCTCAGAACCAATGATTATTTGGTTCAATCACTTGTAAANAGNTTAGGAATAGCGCTACTTTTNATCAGCATTGTAATGGCCTTCATGTTTCGAAGAAAATCGATATTATTTGCAAGTCTCATAACAAACCTCATACCAATCTTTACCGTTTTGGGAATTTTATCCTGGCTTGGTATTTCAATAAGACCTCCAACAGCNATGACATTTTCTGTTGCACTAGGAATNGCNGTTGATGATAGTCTGCATTTTCTTTTGAGATATCGCAAAGANTTAAGNCAGGGCTCAAATAGAGTTGAAGCAATTAAAGCAACCATCATAAACACAGGTTCTGCTTTGATGATCACAACAACAATTCTAGTCTCAGGTTTTTCGGTACTGTTGCTTTCAGCGTTTCTACCAACGTATCAATTTGGTATGTTAGCAGCAGGTATGATTGGTACAGCNCTTCTATGCGACCTNACNCTACTACCTGCACTCTGTCTNGTTTTACCGAATGAGGAGAGCTAAAATAAAGTTATCAATTATCTTTTTACTANTNACTNTNTTCCTNTGCACCATCTCTGCGCAGGTCTTATCAACAANAGGTCAATTTTTTNTAAGTAGTNTGACCAGCAATGANATNCCAAATGGNGCANCATCTNTTGAGTCAACTTTAGGTTACATACCTACATTTTCATTTATAAAATCTTTATCCAATNCCCAATCNATGGACATGGAATTAGCATATNGNATCGATAGGTCTTATTCTGGAGATTCAATATTCTATAATAATGTGTCTTTATATAGATATTGGTTCCGTTATTCCAATGAAAAAATAGAGGCACGAATTGGCCTTCAGAAAATCGTATTTGGAACTACTTTTATGTTACGCACTTTATCTTGGTTTGATACCATTGACCCAACTGACCCAACTGGTCAAACTGAAGGTGTCAGAGCACTTAGGCTACGTTGGTTTCCTTCAAATGATNTATCTCTTTGGAACTGGATCATAACAAATGAGAATGAATCTGTTGCCTATGGTGGTNGAGTTGAATACTCTAATNCATTAGGCGAATGGGGAGNCACACTTCATAGGGATCTTTCACAATCAATNAAAAGTATTGGTCAGGTACCCGCTCNNATCATTGGTGAAGATTATCGTNTAGCAATTGACTATAGGTTNGATGGTATTGTTGGACTATGGAATGAGAGTGCATATTTCCAATCTGAAAAGTCCAAAACAACAATGTTCACTGTGGGTGCAGACTATACACTACCTTNTGCAGCAGGAATTCTTTTAACAACAGAATATATGTCAGTGCAAAACAGGATGGCCTCGCTGGCCTTTGACCATGCATATTTTTCAATCATGGCGAGTACGCCANTTGGCATGACCCATGATATAATGCTTATATCTCAAGTAGACTTCNAGGAAAATCGTAATTATCACTATGTGAAATGGAGCAGTACCTATGACTATTTCAGTTTAAACTTTATATTATCCATCAGTCCAAAACGTTCCACTTACGATACAGATAGCGTGACTCTACCTTTATCATTAGCAGGGTTTGGAACTGGTTTACAAATTATGCTTATCTACAATCATTGAGGAAAGAAAATGGAGAAGAATGCAGTAATATCAATAAAAAATCTTGTAAAGAAATTCTCTGTTGGTGATGGCCATTTCACTGCATTGAAAGACATAAATCTTACTTTGAATAAGGGTGAGTTCACTGGATTAGTTGGGCCCTCTGGATCTGGAAAAACAACCCTCCTGAATATCATTGGTGGTCTAGATTCAGCAAGCAAGGGTAGCGTTAATGTTCTTCAACATTCAATGGATAATACTACACACAATGAGCGTGCAAGATTAAGACGGAAATATATGGGGTTTATTTTCCAGAGCTATAATCTTCTTCCAGTTTACACGGTTTTTGAAAATATTGAGCTACCGCTCATTCTTAATAAGATTGTTCCCTCAGAAAGAAAAAGGATAGTAGATCAAGCAATTGAATGGGTTGGCTTAGAAGACAAGCGAGACTCTAGACCAAACAAGCTAAGTGGCGGAGAGTGTCAGCGGACTGCTATTGCTAGAGCAATAGTTCATCAACCAGCAATGGTTATGGCCGATGAACCTACCGCTAATCTTGATGCCGAGAACTCCCATAATATTATGAAGATCTTAGTAAATCTAAATGAGGAAATAGAGACATCTTTTGTTTTTGCAACCCACGATGAGAAAATTATGGGATATCTAAAACGTATTATTCGCTTGGAAGATGGAAAGATTGTTAAGGATGAAATAAGTTAAAGGGTAATGTCTAGTGCTTTTTAAGATTGCATTTAAAAATTTGCTGGGAGCTAGACTTCGAACATTTCTTAATGTTTTCGTTACCTCAATATCTTTTTTTATGATCATTTTTATGACAGGTATGTATGACGGTATGCGCCAGCATGCAAAACAGGTCACAATTGATACAGAAATTGCTGGTGGGGCATATTGGCATCCAATGTATGACCCAATGGATCCAATCATTTTTGAAGATTCACATTCAATTTTACCACAAGAGATAGATGCTCTGGTCAAAAGAAAAAAGGCAGTTCCAATATTAGTAAGCCAAGCAGCAATATATCCTAATGGTCGAATAATGCCAGTTATTATGAAAGGAATTGACCCTAATCAGAATATCTTAAATATGCCTACCAAAATCTTAGGTGAGAGCATGGATGTAAACATTCCCGTTTTGATCGGAAAAGGGATGGCAAACATTATAAAATTAGATGTAGGTGATGCTTTTACAATTCGCTGGCTTGACTCTGGTGGGACATATGATGCTGATGAGGGTACTATAGTTAAGATTATGGATACTGAAAATTTCAAATTAGACATGGGCCATATATGGATCCCAATTGAAAAAGCACAGAAGATGCTAGTAATGGAGAATGAAGTAACCTACGTTGCTTATGAAAAAGGTCTCGAAAAAATTCATAGCCCCGGTGACTGGATTCATAGAGACGTTGATTATTTAATTCAAGATATTGAGGCAGCTATTGAGGCCGACAAGCCAGGCAACCAGATTATGTTTGCAATTCTATTATCACTCGCAGCCATGGGGATCTTTAATGCTCAAGTCTTATCAATTTTTAAACGTGGAAAAGAAATTGGTACATTGATGGCCCTGGGAATGACAAGGTCAAAAGTTGTTAGGCTTTTTACAATTGAAGGTGGCATCAATGCTGTTTTAGCTTCAGCGTTGACAGCATTCCCATTTGGAATCATCTTTTGGTGGACAGCTAAACATGGTATTCCTATGCCTATGGACTATACAGAAATGGGATTTATGATAGCAAAACAGCTTATACCTATTTACTCTTTAGGCCTGATCATTACCACAACAATTGTAGTTTTTACTATTGTTATCATTGTTAGTTATCTACCATCTAGACGTATTGCTAAAATGAAACCCACAGATGCTTTAAGAGGAAAAAATGTTGCATGATATATTTTCTTACTAAAGGTCTTTTAAGAGACCGTTCTCGAAGTCTATTCCCGGTAATTGTCATAACACTGACCGTGTCTATCGTTATTTTTGCGATCGGGTTCATGAAAGGATCTATGAATCATGTTTTTCTAAACACCGCTGTTATTATTTCAGGTCATGAAAAAGTAGTGACACGCGCTTATAGAGAGGAAAGTCAAATGCTCCCAAATGACCTTTCTCTGCTGGATGTTGATCAAATCATTTCAGATTTGAATAAAGAATATCCAGATCATTTTTGGAGTCCCAGAATAACATTTGGCGGACTATTAGACATACCAGATAAGAATGGAGAAACGGAAGATCAAGGTCCAGTTTTTGCCCTAGGGATTGAATTACTGAATAATAACTCACGCATGATTGAGATCTGGGAACTTGATAAAAATTTGGTTAAAGGACGGCTCCCAAAAGCTTCTGATGAGGTTTTAATTAGTCAAAAGTTAGCGACCAAACTAAATATTGATATTGGAAATACGGCAACCTACATCGGAACAACAATGCATAACGCATTCACAACATATAATTTCACCGTAGTGGGGACATTCGATCTGCGAAAGGGACAAGCAGACAGCCAGATGATGCTTGTTGATATTTCAGGTGCTAGAAAAGCTTTAGATATGGAAAATGCAGCATCTGAGATATTTGGTTTTACACATTCACTATTTTACGATGATGATAAAGCAGTAGGTATCCGGTCAAACTATAATGTGAGTTATTCTGATACATCTGATATTTTCAGTCCTGTTATGATGGCATTGCGTGACTCTAGCCAACAGATGGGTAGTATGGTTGACTTCGTTGATGCATTTTTAACAATCATTGGGGCAATATTTTTAATTATTGTGATGGTAGTTCTTTGGAATATGGGGCTTATGAATGGCCTTAGAAGATATGGAGAAATAGGCCTTCGACTTGCAATGGGAGAATCAAAGGGGGGCGTATATCGATCCATGATTCTTGAAGCCATCATTATTGGGTTAGTAGGTACAATAATGGGCACTGTTATTGGCCTATCTCTTACATACTATGTCCAAGAGATTGGGATCGATTATTCTGAAGTGGTNTCAACAATGTCATCAACATCAATGGTAATGCCAAATACCTTCTACGCAAAAGTTACCCCAGATCTATATTACATTGGCCTCATCCCAGGACTAATAGCAACAGTATTGGGTACCATGCTCGCAGGACTAGCAATATACAGGCGTGAAATGGCACAATTATTCAAGGAACTAGAAATATGATGAAAGTAATATTGCTCACTCTTCTCTCATCCATAACCTTTGCTCAAAAGGGAGAGATGTCCGTAAAGGATATTATTCGTGAAATAGATAAAAACATGAATGCAAAAAGCCGGGTATTGACCAGCAAGATGATTGTTCATGGAAGGCGATCAAGTCGAACAATTGAATCAAGGAACTGGGTGGTCGGAATTGATAAAGCATTTACTGAGTACATCTCACCTCCAAGAGAGGCAGGTACAAAGATGTTAAAAATTGGTAATAAGTTATGGACCTATTCCCCGCAAACCGATCGTGTAATTCAGATCTCAGGGCATATGCTACGGCAATCTGTAATGGGCTCTGATATGTCCTACAATGATATGATGGAAGACAAACCAATAGAGGAACTTTATGGAGCTTCGATTGAAGGGTCTATTGAAATAAATGGGAGAGACCATTGGATTGTAGTTTTAGAAGCAAAGATCAATGGTTTGGCCTATCCAAAAAGAAAATCATGGATAGACAANGAATACCTTCTGCCNATGAAAGAGGAATTATATGCTAAAAGCGGCAAACTATTAAAGACATCAACAATGAGTGATGTCAAGAGAATTCAGGGGAGATGGTTTCCTTCACGATTTAATTTTAGAGATGAGCTTAAGAGGAATAGCAAGGGTACAGAATGGATAATCGATGATATTGAATTTGATATTGAGATCTCTAATTCTCGATTCTCTAAAGCTTTACTTAGAAAATAACATAACTGTTTCTATATGTGGGGTATGTGGAAACATGTCTACCATTGTAGAACTCACTATATCATAGCCATGGTCACAAAGAATCTTAGCATCTCTTGCTTGAGTAGTTGGATTACAAGACACATAAACAATTTTTTTTGCTCTAAGTTTTGGTAAATAATTGGCCATATCTTGATGCATCCCTGCTCTAGGTGGATCAACAATTATGGCATCTGGCTTTGGTATCCTTCTTGGAAGTTGACCTGATTTGAAGAAAGTATCCAAATTTGCCTTCAAGAAATGTACATTTGATATTTGATTACGATCTGCGTTCTTTTCAGCATCATCAAGCGCAGAACGAATCACCTCAAAACCAAAAACTTCTTTTGCTTTCTGTGATAAATATAGTCCAATTGTTCCAGTCCCACAGTAAAGGTCGTAGATAATCTCGTCACCTTTTAGCTCTAAAGCATTCTCTACTTCTTGATAGAGTACTTCGCCTTGCTTTGTATTNGTCTGGAAAAAAGAGTTCGCTGATATCTCAAAAGTGAGACTACCTATCTTTTCTTGGATAAATGGCTTACCGTATAAAAGCGTCTCATATTCTCCAAAGGCTACATCTGCCTTACGAGTATTTACATTATTAACGAGCGAGGTTATCTCCGGGAATTTATCTAAAAGGGTATCCGTCAAAATTGAGAGTTTATCTATATCATGATATGATGTAACGACATTGACCATCAAGTCACCTGTATTTGTTCCAAATCGAATCATCAAAAAACGTAAGAACCCAATGTGTGATCTTGGGTCGTATGGCCTTAGCTCTGGATTGCTTAGGCAAACTTCTCTTGCGACTTTAAGAATCTTATTCCCTATCTCAGGTTGAATGTGACAATCATGAATATCTAATATCTTATCAAAGCGTCCAGGGATATGAAGCCCAAGAGCAAATGACTTATCTACCCCTTCTGGCTCTGATTCAAGAACCCAACGATTGGGTGAAAAGGTGAACTCCATCTTATTCCTATAATGATAGATCAGTTCTGCTTTTTTAACTTTATCCAATTTAAAATCTAAAAAACCGCCGAGTCTAGTAAACGCATCTTCGACCTGTTCCGATTTCTCTTTTATCTGCTGATCGTAGGATAAACTTTGTATCTTGCTGCATATCCAGTAATGGTTACACTGAACTTCTACAGAATTAGGAGAGTCTATCAGTGTATTTAATACTTGCGCCTCAGCATAGCCTTTCCGTTTTTTATAAATTCTTGCTAGTACCCTTTGACCTGGAATAGCATACTTTACAAAGATAACAAAGTTCTCTACGCGTGCAAGGCCCATACCCCCATATGCTAGAGACTCTACATTCAATTCTATCTCAGTCCCTCGTTTTATGGTCACTTGCTCACTCATGACACTATCTTAATGGCACTACTGGTACCAATGCGGTTGGCTCCAGCATCAACCATACACTCTACATCATTAAGTGTTTTTATTCCACCGCTTGCCTTCAATCCCATTTTTCTCCCAACTGTTTTACGAATCAATCTTACATCTTCAACAGTGGCTCCTCCAAGCGAGAACCCTGTAGATGTCTTTATGAAATCTGCACCACTACTTTTTACGATACTAGAAGCTAAAATCTTTTCTTCTTTTGTTAGGAGGCAAGTTTCAATAATTACTTTTACACATCGACCGTCACCGGCATCTACAACTTGACCTATTTCCTTACGAATAAGTTCAATTTCACCCTCTTTAAAGGCGCCAACATTCATTACCATGTCTAATTCTTCTGCACCTTGATGAACAAGAAAGCGAGCTTCTGCAAATTTCATCTCAATTGAATCTGCACCAAGTGGGAACCCCACAACAGTACATATTTTTGGTGTTTCATCTTTCAAAATTGAAGAAGCTAGTGCAACATGAACTGGATTAATGCAAACCGAAGCAAAACCAAAAGCGATTGCTTGCTCACACAACTTTATGATCTCAGACCTCAATGCATCTTGCTTAAGATTCGTATGGTCAATCAGTTTAGATAAATTCCTCACAAAATACTTTTTATTTTATTAACAAGTTTTAATGCTTGATCTTGATCTGGAGCCTCTGCATATATTCGCATTATTGGTTCAGTNTTTGATTTTCTAAGATGAACCCAACGATCATCCCAAGTAAACTTAATTCCATCGATCTTATCTATAGCTGCACCTTCAAATAGTAAACTAACTCTACCAATAACATCTTCGATATCAATGCCTTCAATATCAATTTTATCCTTTACAATCTCAAACTNTGGTAAAGATGCATGTATTTCACTNATCAAAGATTCAGAAATTGACATGCGGTTNAATACCATTGTAGCGGCAACCATAGAATCTCGGCCTAAATGACATTCTCGGAGAATTACACCNCCATTACCCTCCCCGCCAAGTTTAGAGTTGATCTCNATCATTTTATTGACAACATTTATCTCTCCTACTGCAGATCGANTTACAGAGCTANTATTCGATTCTGCNAGNTTCTCNAGAGCNANTGATGTAGAAAGATTTATAACAAATTTTTCTTCCNTGCCTGTATCTCTNAGATAACCATCTGCAGCAACTACAAGAGTNTACTCCTCGCCGAGGGGCTCGCCCATTTCGTTTACAATTGCAAGTCGGTCTGCATCTGGGTCAACAGCAAAACCTACATCAGCACCATATTTTATAACTTCTTCACCAAGATTCTTGAGATGTTCGGGAAGCGGCTCTGTTCCCCGGACAAAATCTCCATTTGGCTCACAATATAATTCAAATACTTCACAGCCAAGCGATTCCAACAGGGGTGGCAATGCGTTTGAACCCGCACCATTTACGGCATCAATTACTACTTTAAATTTTCTCTTTTGAATCCTATTCAAATCGATACAACTCATGCTTACACAAGAAATAATATGCTTCTGTATAGCGTTTTTTTCTGCCCAGAGCATCCCTTTCTCACTTGAATCATTAATGTCAATATTTTGATCAGCTAATTCAAACAATTTCTCACAATCTTGAGGATGAAAAAATGTGCTGTCTGATCTTAAGAATTTCAATCCATTCCATTCAATAGGATTATGACTTGCCGTTACAATGAATCCGCCTATGGCCTCTGTGTTATGGACCATAAACTGCACGGTTGGAGTTGGGACTATTCCGCAATCGATTATAGTCCTACCTAATCGTATCAATTCATCTGTCATTATTGACTGAATCATTTCGCCAGAAGGTCGACTATCTCTTCCACACATTATGACTCCATCTGGTAAGAAAGAGTGAAGGGCTCTTGCATATTTTTTTGATACGGATGGATTTAGATGAGAACCTGTGAGCCCTCTAACACCTGATATACTTCGAATTAGCATGTCTTAATACTCTTTGTTTTATTTAGTCTTTAAATTGGCAAGAAGGGTAAAGTGTTCCAAAAAGAAAAGCCCTGAATATACCAGGGCTTTTAGGTTACTTCTTTTCAGAAATCTATTTTCGACGTCTACGACGTCGATGTTGATTTGCACGCGGATTATTCCGCAATGCCTCTATTCTGGCAAGTCGTTTGATCCGCCTAACGGTCTTCTTCTTCGCTTCTCGCTTGGCATCGCTTGGTTTTTCATAGAAAGATCGATTTCGGATTTCTCTAAGGACACCAGCTCGCTCCCACATTTTTTTAAATCTACGTAGAGCTCTTTCAAACGATTCTTTTTCTTTAACCTGAACTTCAACCACTTAAATCACCTCCAAAGTGTAGTTTGTGGTCATTTTAAAATTACTTTGCTTTTCAAAAGCCGGCGATTTTACTGTTTTAGCATCTGAGTTCCAAGCACTAAACCATTGATGCAAACTCATCAATAGTTAGCGTCTCTGGGCGTCGACTGAAATCAATACCATCTTTTACGTCTTTGGGGATATCCCATCCCTTTAAAGTATTACGTAGCATCTTCCTTCTCTGAGAAAATGCAGTACTTACTATCTTGTTAAATTTTAGGTACTTATCGTCCTTGATAGATGGTATGGATTTCTTTGTAAAATGTACAATAGCAGAATCAACCTTTGGCTTTGGAATAAATACATCAGGCTTGATTGTAAAGCACTGATTAATATTTAGGTAGGCCCCAACAACAACAGTAAGCCTTCCATATGCTTTGGTATTTACATTTGCAGTAAGACGGTCTGCAACTTCTTTTTGCATCATGATAAAGGCATCATCCCAAAAATCCAACTGCTCTATTAACCAAAAAATAATTGGAGATGTGATGTTATATGGGATATTGCCTATTACTCTGACCGGATTCTTCACAGGCATTCTTTCAATTTCCTCAAGCAGCACGTCTCCTTGGATGATATTAATCCCATTTAGAATAGATTTTTGCTTTAGCTCTTTAACCAATAATGGATCGATCTCAACTGCCACCATACTATCAACAAAGGGGAAAACTCTTTCCGTGAGAGCTCCTTCCCCTGGACCAATTTCTAAAAATCTATCTTTTNTTCTTGGGTTGATAGTTCTAACTATTTTATCAAGTAGATTTAAATCAGTAAGAAAATTCTGACCCCATCTTTTTCTGAACGGATGAGACTTTTTTGATGAAACGATAGAGCTCATAGTTGAAAAATGTCAGTCGCATTATTAGACGTAATATCTACAATTTTTTCAAGAGGAAGAGAATGTATCTTTGCTAATTTTTCTGCAACTAGGCGAACTCTTCCTGGTTCATTGGTTTTGCCTCTATAAGGGTCAGGACTGAGATANGGGCAATCAGTCTCAACNAATATTCGATTTAAAGGTATATCTTTTGCAACATCTGGTAAATGGCTATTCTTGAAGGTTAAATTTCCAGAAAAAGATATGTAGTATCCTTGCTCNAAAAAACTTTGTGCAGTCTCTAAGGTGCTCGAAAAACAGTGAGCTATGCCGTTTACCTCTGGAAATTCATTCAATACCGATATCATATCTTTATCAGCATTTCGATTATGAAAGATAATAGGCTTTTTGATATCCATTGCTATTTGCATTTGTGATCTAAAAACTGTTTTTTGAATNTTTGGNTTAGTATGATTTCTATAATAATCNAGACCCATTTCTCCTACNGCCACCATTTTATCATTTGTCATTAGATCATAGATTTGATCAANAAAATTATCTGGAGCATCCTTTGCATCATGAGGATGAATGCCTGCAGATGCATANANATTATCATGATCTTTACTTATTTCTAAGCATTCGTGAGAATCATCAATATTTGTTGCAACACAAATNAAACGANCAACCCCTTGTTCCTTTGCTCTCTTNAAAACGCCAGGNAGGTCTCTTTTTAATTGNTCATAGAAAAGATGGCAGTGAGTATCTGTTAACATATGNAAGGTTTAAAAAAANTTGATTGAAANTGATGNTTTAAAAANGTAGATACTATTTAATCCTCGGGAAAAGTGGTTCATGGTCTTTTAATTTTCTCCCTGGTTTAAGCCCTCCCCAAGAAAAATTCTTACCTTCGACATTAAGTGCATCAAGCAATGTTGCAGAACGATTGGGCATTATGGGAGANAATAATATGGCTCCTAATCTAAGCGACTCNCCTGCNACNTAGAGAATTCTTCCAGCTGCAACTTTATCATCTTTTACTANTTTCCAAGGTGCATTCTCTTCCATATACTTATTAACCGTCCTAATNAATTGCATTATAGCTTCAATNGCTTCATTCAATCGCATTTCATCAACTAGCTTATGNACTAGTTTAGATAGGTCTCCACCTTNATTTTTTATGNNAAGNTCNTTGTCATTTAGTTCTCCTGGGTGCGGTATNATACCATCATAATTCTTCTTTATTAATGTTGTTACTCTACTTAATAGGTTTCCAAAGTCATTTGCTAAATCACTATTGTACCTTTGAATGAACGATTCCATTGTAAAATTAGAGTCATGACCTAAAACCATTTCTCGCATTAAATAATACCTNACGGGGTCTACNCCGTAATCATCAATGAGATCCATCGGATTAATGATATTNCCAAGTGATTTACTCATCTTGGAATCCNCCATAAGCCACCAACCATGAGCAAAAATNGACANNGGCAAAGAGATNCCNGCAGAAAATAGCATCGTAGGCCAATATACAGCATGAGTTGTNAATATNTCTTTCCCTATAAGATGATNAGATGCTGGCCACCATTTTNCAAATTTATCATNAGATTGCTCAAAACCAACNGCTGTGATATAATTAATTAACGCATCAAACCATACATATGTAACATAATTATCATCAAAAGGTAGATCAATGCCCCAACTTAATCTTGATTTTGGTCTAGATATACATAGATCATTAAGTGGGTTTTTCAAAAAACCTAAAATTTCATTTTTCCTGTGTTTGGGTTGAATGAATTTTGGGTTTGATTTAATATGATCAATCAACTGCTGTTGATATTTACTCATCTTGAAAAAATAATTTTTTTCTTTCAATTTTTTTATGTCTCTGAAGTCTCCGCTTTCAGCCTCTTTTTCTGTAATGAATCTTTCTTCTGAAACAGAATATAGGCCTTCATATTCAGCTTCATAAATATCTCCATTATCCATAACGCGTTGTAAGATAGACTGCACAATTTTTTTGTGTCTTTTTTCAGTAGTCCGGATAAAATCATCGTTCGAGATATGTAACCTCTTCCATAAATTGATAAACCTTGGAGCCATTTCATCACAATGCTTTTGGGCAGTAACATTTTTATGTTCTGCGGCTTCTTGAACTTTTTGTCCATGCTCGTCCAAGCCAGTAAGAAAAAATGTATTATGCCCTGAATCATGTTTAAAACGAGATAATACATCTGCAAGGATGGTAGTATAGGCAGTACCAATGTGCGGCTTATCATTAACGTAATAAATGGGCGTTGTTATATAAAATTCTTTTCTCATTTTTTTAAATTTTTTTGTGTTTGCAATAATAAATTGGTCAAAACTAGAGGCATATAAAGGTTCATTGAAATTGCCCTTACAGTATCTTCTAAGTCAGATACTATAGATAGAAAGTCGGCAGAGGGATAAATGCTTACGAATTTTTTCATACCATCAACTAGGCTCGTATCATGTAGTGAGTCATTTATATTATTTTTAAGTCTATTGGTACTCTGACACCAGACCCTAATCAACATAAAATGATAAGCAAATTCTTCTTTCCCTTGTCTTGCTAATTTTGAATAATCTTGAATGAATTTACGCCATTTTTCTGGTTCATTTTTTGTTATAGTTCCTACTAGGCTCTTGATTAGACCTGCCAAATCCCTCGAAGATTTAGATATAAAAAATTGTGCACTATGCAAGTTCCCCCTACTTAGGCCAACTAAAAAAGGGATATCTTCTTTCCGTACCATTTTTGATTGCAACCATGATTCAATGTCTGAATCTGCTAAGCAGGGAAAACCTATGCGTTGACAGCGAGAAATAATTGTTGGCAATAATAATTCAATATGGTCAGAAACTAAGACAATGGTTGTATTGGGGGGAGGCTCTTCCAATAATTTTAAAAATGCATTTGCGGCCTCACTCTGCCCTGATGATAAAAGGTGTGCATCAAATACTAGTACAACTTTCTTTCCTAAAGACTGTCCTTTCAAATATAAACTTTTTCTTAATTCTCGAATGGATTGAATCAATATTCTGTTTGCCATTGGTATTCTAATCTTATGAAAGGGATTGATTGACTTTTTATGAATATGTTGTGTTACTATATCCAATGATTTTTTATCAATATCAGAAACTCCATTATCAGTACCTTTCTTTGGAGTTGGCATTGGGAAAACTATCTTGATATTCTCATGCTGTAAATTGCTGCTTCTCAAACAGGATGGACAACTACCGCATATATCAGTATTAGATAATTCACAGTTCAAGATCTGCGCAAATTTAATTGCAATGCCCTCTTTGCCACATCCAGGGGGACCAGAAAATAAATATGCATTCCCTATTTTATTTGATTCAGAAATTTTTCTAATTCTATCCCAAACTCCTTCCTGAAATTTGAAGATTATATCAAAATCTATTTTTTGATCAACCATTTCTCTGGATCTAATTTTTGGCCTTTTCCCCATATCTCGAAGTGAAGTTTTGAACCATTTATTGAACCTGAGTCGCCCATATAAGCAATCACATCTCCATTACGAACTTGACCATCTACAACCGTTTGAATATTGGTTACATGACTGTATACGGTGTAAAACCCGCCACCATGATCTACAATTATTGTGGTACCATATCCTCGAATATAAGTTATGGTAGTTACAACACCACCTAATACGGTCCTAATCGCAGAGCCAGGCTGCCCCTTTATGTCGATTCCAGGATTCTCTGTGGTAGTTTTTAATTTTGAATTCCACTGTCTACCAAATTTTGCAATGATGCGACCCTCAGCCGGCCAAGGTAATTGACCCTTCAGTGCTTTAAAACTCTTTGTTTTAAGTGCTTCTTGTTGCTTCTTAATTCGAAGTTCTCTCTCAAAACGGGCCTTATCCTCTAGTACCTTTTTTATAATACTTTCAAGTTGGATTACTCCTGCTTCTTTCTCTTCAATATAATTGGATAAAGCTTTCTTATCATTACGAATTCTATTTAGTTCCTTCTCCCTATTAATTCGCATGTCCCTGTAGGAACTTATTTGTTGTTGTTTATCTCTCACTAGATTCAAATTATCTCTTAAGACAGCTTCTAATTCTAATTTTTGTTGACTTATTTGAATCAATATTTTTTCTATTTTTTTCGTTAATTTTTTTTCAATATCTGAAATAATCTTTAGGTACTGAGTTCGATATATTGCCTGACGCCATGTGGTAGAAGAAAAAACCCTCTCGAGGTCTGTAAGCCTTCCTTTTCGGTAAGAATTAATAACTCGCTTCTTATATCTTAAACGTAAAGACTCTAACTCATTCTCGTTTTTTAGAATATCCCCTTTTAATTGAAGTATTCGTTTTCGAGTTTTTTCTTCCTCGTTTTTCAGAGATCGAATTAGCTTTGCGGTAAGCGATATTTCTTCGTCCAAAGATGAGATTCTTGTTGAGGCTGACCTTTCTCTAGATTCAGCAGTTTTTATCTTTAAACGTAATTGATTTATCTCTGTTTTGAGGGCGTTGATCGCATCATTTTGATATCTTAATTCTTCATCATAGTCTCGTTCATCTGATTGAGCGCTAACTAATGTAAGTAATGTGATTAGAAAAATGATTTTAATGGTGGATTTCACGGTATCAAAAGTACTTGGTATTTATTTTTTTAAATAGAAGAGAATTTCTACTACAAATTATATTTCCTCTATTTTGAACAGTTGAAAATTTTGAAAAGATAAATGAAGAGATTTATACTTTATAAAATATATCCATAATTGNTCTCCAGAATTAATNCCATCATTACCTATTATTGTTTCATGGGGCTTCCCTAATAAAGACTCTACTTCTGGTAGTGTTTGGCCAATTTTTAGCCTTTCTGATCTCGCNCGTGTCTGATCNAACCTCCCAAGATTCATCCTTCTGTCNATCAATACTCTTGATTTATAATCTTCGTATAGTTTTAATTTTTCTTTTAAATCAACTAATAATTGCTCATTTCTCTTNCCTATTCCNCCTGCAAGTTCCCTTGCGAACTCCAGAGAATGTATTGCCAATTGCATTTCTTCAAATTCATCNGCCTCTTTTGCAAGCTTTGCCATTTNTATGCCTGCCTTATGCTGCAATGCCTTNACCTNATATATNAGATCGCTGTTCATACTCAANGCCTCAGCATATTTACCCATCGCTTTACCAATAAANCCAAATTCTTGATAGTTNTNCCCTTCACCTAAAACAACCCATGATTTATATCTTCTAATTTCTCTTTTACCCAAATCNGAAAATTCGGCCACATGCTTTACTAAATTATATGCCCTTATATACTTTTNCTCCTTAAGNAGTTTTTCTGCCTCNATCATCCACAAAAGCGCTATTTGATCAATTCTCCCACNTAACATATTAAAAGCCACCGTNTCGTTTTTTACTCTGGTCAACGCATACCTGTAAGTATCAAGAGCTNTTTGTGTTTTGCCAGCTTTTTCGGANACCAAACCTCTCTCCATTAACTGATATGGAATCTTATATTCACAATCTTCAATGTATCGCTGAGCACGATGACGATTGGCATGTGAAGGGAATTCAGCCATGAACTTGTTAAATGTTGGTAAAGCTTCAATGTAATCTTTTCTATAGTAATGCTTCTTTGCAATGTCACCAGTTGTTTTATTACCACCATAGAAAGCAGATAGTGTTAGGTATATACCATAGTTTGATAAATCAAAACGACTGATTGGCGTTATTTCAGCAGGATCATCAATGGTATGTATTTTGGTATAAGAATATCGAAAATCCATGCCGACAGTAAACCTATTATTCTTGCCCGGGTCTATAATGAATCTTATCCCGATTGCCCCAGCAGCTGATGTGCCTGAACCTGTTAAGTTTTGATTCCATGACTCGCCATCAGAAGAATAAAACAATGCAGATGCAAGGCCATATGAATATCTAAAGTTAAGATACCAATTATCAAAAGGTTGATATTGCAAGTGAGTTGTGGCAAGGTATTCACTTAATTTTGGAGAAAAATACGCACTGTCGCCCCAACTACTATTAGCCAACCCCCACTCCTCATTAGGTATTAGTGCGGGTGAATTAAGAGTGCTCGTCCTGTAGGATACACCGTTCATTACATTCATCCAACTTGTACCNACGATGTANTGTGGAATATTGATCAGNCCAACNTCAATTTCAATGGAGGAGCCCCAAATATTTTTTACTCCTTGGCTTAAGGGAGTCACATCAGATTCNTATCGTATCTTTTTTGGATCGTCTTTAAATGAATCACTNCTAAGACTTGATGAACTTCCTGTAGACTTTCCATTTACTCCAAACCCATATCTTATCTCAATTGGAATCAAGTTTACTGGCGATGCAAATTCTCTTGCAAANAACCACTTATTGATCCAATATCCATCTTCNTATNCAGATTCAGTGTCAAACTTTATCAAACCAAACAAAAATGTTTTNGGCTCTTTCTTTTCTATCTGCGCAGACAAAAGGGTAACTAGCAATAGAATAAAGACATAGCGTATACTTTTCATTACAAACATAAGTGAGTAAAATTCTGTTATCCCTATGATTTTTACAAGAAGAGACTAAAAAAAACTAGCTAACTTTCCCTTTAAATTTTTTGAAACATTTGACTAAATAATATCATTTAAACTAAATGAGAATTTTAATATATATCATACTTATAAATTTTAGCATTTTAAATGCACAAACGTTCTCAATTGCCAGAGTTAATTATGGTGGAGGGGGTGATTGGTATTGTGACCAAAGCAGCATACCAAATCTCTTACAATATCTTGAGAGCAATACTCCAATATCTGTTAAAAATGAAAAAATCCATGTGAGCATGAGCGATGAGAATGCTCATCAATATCCATACCTATACCTTACAGGGCATGGCAATATAAAATTCACTGAAAATGAAATAATATCTCTTCGAAGCATATTAATGAATAATGGGTTTCTCCATGCTGATGATAATTATGGAATGGATGCTTCTTTTAGGCGAGAGCTAAAGCGGGTTTTTCCAAACAAGGANCTAGTNCCTCTNCCCAATGATCATCCTATTTTTCATAGNTATTATAGCTTTCCNAATGGNCTNCCAAANGTNCATGAACACGATGGTAAANCNCCACAGGCTTTAGCATTNTTTGAAGGAGAAAGAATTATAGTTNTATATACATATGAATCAGATCTTGGCGATGGATGGGAGGATGCGAGTGTACATCAAGATCCNTGGCCCATTCGTGAAGCAGCATTGCAAATGGGTGTAAACATAATCTATTTCTCTTTAACACAATGATGNACATAGAACAATATCTAAAAAGAGTTAGGGCGACTCTATTGAAGANACAACTATTAAAGTTGTTCTTGTGGACAATTATGCTTGTCAGCATAGCTCTATTTATTATGATTCAGTTAGAATCAATATTCTACTTCCATCCTAGAATAAAAATTTCATTCATCCTTGGCTTATTAGGATGCGTATTTATTTTAACTATATCTGAAACTGTTTACTTATGGAGAGCCAATAAGAATAATATTTACCAATACAAAATTGATAACATTGCCAAAAATCTCGGGAGCAAAATTTATAAAGGAAAGGGTGACCTTGTTCTAAACGCCTTGCAACTTGAGATGAGTTCTAGAGATACTGAATCAGTTGCTTTAGCAGATTCTTATATTAAAGGTATAAATGAAAAATTAAAATCGATTAACCTTAAAGACCACTACAATGACAATAAACTAAATAAATTAAAATTAATATTACTTTCATCATGGATAGTGATTTTAGTTGCGTTTTTTCTTAAGTATGAGACATCAGCCAATTCTTTTTTTAGATTGACAAAGTCAGACAAGGTTTTCTTTGCTCCTAAACCGTTTACACTTTTATCAATGTCGGGAGATATACATATTATCGGAGGGGATAGTGTTGATATCTATATCCAAGCATACCCCTCTGCACCAGATACATTGGCCCTTAATTTGGTACCTAGTCAAGTTTCGACCCAAAAACGAGATTCCCTTGCATTAAACTTTTTTGCTACGCCAATTGAGGATGGCGTATTCCATTTTAAAATTCCAGAACTTTATCAAGACTATTCGTACCAAGCAATTGTAAGAGCAAAATACTTTTGGGAAGCATGGAAAACCGTAACGACTGAACCCGAAATGATATATGTCACAGACCGGCCATCATTTGAAAAATTTTCACTCACAACCATTCCACCAAAATATAGTAAGCTAAAAAAAGAAACTCAGGAAGGCAATGTGGCC
The DNA here is from genome assembly GCA_002698235.1 of Fidelibacterota bacterium. Lineage (GTDB taxonomy): Bacteria > Fidelibacterota > Marinisomatia > Marinisomatales > UBA1611 > NZWG01. The sequence goes on along the minus strand of NZWG01000050.1, from coordinate 13,127 downwards.
ATGGTAGAGGGACTAAAAGGATCAACCATCCAAATCGACCTGACATCAAACAGAATGCTTAAAAGTTCATATATGAACATCAATGATGAACGCTTAGAAATGTCATCACGATATAATATTGCTTCAGGATATTTTAAATTAATGGAAGAAGGTCAGTTCACTGTAAATATTGTTGACAAAAGAGGCATAACAAATAAAGACCCAATACCATACAAGATCAATACCATTCCTGACTATGATCCAAACATTTCAATAATCAAACCTCCACCAGTGATTGAACTTGGTAACGACCAAACTATTCCAATACATCTAGAGGTAAATGATGACTTTGGATTTACAAATCTACAACTTGCTTATGAAATTCAAAGACCTGCTTATTTGAAATCAGATCCATATGTTGCAATGTTCAACATAAATGAATTAAACCTAGATTCATTAAATCAACAAATAATAAAGTATTGGGACTTAACTGATCTTATGCTCATGCCTGACGACGAGGTTCATTTCCACTTTGAGTTAACAGACAACGACGATGTTTCAGGACCCAAAAAAACAATATCAAATACTTTTATTGCTAGAGTGCCATCTCTTGCAGATCTATATGAAGACATAGAAGAATCTGAGAATAATATTATTGAAGACATTATTACTGAATTAGATGATATTGAAGATTTAAAAGAGGCCATAAGAGAGACTGAACTCAAAATGCTTAAATCCAATGAAATAGATTGGGATGAAAAACAATCACTTAAAAATTCAATAGACCAATCAAAAAAAGAAATAGAAAAACTAGAAAAATTATCAGAAGCACTTGAAGCCATCACAGAACAAGCTGAAAAACACAAGTTGCTTTCTCCTAGCATGTTAGAAAAGTTTAAAGAATTATCAGAACTGGTCAATGATATCATGCCAAAAGATATGATGAGTAACATTAATGATCTTGAGATGGCATTAGAAAATTTGGATATGGATTCCATCCAGGATGCATTGAACCAGTTATCTGANGATATGGCGAAGATTGAAGAAGATNTNGATAGATATCTTGAAATTTTCAAACGATTTAAAGCTGAACAAAAACTAGATGAAATTCAAANCAGAATGCAAAAGCTTAATGAACAACAAAATGCTCTAAACAATGAAATANNTCAATCCGATAAAAATTNTGAGTCTATGGGNAAACTTGCTCAAGAAGAACAACGCAACTTGGATGAATTTGAAAATCTCCTATCATTNCTTGAGGATGCATCAGAATTAATTGAACCATTCAATNANNTTTCTTCAAATGAATTATCCNACCTGTCCCAGTCTGATCTTTCTGAAGAGATTGGAGACAATCTAAATGATGCAATTCAAAGCCTTTCAAGTCAAAATAGAGATCAGGCAATGAGTCATAGCAAAGAAGCCTCTATGAATATGAATATGATGATGCAACAAATGATGGATATAAAACAGAGCTTTAGTCAGCAATCAATTTCAGAAATGTTAGAAAAGTTTCAAGATCTTCTACAAAATATGCTTTATCTATCATCTCAAGAAGAGCAATTGAGGAATGATACAAAACTAGCATCAAGGAACTCACCAAGGCTTAGAGAATTTGCTCAACGACAACAAATCCTTCAAGATCAATTAGGATCTATTACAAGAAAAATGTTAGACCTNTCAAATGAAACCTTTGCAATCACTCCGGACATTGGAAGGGGAATTGGGAAGGCAAACTCAAATATGGAGGAAGCAAAATCTAACCTTACAGATCGAAACCTAAACCAAGCAGAAAAAAATCATGATCATGCAATGGAAGGTCTTAATGAAGCTGCCTTGGCTCTTTTTAATAGCATGCAGAATATGCAAAAGTCTGGTTCTGCTAGTGGATTCCAACAATTTTTAGAGATGATGCAACAAATGTCAGGACAGCAACAAGGAATAAATCAAAAAGGGATGCAACTAAGCCTTGGCCAAATGGCTGCAGCTGCACAACAACAGATGATGCAGCAAATGCTGAATGAACAAAAAGGTATTAGAAAATCTTTAGAACAACTAATGAAAGAAATGCAACAAACAGGTCAAAATAGTATGGGTGATCTCAGCGGTATCAAGAATGAAATGGATGATGTCATCAAAGACCTACAAGACAAGCGATATAACCGAAAAACCCAAGAGAGACAACAACGAATATTATCTAGAATGCTTGATAGCCAAACATCTATGACACAGCGTGGTAAAAAAGATGAGAGAAAATCCACCTCTGCAAAAGGGGACCTCGTGTTCCTTGGCCCAGGGGGGCTACCTATAGATCTAGGACAAAGAGAAAATCTTGCCATCCAAGCACTCAATAAATCTATGAAAGCTGGTTATTCAAAAGATAATCAAATGATGATCAAGCGTTACTTTAATTCACTAAGTCAAATACCCTCAGGTAAAGCTGAAGAAGAAAATGAAGAGAAATAGTCTTTTTATAATATTTATCCTCTCTATTTCAGGTGCACTGGGTCAGCAAACTGCATCCATAAATGCCTCAATCAAAACNGCGAAGNTGCTCGAGAAAAAAGGTGATATTGATGGGGCGTTATCAATATACAAAGGAGTTCTAGAAAAGAACCCACAACATACTATTTCAATTCATAGAATNAAATCATTGTATTTGAATTATGAGAAATACAATGATGGAATTCAATTTCTTAATTCAATGCTTGCTAANGATCCCTACAACATGAGAGCGCATTCAGAGTTAGGAGAGTTTTATTATTTGAATAACGAAAAAGAAAAAGCTCAGAAATTCTGGTCCTCATCAATTACCAAATTTAAAAGTAACCGATCTTTTTTCCGTATTATGGTCTCAATGTATGGAAAATATGGCTTAGATAATGAACTAGAACAAACTTTAAAAGTAGGTAAAAATCAATTTGGAGAATCATTCCTATCCTATGAAAGTGGAGTATATTTCCAAGCTCGAAGGACTTATGATAAGGCTATGGATCAATTTGTTTTACACCTCATACATGGCCCAAAACAAAATGGGATTATTGAAAGACGTATAATGTTAATGAGTGATGAAGATGAAGCACTACCAATAATAGAAAACAAGCTTGAACAGGCATCAAAAAAAAGTCCTGAAAAAATACTGAATATCTTAAGCGAATATTATTTTAAACAACAAGAATTCGATCAAGCATTTAAGAAAAAAAAGGAATGGTCTTTACTAATAAAAAAACACATTGATGAATGGCTTAGATTTGCAAATGAGTTAAGGAAAGAATCACAATATGACTATGCTATTAAATCATATAATTTTATTTTAAAGAAAGACCTCCATCCTAATATTTCAGGAAAAGCTCTCTTAGGTTTAGCAAAAACATTTGAAGACCAAATTATTCCATCGAATGAATCTAACTTGATTTCATTCTTTTTTGATAAAAATGTGTTTTTTGAAGATCCTTTTAGAGTGTATTCAACTGTATCAAGAGATAATTTAGCATCAAGTATCGCAATTTATGATTCTATGCTAGTNACAATGGNGGAAACNCCTCTNTTCGCTGAATCACTTTTTAAATTAGGAGAAATTCAGTTTAGAATACTCCAGGATTTTGACAAAGCTTATGTTCTATTTTCAAACGCGATGAAAAACAAACCTAACAAAAAACTAAAACTAAAGATCATTCTTCGAATTGCAGATGTTTTGATGGCACGTGGTGAACATGAAGAGGCAAAATCATTCCTAAATCGTCAAATAAAGAGACACCCTATAATAGCCATAAAAATAAAGAGAATCCTTGTCCATTTTTTAAATGATGATCCGGATTCAACTCTGGCAATGATCAATTCAACTCTTTTTAACATTGCCCCTATCGATCCTTCATTTAATGATTTAATGGAATTGAAAAATATTATTAATAAATACTATGATTCTAATGGAGAAAGTCCATTAGCCTTCCGACATTTTTTAAAAGCTGAGAATTATTTGAGGCAAAAAAAATTGGGAGACGCAGTGCAGGAACTTGTTTTTATAAAAGAAAATCTCCCAACTTCAAAAGTCTTACCTCTAGTTAATTTACGATTGGCTATACTTCATTTGAGATTAAAAGACTACGATAGTGCACTTGAATCTGCTTTAAATCTCCAGAATACAGATCTCGCAGATAAAGGGATTATTCTTTCTGGACAAATATTTGAGTTTAATTTCAATGAAATTGAAAAAGCATTAGAAAAGTATATGAGCATACTAGATGAATATCCATCATCCATATATTCTGAACCAATACGATATCATATTCGCGAAATTGAAAAAGTAGAGAGCTAATGAAAAAAATATTATTACTTTGCATTGTTTCAATACCTCTTGCGCAAAAAATAATCATACCAATGGACCAGTTGCAGAATGACCATTTAAAAGCCTACGGGATTGCATACTTTGCTCTAACAAAAAACTTAAAAGTGGAATGGTTATTAAATTATAAAGGTGGTTCATTTCTTCTTGACAACCAATCTCTTATNCAAGATGAATGTCGAATCCGCGGAGTCTCTTTTCAAAAAGTTGATCCTANTCAATTGGTAAATATTTACTCTTCGATAGACCAAAATAATATGGACATTGTTCTTTTAGAAAAAAAACCGAAAATAGCCATCTATACACCNCCCAATAAGCAACCTTGGGATGATGCTGTCACACTCGCCCTAGCNTACGCAGAAGTTGATTATGAAACTCTTTGGGATGAAGAACTACATTTAGGAAAACTTGAAAAATATGATTGGCTCCATCTTCACCATGAAGATTTTACAGGGCAATATGGNAAATTCTACCGTAGCCATAGAAATTCCCAATGGTATAAAACTCAGAAATCCCAGTTTGAAGAAGTCGCTAATAAACTCGGTTATGGTAGTGTTCATCAACAAAAGAAAAATATGTCAAAAATCATAAAGGATTATGTTGGGAATGGTGGCTTCCTCTTTGCTATGTGCTCAGCAACAGACTCTTATGATATCGCACTTGCGATGGGTAATGCAGATGGAGCACATACGGTATTTGATGGTACTCCCATAGATCCAAACNTTCAAGCTAAACTCGACTATCAACAAAGTTTTGCTTTTACTGGTTTTAAATTATTAACAGATCCAATGATTTATGAATTCTCAGANATAGATCTCCCACCTAGTAACAATCCAATAACTAGAGGAGCTGAAGCCGATTATTTTTCATTATTTGAATTTTCAGCAAAATACGANCCCGTGCCTACAATGCTGACACAAAATCATGTCTCAATCGTGAAAGGGTTTATGGGGCAAACAACGGGTTTTAACAAAGATAAGATTAAAAGTCACATCGTTATCATGGGTGAAGATAACTCAACTAATCAGGTAAAATATCTGCATGGTAATTTTGGCAAAGGAACATTCACCTTTTATGGAGGGCATGACCCTGAAGATTATCAACATTTTGTAGGCGACCCTCCCACNGATTTGTCCTTACATAGAAATTCACCNGGCTATAGGCTTATACTAAATAACATTCTATTCCCAGCTGCTAGAAAGAAAGAAAGGAAAACGTAAAACAGTTATAATTATGTGGTACCAAAAAGAAGTAATTATTGATCCCAAAAAACGAGGGTTCCATGTTATAACAGAACANATTACTTCTACAATCCCTGAAATCAAGGAAGTCAATATTGGTTTACTGAACTTATTTATTAAACATACCTCAGCCTCCTTAACCATAAATGAGAACACCGATAATGATGTTCGGATCGATTTTGAGAGCCACTTTAACTACCTCGTTCCTGAGAAACAATCTTATTATCGTCACACCTATGAGGGCTCAGATGATATGCCAGCACATCTAAAAGCATCTTTACTTGGAGCCTCTATTTCTATACCCATTAAAAATGGAAATCTAGAATTGGGAATGTGGCAAGGTATATATTTATGTGAACATCGAAACAAAAGTACAGCCAGAAAGATTATTGCAACACTGCAGGGGAAGTAAAAANCATGCCGGAAAAAAATTAAGTCTTTCAAAATAGAGACTAGATATTGAAAGATNAAACATAATGGTTGAAAATATTATCTATTATGATGGAGAATGCGGGTTGTGTCACGGTGCAGTTAAATTCATATTAAGGATTGATACAAAAAACAAATTCCATTTTTCTCCTATATCCAAGTTGATTCAAAATGAAATCAAGATAGATAGTATAATATTAAAGATAAATGATGAAGTTTATTATGAAGGTCAAGCAATTGTGACTATAATGGAAAATATTGAAAACAATTGGTCTTACGTTGCTAGTATATTAAGAATTATTCCAATTGATAGATTGAATCAACTATACAGATGGATATCAAAAAATCGAAAAAAGGTGTTCTCAAAAAAACAATATGCCTGTCCTAATATCCCTACTCATTTAAAAAATAGGTTTATTTTAAAATAAATTATTTATGAAAACCTAATTAGTCAGCCTTAGTTTTTATTTCACTCCATATCTCGTCCATCTCACCCAAAGATGCCTTATTAATATCTAGACCCTTATTTATTAGCTCTCTTTCTACTGCTTTAAATCTATTAAAAAACTTTTTGTTAGCTTTTCTTAACATATCCTCAGAATCAAGTTTCATGTGCCGAGCAAGATTGACTACAGAAAAGATGACATCACCAATTTCTTCTTCCATACTAGCACGATTTTTACTCTCATAAGCTTCTTTAAGTTCATCTATCTCTTCATAAAGCTTCCCCCAAACTTTNTTGATGTCATCCCAGTCAAATCCAGCATAGNATGCTTTTTGTTGNAATCTATTTGCCCTTGTTAATGCAGGGAGTGCAATTGGAACGCCATCCAATCTAGATTCCCGTTTTTTTTCTTCGTGCTTTATGTCTTCCCAGTTTTTCTTTGCTTCANATGCAAGATCTGTTTTTTTATCTCCAAANACATGGGGATGCCTATGAATAAGTTTTTCATTCACANTTTCTAATGAATCAACTATTGAGAACTTTCCTTCTTCTTTTGAAATTTGCCCTTGCAATGCAAGATGCAACATAACATCTCCTAACTCTTCTTTTAAATTATCCCAATTTTTTTCNTCTACGCTTTCAATTACCTCATANGCCTCCTCNAGAAAATAAGGCAACAACGATTCATGACTTTGCTCTTTATCCCAAGGACANCCTTCTGGCCCNCTTAGCTCTTCAACNATNNCAAGAAGTTTAATAAATTGTTCTGCTGCTCTGTTTTTTTTCATTACCCTGGAAAAAGACCTTCCCAATTAATNATCTTTAAAATTTCTTCTTCATTATTTGTCATTATTGNCTTNTCTNATCTAGANTCATCTTTAAAACCCATAAGATGTAGACANCCATGTATAATNANTCTCGAAACCTCNTTCTCATANGGTTGATTAAATATTTTGGAATTTTCTTTTGCGCGTGGAAGNCTAATATANACNTCACCTTCTACAAATAAATTNTCATATTCATTTAATCGAAANGCTATCACATCTGTNANGTGATNTTTCCCAAAATANTNTTTCTTTAGATCTAACAANTATTCATCTGAAGCAAAAACCAATGAAATGTCATATTCAACAATATTNTTAGACTTAAANGTATCTATTACGATTTGTTTTGCATTTATATGAATTGGCTGGTCAAGGCTTGGATCGCTCTGGCATGATACTTGACTCACGCTGAAGCCGAACTTTTTGGTTCGTCTGGATATTCAACTCTNATATGATAAATNCCTCTTAACACTCGTAGCATACCACTAGTGCCATCAACAGTNCCCTTAATTCTATTTAATTCATCCAAGGTTAATGGACATTCATTTAATTGACCATCTTCAATTCTTTGNTTAATAATTTTATCTATCATTGCCTCTATTTTAAATATATCNGGATCTTTGATAGACCTCACTGCTGCTTCAACTGCCTCNCATATCATTAGAATTCCTGTCTCTTTTGTATTGGGCTTGGGCCCAGGATATCTAAANGCCGATTCATCAACCTTTTCACCTGTTTGTTCTGCTTCNTTNANTGCAAGACGATAAAANTATTCTACTCTTGTTGTCCCATGATGCATTGGTATAAAATCTGAAACTATTTTAGGTAANCCATTTTCTCGGGCAAGTNTCAAACCTTCTTTTACATGTGCTCTTATTATGCGAGCACTCATAGTATGCGTAAGATCATCATGCCTATTCGCCCCACCATATTGATTTTCTATNAAATATTCTGATTTCGCCATTTTTCCAATATCGTGATAGTAAGCACCAACTCTACATAATAGTGAATGAGCTCCAATTGACTTTGCACAAGCCTCAGCAAGATTCCCAACNACAATACTATGATTNAAGGTCCCATTTGTNTCTCTTTGAGCCTCTTTTAAAAGTGGATTATCATAGTCNAGTAGCTCAATAAGGGTAAGNTCTGTTGTNACATCAAAAANCATTTCAAAAANACCTATAAGACCATAAGTCAAAATGGGTGCGAGAATACTATTTANAGCCAGAAACNGTATATCCCTAGCAATTATTGACCAACTATTATCTTTAAAAAANCCTAATCCAACAATTACCACAATACTTGCTGCNATNAATGCAAACATTGTNGTAAATAACTGACTTCGTTTTCGTAGTTCCCNAATATTGTAGACCGCGATTGTTGCNGTNAAAAGAGAAACAATGACTAAGTCAATATTCTGTCCCATCATTATACCCATAAATATTGATAGNGAAGTTGTTGCCATAAAGCCTATGCGAGCATCAAACANTATGGTCAAAGTCATTGCTCCCATAGTAATTGGGATNAGGTATTCAGACCAACCGGCTTGAATTACAACNATNTTTGCAAGTGCTATCTGNATAAANAATACAATACTGATAAGTAANACCATNCTCCATTCCTGAAANATCGAAATTCTATATACAACAAGNAAAGCAAAAAANAGAGAAATNATNACTNAAAGTATCATAATTCTACCNATGATNCCTTGTATNTCATTTAANGNANTAGANCCTCNATCATTTTNACTAATNGCCGCTGATAGTGANTTTAGCTTTAAAAGAACATCATCAGTAATTCTCATATTTGCATCTACAATCAATTCATTTTCTAGGACCACACCTTGACTTCTTGGTACCTTATNTAGNTTCTCNTCTTGNCTNCGGTNAGTTATCTCACGGTCAAATAAAAGNTTAGGCTTCATAAATTCAATAATCAAATCGTAACCAAGGTCGAGGAATACGTCATCTTTTTGCAGTGTTGATAAAAGTTCTTTCTTTGATTTTATCCAAGCATGTTCAAGATCATTAAAACTTCCCGGACCTGCAATAACAGGAACCGAACCTTGGTTTACATTTACTTGTAAACTGAGAATATTTTCCTTATCTATGTCATATATTCCCTCTGTCCATCTATTTCTACAAATTTGTAAAATTAATTCATTGCTCTTATCGAGGTCTTGGAGATTCTTAGTTTCCTCCTGAGGATATAAAATAAGACTCCAATTATTTTTTTCCAGCGTGAATGGATATCTGTCATAAAAACTATTTCTTAAAAGGGATAAGTTTGTACTATCGGAAATAAATTCAGATCTAGCTTTTTTATACTGCTTATGATATCTTCTTTCATAAACTAATCTCTTTGATTGTTCTAGTCTCAAATTTGCTTGTTGGACTTCTTTGACCTTAGCAAAGAATTCAGTTAATAATATAGTCTGTTGTTTTACTATCTTATCATTTCTGTTAAAAACAGATGGAATTGATTTTTTTCGTTCTTCTAAATCTTTTTCTAATTTTTTTTCAGACTTTAAAATTGGGAATGTAAACGGGGCAATTATCGGTTCTTGTGTTACATCATTTAATTGATAAACATATTGAAGAGANCTCCCTTTAGGAAACAAAAANGAGATCACCAGAATAAGCACTGAAATAATAAGATACTGGGGCCAATACTTGTCCATCAACAAGTAGTGGGATATCAGACCAGATTTTTTATTCTTATTCATTATAACTGGATATCNTTTAAAATTTCTCTGGAAATAATTATGCGCTGTATTTCACTGGTCCCTTCTCCTATTTCTAAAATTTTTGCATCCCTAAAATATCTTTCCACGTCGTATTCTTTTACATAACCATAACCACCATAAATCTGTATTGCTTCTCTGGTCACTTCCATTGCAGTCTCACTTGCAAATAATTTAGCCATTGCAGCCTCTTTATTTATGGACTCCCCTTGATCTTTTAACCATGCAGCGTGAAAAACCAGCAACTTAGACGCCTCTATTTTTGTTGCCATATCTGATAATTTAAATGCTATCGATTGAAATTCATGAATCGGCTTGTTAAANGCATTTCGTTCTTTGGAATAATTTAGAGCTTTTTCATATGCCCCTAGAGCTGTACCCACAGATAATGCACCTATTGATATTCTACCAGAAGCTAGAGTTTTCATAAAAGTTTTGAATCCANTCTCNGGTGTCCCTAGCATNGCACTAATTGGAATNTTCATATCTTTAAAGTAGAGTTGCCTAGTATCACTAGCNTTCCAACCCATNTTNTTTTCTTTTTTCCCAATCTCCAATCCAGGGGTGTCAGTTGGAATAATAAATGCTGCAATACCGATNCTGTNTCCCTGGTCTATAACTTGAGAAGTAAATGATAATAATCCNGCCTCTCCAGCATTTGTAATAAATATNTTNCCTCCATTTACAACATANTCATTNCCTNCNCGCACTGCTTTNGTTTTNGTTGANCCAGCATCNCTACCAGCATCAGGCTCAGTNAGGCCGAATGCNCCCAAAGTTTTCCCTGANGCAAGTTTNGGNAGATNNCTATTCTTTTGATCTTCNCTCCCGAANAGTAAAAGNGGNAATGTTCCTAANGAATTATGAGCAGCCATCGTTATGGCAACTGAAGCATCAACCTTACCTAATTCTATGATTGCAGTTGCAAATGAGGTCATATCAAGACCTGAACCTCCATATTNCTCAGGNACCATCATTCCCATAAGNCCNAATNCTCCCATTTCAGCTACAAGNTCTNTTGGGAATANTTCTTTNTCATCTAGCTCACGNGCGACTGGCTCAACNTTGGTTTTAGCAAAGTCCCTAACCATTTTCTGGATCATNAAGTGTTCTTCTTTAAANAATAAATCATTCATAATTATNATACTCTATTTTACTCCTTANNTTNNANACAAGGGAATTTGCAATTCTATGGCNTANGAATTTGTTTCNTACTGAGCCGGTCTATAAGCCGAGTTTTGTTAGATGTAACCTAGNTCACATCAATGATGGTCATTCATCTAGAATTCATATTGCTACGAATCTCAAGCAATCTACCCGCTCTTTTATCAATGCGAAAAACATCTCAGAGCCTATTCGATCTTGCACCGGATGGGGTTTACAGATCCAATCAATTTCTTAATGGAGCAGTGGTCTCTTACACCACTTTTTCACCCTTACCCGAAGGCGGTATTTTTTCTGCTGCACTTTCCATAACCNGCTAAAGCAGGNCTCACCCCGTTAGGGAGCATCCTATTCTGCGGTGCCCGGACTTTCCTCTGCAGGGTTGAACAAACAAGCCTACAGCAACCATCCGACCGACTCAATAATNGNTTAACTTACTACTTTTTCTTGATTATATAAAAACCGTCCACAGATATCNCATCGATGAATACCCTTTCCCGCGCGGACCTCTGTTATTGTCTGAGGTGGTATATGAGCNCCACAACCACCACANCCTGANCCTACAAGCGGGACNACCGCTAAACCACCTCTCGCACCCATAACTCTATCGTAGACNGANATAATATTTAAGTCTATTTTATCNGTTCTTTCTTTTCTTTTATTTTCCAAAACAGATTTTTCATCTGCAGAGTCTGAAATTGCAGTTTCAAGCTTTTCTCTTCTTTTTGAAAGNTCTTCTGAAAGACCTTTCAATTNGACTTCCATTTCTTCAACANTCTTCGTAAGATTTTCTTTTTCCTCTAGGCACTCAATAGCNTTGTCCTCAAAATCTGATTTTTTATCTTTAATATGATCGATCTCTTTCATTAGAGCATCGTATTGCTTGTTATTGGTTACCAAAAATANTTGNTCTTTGAGAGTATTAATTTTCCCCTGAANTTGNGATACGGTAACCTCACCCTTATGCAATTCAACTTCTAACTCNTTTAATCTATTTTTANTATTTTCAAGAGAAACTTTAATTGATTCNTCTTGGTCATTCAAACCTTGNANCTTAGATGGNAANTCCCCTAAGAGGTCGTTAAGATCGTTAAGNTTAGTATCAATTCCCTGNAGTTCTATAAGATGTTCCATANATATATTTACCTTTTTATAAAAAAAATGCACCGTAAACGGTGCATGAGTTTTATTGTTTTAAAAATTTGCATAAAATGCAAATTTGAATTTTAATATCAAGAAGCGATTCCTCTTGAGATTTTTTTTAATTAACCTATTCATTTCCAGACTCCAAATTTATTGACTTATTTCTTTTTATACCAATGAATTAATAAGATATAGTTTAGTAAATCAGTGTGTTTTGTTTTTAATCTTCAGTGCTTTATTTATGAAAAAATTTAACTTTACATCTCAATGAATTTTACATCACGACACATTGGTCCTCGACCTAACCAGATTCAAGATATGCTCGAAGAATTAGGATTTAAAACTCTTGATTACATGTCAGACTCTGTTATACCTAAAGATATCTTATCAAATAAAAACTTAAATCCATTCCCTGCATTGTCTGAAATAAATGCAGTAGAGACACTACGTCAACTTGCAAATGATAACATACAGACCAGATCATTCATAGGAATGGGATACTATGGAACACATACCCCAGCTGTGATTCAAAGAAATATTTTAGAGAATCCTGGCTGGTATACACAATATACACCTTATCAGGCAGAAATAAGTCAAGGCCGACTTGAGGCTCTTTTGAATTACCAAACCATGGTATCTGATCTTACAGCCCTGCCCCTTTCAAATGCTTCTCTCCTTGATGAAGCAACTGCCGCGGCTGAAGCTATGGTAATGTTTTTCAATTCCACCAAAACAAATTCAAGATCGACCTTTTTAGTTTCAAATTCCTGTCATCCCCAAACAATAGACGTATTAAAAACAAGGTCAGAACCATTTA
>NZWG01000049.1 GCA_002698235.1 Fidelibacterota bacterium | reverse complement strand
TCAATCCATTGACTATTATGAAAGGCGCCTATCTGTCCATAAGGAATCAAGCGATAAAGAGTGGATTGCCTTTATTTATGGGAAACTAGGCTTTAGTTATTTTTATTCTAAAAATTATGTTAAAGCTTTAGAAAGTTTTGAATCGTCTACCCAGATAGCTTTAGAAGCAACAAATGAAGAAATGTTACATGTGAAAATTTATCTGGCCTTAACTAAAAAACAACTTCGCAAAGAATATGATATTTCGGAAATACTTGGTATGGATAAAATCGAAGAAAAGGTCAGAAATTATTATGTTGATCAATTTGGTCTTTATCAACTTTTAGGTAATAGAGTATACTTAGAAAATGCCTATAATGATATCCAGGTAAAAGCAGATGGTATGGAAGATGAATTCAAACAAAAATACCTAAACTATCAAGTCCAAAAACAAATCATATTACTATGGGAAAAAGAGAATGCCTGAACCCACCCGAAAACTAGCTGCCATAGTCTTTACCGATATAGTCGGTTTTACTAAACTCACAGCAGAAGACCAATCCAAAGCATCTTCTTTATTAAAAACACAAAGAGATCTGTTCCAACCTATCGTATCCAAATTTAATGGGTCTTGGATCAAAGAGGTGGGTGATGGTCTCATCTTGACATTTGACACAGTAACTGATGCTGTTAATTGTTGTATAAAACTACAAGAGGCATCTAAAGAGATCGATGATCTTAATCTAAGGATCGGCATCCATGAAGGTGAAATTTTAATAGAAGAAAATGATATCATAGGAGATGATGTCAATATAGCAGCTCGGATCGAACCATTCTCAGCTTCAGGAGGGATTGCAATATCAAATAAGGTCCATGATGCAATTGTAAGAGAATCTGAGTTTGCCACTAAATATCTTGGTAAGCCAAAACTGAAAGGTGTTGGACAAAAAGTTGAAGTATACTGTATTACCTCTCATGACCTTCCAGAGACAGACCTTTCGAAAGTCTCAGCCAAGTTAGAGCCTGAAGGATTCCAGTGGAATTTAAAAAACTCTTTGGGCATTGCTGCTTCTTTGATCGGTCTATTCATGCTGATCAACTTTTTGTTCTTAAGAATTGGATATGCTGATGAAGACACAACTCCATCCATCGCCATATTACCATTTGAGAATAAAGGAGCGGAGGACGATGAATTTTATGCTTACGGCATTAGCTCAGACCTGATTGCAGATGTTACCAGCGCTGGACTAATCAGAGTGGTAAGCTTAAAAGATATTGAAAAATTAGATTTTCAAGATATGGAGACCGCTGATCTAGCCAAAAAGTTATTTGTTAGATATATAGCTCAGGGTACACTTTGGAAAATGGATTCAGTATTTCAATTGTCCATGGAGATATTTGACACCAAAGAATCAAAAGTGGTTTACACTAAGCGCTGGCAAACTAACTGGACTGACCTGCCAACAATAAAAGGTGATCTTTCCAATAACATCTTAAAGACGTTAGAGATCGAGATCTTGCAAAACCCTGAAAAGCATATTTTAGATTCCAATCCTAAAGCTTACGCATATTATCTTGAAGCCAAACATAAATACGAAAAGCGTGAAGATAAAACTGATATTGAAATAGCAAGAGGATTACTAAATAGAGGAATAGAGCTTGATGATAATTTTATTGGAGCTAAACTTTTACTTGGTGCGACTTACCATGATGTGGGAGACTATGATAAGGCTATGNGCANTTNTACCAGNGCNTTNNATCAGGCTNAANATCTNGGNGATAAGNGTGCAATAGGNGGAGCATTAGGTANTATTGGGATTNTACACTNCTNTANAGGNGANANNGNTCAAACTCTNGATTATTTCAAACGTGTNTTAGTAATTANNGAAGAGNTGGGAGACAAAGCAGGATACGGNNGNGTNTTAAATAATATNGGANCTATATATNATANNAAAGGAGAGCTNGATCAAGCGTTAGACTANTTNAATCGNTCTCTTGNAATNAGTGAAGAACTGGGNGANAAANCGNANNCAGAATNTACTAATATTGCTATAATCTACGGCAAAAGAGGTGAATATGATCAGTCGTTAGACTATTTCAATCGTTCTCTTGCAATACATGAAGAAACTAATGATAAGAGCGGTATTGCAGGTTCCTANATAAACATAGGNCTTGTTCACANTGAAAGAGGTGAATATGACCAAGCAATAGAATATCAAAAACGAGCCCTNGAAATAAATAANAAACTTGGTAATAAACGTTCGATGGGAAAAAGTCTTCAAAATATTGGGCTAATTCATAGTGGGAAAGGCGAATATGACCAAGCGTTAGAATTTCAAAAAAGATCTTTACAGATAAGTGAAGAACTTGGTAACAAGGACGGTGTGGCCATGTCATTAGGAGGTATTGGTCATGNTTACTTTAATAAAGGTGAATATGATCTAGCGCTNGACCATTATANCCGTTCTCTTTTAATATGTGAANAAAATGGGTACAGGGGAAATATAGGAAGTATCCTGAACAAGATTGGAGACATCCATTTAATAGAAGGTGAATACGATCAAGCGGTAGACTNTTACNCACGATCNCTCAAGATCAGGGAAGAATTGGGAAAAGAAAACGAGTTNTATANTATTACTAATCTNTTTTTGGCCAACAAACAACTTGGCAAAGAATATGATCTGCAGGAGCTTAATAAGCTGATCGCAGAAGCAGATGAGATCGATTATGAAACAAACTTTAGTTTGTATGAACTTTTAGATAATAAGCTANATCTAGAAAAGGCCTATGANCAAATTCAAGAAAAAGTAGATTCTATGGAAAATGAAATAAAAGAAAAATTTTTAAACTATCCACTTCCCAAGAAAATAATAGAGAAGTATAATAGTGAGAGTGCATAAAGGTCCATNCTCGTGTAGATTTTTGTTTAAGTAGTAAACTTCTTTGATGTATTAATTTTTAATATGAGCATTGACCAACAATATTTATGGGATGTACTAAATAGCGTTTGGGAGGAAGGGCTCACAGAGCTTGAGGTACAAAGAAGATATTTCTCCATATTGGAAAAAGAATTAAAAGGTGAAGACAGAGCCTACTTAATCGAAGTTTATAATCATATTGAAGAACTTGAATTAAAAGAAGACTCAGAAACCATTCTTACAAATATTTACAAGGAAGAATGATAAGGATTCAATCAATAATATTATCATGTTTTTAATACCTTTTCATTTACACAAACACCAATTACATAAGTATTTTTTGATAGAAAAATAAAAGGATTTTAAATGGAAAAATTAACATTTGTTCAGTCTATGAATGCTTGGAAAGATGCTATGCATAAAAAAGACAGGTCTAAGCTTGATNAATTGCTATCTGAAGATTTTATTTGGGAAAATATTGCGATGGAGGGTAAAANTTCCAANGANGAGACCATTCAATTTTCTCTAAAGATCANAGATGANGTCCCAAGCTTTAGAATAGGTGAATGNCAGTCNCTTTTTGAATCAGATGAANTATTAGTTGGGTCNCATGGNGTNCATCAAGATGACAGAGATGATACAATAGTACTNTGCGTAGTTAATTTATGTGANAANGGCAGTAAAATAAAAATGTGGAGACANCTTCGAGGAGAGTCTTTAAAATAATAGAACNTNNTGANCTATCTTATGATAAGANTAAATATTTAATAGAANAACGGTAGACTGTTTAAGTATNTTAGNATTATGAAANACAGAATCTTCAATAAAATTATTNTTATTAAAATNGTAATTGNTGGNTTAGTTTTTTCANATGATGGTTTTGATAACAAAGTNATNAAAACAGAAGAAGTTGAATTAGAGGTCAAAGGNTTTGCNNCAGGNTTTGAAATNCCNTGGGGTATGGCATTTTTACCAGATACTTCGATGTTAGTAACCGATCTATCGGGTGANCTTTTTCGAGTATATCGAGATGGTAGAAAAGATCTAATANAAGGCACNCCAGATGTATATTTTAGAGGCCAAGGTGGGTTGATGGATGTTGAGATNAGTCCAAATTATTCCGAAAATAATTATGTTTATTTGTCCTANAGTNAACCTGNAAGGAAAAAAGCCTTCACCGCAATTGCCAGAGCAAAACTCATAAAAGATCAATTAAAAGATCTTGAAATTATTTATTCAGCAGAGCAAAGACATTATTCAAAAAAAACAGTTCACTTTGGTAGCCGATTTGCAATAAGGGACGATTATCTATTNTTTAGTATTGGCGATAGGGGAGAGCGAGATGAAGCTCANGACGTGNATAAGCCAAATGGNAANATTCATCGTTTGCATCTANATGGAAGTATTCCAAATGATAATCCATTTAAATCTAAGAATGGTGAGACCAATTCAATTTGGTGNTATGGNAATCGAAACCCTCAAGGCTTAACCTTTTCNAATGATGGAACCTTATGGGAATTAGAGCATGGTCCAAGAGGAGGTGATGAATTAAATATTATACAACGAGGTTTAAACTATGGATGGCCTAAAATAACATATGGCATAAACTATATTGGTACTAAAATAAGTGATCACACCCATCTTGAAGGGATGGAACAGCCAATATGGCATTGGACTCCAAGTATTGCAGTTTGTGGGATGAAAGTATATGAAAATGATTTGATACCAAATTGGAATGGTGACATACTTGTAACATCGCTCAAATATGAATTTTTAGAGAGGGTTAAAATAGAGAATGGTGTAAAGATCGGAAGCGAAAAAATTTATGATGCTGGCTCAAGGGTTAGAGATGTTGAAGTTGGACCTGAAGGATTCATTTACGTTGCTCTTGAAAACCCAGGAAGAATCGTAAAGATCAAACCACATATTGTAGAAAATTAGAACTCCAGTCCTATAGAATAATACCTAGAAGGTCCGGGTTCATAATATCTATCACTCCAGGCATTTATCCTTATATTGGAGTCGTAGTCAATATTAAAAATGTTCCCTATGTAGTAAAAGATTGTAACGTTTTGTCCAAAGGCCTTGTACGTGTTTTTGATCTTAAGATTAGATAAAAGATACTTTGGATTTGAATGGGTGTTGTTATCATCAAGAAAAATTTCTCCAGTGTAATAAAGTTCAAGGTCAATGGCGTATTTTTTTTTCAATTCGTAAAGGAAATTTAATTTCCCAAAGTACCTTGGAATGGAGGGTAGATAATTACCGTCGAGAGCGTTTTCATCATTACTATAGTCGGTAAACTTATAATCTGTGAAAGTATGCGTGTATAGTAAGCTGAATTTTTTAGTTAAAGCTTTATTCAATGAAAATTCAGCACCCATGCGTTCAGTTACTCCAGCATTTCTGTAATAAGACCTACCAGGTTCGTCCGCCTCTTCAAATGAAATAATTTCATTTTCAACTTTAGATCTAAATAAAACCAATTCGATGTTTTCCGATTGATTGGTTTGTGAAATTATTCCGATTTCACCCATCCTGTTGTACTGAGGTTCTAACTCAAAGCTATTGCCTGTTTCATAAAGCGTAGGGGTTTCAAAATGTGTTGAGTAGTTTGTGAATATGTACGATCTCTTATTGAGTTGATATTTATATCCAATCAATGGAGTTATGTTAAAATATTCCTCTTTATAGTCTGATTCATTATCTGTGATAATATTATCATTCATACCAGTTTGATTATGATCAATTCTAATACCTGAAAAAAATTGATGCTCTTTTAAGTTCATGCGATATTGGACGAATGAGGCAGCCATCATAAACTTTTCCACTCCGTTGTAGACCATATTGCCTTTGGTTCCCATAATATTATCAAAACGTTTTCTAGAGTCTTTTTGATTATTTATTTCAATTCCGAACATAATTTTATTAAAAGTTTTGCCTATCCAAATGTCGTAGGTCAGCTTAGAATTAAATCCAAAATAGTTTCTTAGCAGGTTTACCTGTCCTCCATTTTGAAACGGTAATTTGTTTTTGAAATATCGTTGCAAGAACCAAATGTCTGTTTTTAATACTATCCTATCATTTAAAACCTTTTCAGTTCTCAAACTTAATTTAGATTGTTGAACACTTTCTCTTGAATCGTAGAGCTCATTTTCAGGTCTTGCCATTTTTGGATCATTTATCTTTTGTTCTAAAGTAAGAGCGCCGGGGTCAAGAGCATATGGACTGTGAAGATGATTAAAAGAGATGTTAAATATCTCAAAGTATTTTGATCGGTATCTTGATTGAAAGTTCAATATGGATGAATGTGAAGAGCTATGATATCTGTGACCCATTTGTTTTTGGATATCAACATGGAAATTCCAATCAATATTATTTTTACTGCGGTTGATAAANAACGTNAAGGACCTATCATTTAGAGNATTNANNGTNATACTTGATCTNGTANAATTNTNACTNTTTGGANNTTGNGATAAAAAACTAATNGCTCCTCCTGANGCATTTCCAAANANAAGGGATGTCGACCCTCTAAANACACTTANNTGCTCAAAATAATCAATTGAAATATTNTCCAATTGGCCNTGACCATCNGGAGTTGATTCAGGTATTCCATCAACAAGAATTTTAATACCTCTTATTCCAAAATTTGATCTAGCTCCAAAACCTCGTATTGAGATNCGCGAATCTTGTACATCATTAAAATCACTTAAAGCAAAAAGACTTGGTGCATTCCTTAANACTGAGTTTAAAGAAGAGCTTGTATTGTATATATCCAGTTCTGAGTTGTTAATAAGGGTTTCTGAAATTGGATTTGTTGTTGTATTTCGAATTGCTGTGACATTAATGGGGTCAAACCTGATATAAATTGAATCGATATCTTTGACCTTAGGAACGGCTTCAAAGGTTAAGGTTTCACTAAAAGAAAGCTCCACAAACATCAATATGGTAAAAAGTTTAAATCCAGTCATGCAATCGTTTGTGTCCATAGAAGAAAAAATATCTATTAGGATTTAGGTTTAGTTGATCTTCCTTTTTCTAATAAGTATTCCAATTTAATGACCTTTAGAGCTTTTTCATTTGTCGCTTCAAGTATCACAGGTGGCGCACAACCAGATACATATGCTTCTTTCCATCTTAGAGCACATAAGCACCATCTATCACCTGGTACTAAACCAGGAAAATTAAATAATGGGTTTGGGGATGATAGATCATTTCCCCTTGATCTTGTAAAATCCAGAAATTCCTTGGTCATTACAGCCGCTACCAGATGTAAGCCATTATCATTTTGATCGGTTTTGCAAAATCCATCTCTTCTAAAACCTGTCAGTGGTGAGCTTGAACACAGTTTTAAGGTAGTTCCTAATACATTTTTCAATTGGGTTTCTTTTTATAATAATTAAAAAAAATAGTCTTAATACAAGGTGTAAATTTATAAAGATGAATGGTGTTCCTGTTCCATATTTTTTCAAAAGTATATCGGTTTCTCTATGGTTTTTATTTTTTAACTATATGAGGGTGGGTAAGTTTTGATATGCATTGGCGAATGAACACACTACAAAAGATATTTTTTATGGTTGCAGTTGGTTCTATTGCCGTATTCATCATCGCTGTAAATATTAGTTCAACAAAAGGATTTCTTTTGGGCGAGAAGTGGCAATATATGTTTACTCTTGGAAAAGGTGACAGAGTTAATTGGCTAGCCATCATATCATTATTTAATATTATTATCTCGAACCTCGGTTATTATCTTTTTGCTGATAAGAATAACGAATAATACAAATATCATAATTTTATATGCCTAAATGGCTTTCTATTTTATTTGAGTTTATTGCATACTCGATAAGTCAAATAACCAAGATATTTGCGATTGGTTGTTTTGGTATCACATTGGGTATGTCTTTAATAGTCGTTAGTATTGTCACATTTCTTTATCTTATTTTATCAGGAAAGTTTGATCCAATACCTATCATAGTACGATTCGTTTTTCAATAGCGATCTAAGCAACCATGCTTGATCATAAAATAAATAATGTGCTGCCAAAATGAATGATAGTATTTTTAGGTTCTCCCGTTGGTCGTTTCTTCAGTGGAATGGTACGAGGTATTGATTAAAAATGATGGAGGCCATTTTATGGCTATTGTGATGACTGGTCTAACTTATTACTTTTAGGGAGTGGGGACTTGAAGAATTATTGATAAGGATATAAGACCATTCAAAGATAATGAGGAAGAAGAGTAGTATTTATATGTACGAGGAAAAAATAGATAAATCAATAACAATGGGAGTCTGGCTTGATTTTAAATATCAACCAGAGTTAGCATGGAGAAAATATTTCGCTAAACTTAAAAATGCCGGAATTAAAGAATTTTTTGTAAATGCAAATGTTGATCAATTAAAATTTTTGGTAAATATAGCCAAGGATGTCGAGGTAAATATTCATGGTTGGATATGGACATTGAATAGGCCATATGACAAAAATGTAATAAAAAATAAAAGTTGGTACTCAGTGAACAAAAATGGAGATGATTGTTCAGAGTATCGACCTTACGTAGACTATTATCAATGGATTAGTCCTTTTAGCCAAGGTGCAAGAGAATATGTAAAGACCAATATTTCAAAAATTGCTTCAATAGAAGGTATTGCCTCAGTGCATTTGGATTATGTTAGATATTGTGACCTTTATTTGCCTGA
>NZWG01000048.1 GCA_002698235.1 Fidelibacterota bacterium | reverse complement strand
GACTAATGGGACCAAAATTTAAAGCTCTATTAACTATCATTATTGCAACGACTGGACTTACTTCCTCTGATCTTTCTTTAGAAAAGATTATTTTAAGAACCAATGATGAATTTGAAAAAGTTTCTGACTTTCAGGCTAAAATGGTTGTAAGTCTTAATGTTCCTGGGCTTAGAATGCCAAAAAAAGAGTATCAAACATACTATAAGAAACCAAATAAGTTTAAAGCTACTACAAAAGGTTTTGGAGTACTACCCAACACAGGACTCTTCACAAGTCCAGAAGATAATTTTGATAATTTAAAAGATATGATTATCAATAAAGATCAAAGCAAGATTGAAACCAACCACATAATGATCAGTGGTACACTAATCCCAGATAGTCTAAAAGCAAAATTCCCAAATGAATATGCCAAATTATCGTTTAACCCAATTGTAGATGTTTTAGTTGACACAAGCAGGTGGCTTATAAGATCAGTTACAAGTAGAATAGATACTTTGAAACTATTTCAGATAATAAATGATTATGAACTTCATGAAAATAAATACTTCCTACCATCAATATCAAAAGTTGAATATTTTATTAAAGATATGAAATTAGCTAATTGGCTAAAGAATGACCTCCCAAGTATGATTGGTGCAGATTCACAACTAAAAATGAATCAAGATATTGTTAAAGGAATGATAACTGTTAAATATTCTGATTATAAAGTAAACAGAGGCCTACCTGATTATATTTTCAAGAAAAAACGGGTAGACTAAGACATTATCTGAGATAAATAAACCATTATTGCATTCTGAGCATGCATTCTATTTTCAGCTTGGTCAAAAACAATTGAATTACTCGACTCCATAACTGAATCAGTTACCTCTCTCCCTCTCTCAGCAGGAAGGCAGTGCATGAACAGTGTATCTTTTCCAGTACTTTCAATTAAACTTCTATTTACCTGAAATGGTGCAAAGATTTTTTCTCTTTCTTCGGCCTCTTCTTTTTGTCCCATAGACGCCCACACATCGGTATAAATAATATCAGCATCTTTTACTGCAGAAAGAGGGTCATGAGATAATTCATAAGATGATAGGTCAGAATCATTTACCATATTAACGGTTTCCGAATCGGGTTCGTAACCTTCTGGCCCACAACAAACAAAATGCATTGAAAATCTAGTAGCTAATTGCAACCAAGAATTAACAATATTGTTCCCATCACCCATATAGCAGACCTTAAGATTCTCAAGATTTCCCCTGTGTTCCCATACTGTCAAAATATCCGTCATAATCTGGCAAGGATGATTATAGTCTGTTAAACCATTTATAACAGGAATGTCAGCATATTCAGCAAGCTCAACAATATGCTGATGATCGAATAAGCGAGCCATTATTACATCATTATACCTACTAAATAACCTGGAAATATCTTTGATTGCTTCTCTTTTACCTATTCCAATATCATTTGGCCCCAAAAATAGAGCATGCCCACCCATCCATTCAAAACCGGTTTCAAATGATACTCTAGTGCGCGCAGAAGGCTTAGCAAATATCATCGCAAGAGACCTATCCTGAAAGGGTTTATAGGTTTCTTTTTTATGAAATTTTATTTTTAATTCTCTTGCAAGAGACAGAATCTCCCAAAGTTCATCAGTATCATAATCAGAGATATGTAAAAAATGTTTTGGCATGATTATTCCTTATAGTATGTATCTGCTAAGATCTTGGTCTTCTAGGATATCACCCAATGATTCATTCACTGATTTAGCCGTGATCTTAATTTTTTTATCTCCTCTTTTTGGTTGTTCAAATAGAGGTTTTTCTAGTAATGTTGTCATTATAGTGTGTAGACGCCTAGCCCCTATGTTCTCCATCTTTGAATTAACATCAGATGCAATCTTTGCAATTGCACGTATTGATGCATTATTAAATTCTAGCTGTACATTTTCTGCGCTTAAGAGTGCTGTATATTGTTTGATCAATGCAGACCTTGGGTGGGTCAATATTTTTATAAAGTCGTCCATATTTAATTTGTCCAGTTCAACCCTTATTGGGAATCGTCCTTGGAGTTCTGGTATCATATCGGATGGTGCACTTACATGAAATGCNCCTGCGGCTATGAATAATATATGATCAGTTGCGATAACGCCNTACTTTGTATTTACATTACTNCCCTCTACAATTGGAAGAAGATCNCTCTGAACACCCTCACGACTTACATCTGGACCAGCTCCNCCGTTGCTTCCAACCACCTTATCAATTTCATCTANAAANACTATCCCATTGTTTTCCATNCGCTCTTTGGCTANACGGATAACTTCATCTTGATCTATTAATTTAATGGCCTCATTGTCAGTCAATACTTCACGAGCCTCTTTNACCTTCATTTTTTTTGACCGCTTATTTTTCGGTAATGAACTTGATATCATATCTTTAATATTCATGCCAATATCTTCCATACCCATAGGNCCAAATACCTGCATTCCTATCGAAGGTTCATCTGATATCTCCACTTCGATAATTTTATCTTCAAACTCACTATTCTCTAATTTTTTTCTAATCCTNNCTCGAGTTCTAGCATGACGTTCNTTTAAGGTTTTATCTTGTTTAGAATCNGCTTTATTATCATCAGGNTATAAAATATCNAATATTCGCTCATTTGCCAGTCGTTCAGCTAATTCAATTACCTCCTCNTACTTTTCACGTTCAACCAAAGAAACAGCNGTATCCATNAGGTCTCTTACGATTGATTCAACATCTCTACCTACATANCCGACTTCAGTAAACTTACTTGCNTCTACNTTAATAAAAGGTGCATTTGCTAATGCTGCCAGCCTCCGTGCTATTTCTGTTTTTCCAACACCGGTAGAACCAATCATTATAATATTATTTGGCATGATCTCATCTTTCAATTTTCCCTCAACCTGCTGTCTTCGCCAACGATTCCTAAGTGCAATTGCTACAGCTTTTTTTGCGTTTATCTGACCNACAATATAACGNTCAAGCTCTTTAACTATTTGTTTTGGTGTCANCTGTTTCATTTAATTTCCAATACAGAAATAGAATCATTTGTATANATACAAAGATCCGCTGCTATTTTGAGAGACTCAGCTGCAATCTGCCTTGCCGTTAACTTTGTTTTAGATAATAATGCTNNGGCTGCTGCCTGTGCAAAGCCACCCCCAGACCCGATTGCAACGACATCTCCATCTGGCTCAATTACATTNCCATCACCNGCAATGATAAAACTGCTTTCCTTATTCATCACNACTAGCATTGCATCTAAATGGCGAAGCATTTTATCCATGCGCCAGTCTTTTGCAAGTTCAACCGTTGCTCTAGTCAAATCTCCTTCATATTGCTCAAGNTTTTGTTCAAATTTTTCAAACAATGTAAGNGCATCCGCTGCTGCACCTGCNAAACCTCCTAAAACCTTATTTTGAGCAACTTTGAATTCGCGTACTTTAACAGCTTTTTGTTTAAATGCCATATCNCCAAAGGTAACCTGACCATCTCCAGCCATAGCAACCCCACCCTTATGACGCACNCCTATNATGGTTGTTGAACGAATCTTTTTTGCCATCATCTACTATCTTGTTAACTCTTTTAAAAGCTTTGAATCNCCGGGTAGAACTAGAGTTGTTTTTTTATCAATTACTTTCTCATAGGTTTCCAGAGTACGNATAAATTCATAAAAGTCTGGTGATTTTGAAAATGAAGAAGCATAAATATCAAGAGCCTTAGCCTCACCTATNCCACGTATTTCTTGTGCCTCCTTATAAGCATNCGCCAATATAACAGTTTTATCTCTNTCTGTTGCGGCTCTGATTTTCTGTGCCTCTTCCTCTCCTTCAGATCTAAATTTATTTGCCTGCCGTTTTCNCTCTGCCTCCATCCTTGCATATATAGAAGCTTCATTNTCTTGCGGAAGGTCAACTCTCCTAATTCGAACGTCAACTACTTCAATTCCATACTTGCTCGTTTCTTCATTACTTGCTAAGGTCACTTTTGACATGATCAATTCTCTATTCTCAGTAATTATCTCAACCATATCATGAGTCCCCAACTCTTGTCTTAATTCTGAATATACAATATCATCCAAACGTGTCTTAGCAGTTGGGACTGCTCTAACTGTCTGTAAAAACAATAATGGATCAGTTATCCGCCATCTGACGTAGTTGTCAATAATGAGAGATTTTTTATCCCTACTTAGAATTTCTTCTGGCGGAACATCGTATTCGAGCAAACGCTTTTCAAATGAATTTGCAGTTTGGAAAGGAGCNGGGAGCTTCCAGTTTAAACCTGGATCATTTAAAGTACGAACGGGTTTTCCAAACTGAAGGATAACTATTTGCTCTGTTTCATCAACTATTATAATGGTAGATAATCCAAAGAGCACCAATAAGCCAACTACTATCATCGATATTTTTTTCATTATTATTGACCTCCCTTCATTTGATTAGGATTTAAGTTCAATAGATTTAACATATTCCCACTATCTTTATCTGGTATAATTATTTTTTCTATGCCAGGGAGTACTTTTTCCATGGTCTCTAGATATAGTCTTTTCTCGGTGATGCTTTTAGCTTTATTATATTCTTTCAAGATTGTTGTAAACTTAGTTGCATCACCCTCTGCACGTTTAACTCTCGATTCTCTAAAACCTTCTGCATCTCTTATCATTGCTTCGGCTTCTCCTCTTGCTTTAGGTATGACATCATTTCTATACCCCTCTGCCTGATTGATCATTCTATTCTTATCCTCTTTTGCTGATGCAACATCTTTAAATGCACCAATAACCTCTTTTGGCGGGGAGACATCCTGCAATTGAACAGCAACTACATGAATACCTGATTCATATTTATCTAGGATATTTTGCAATTGTATCTTCGTCTCTTCCTGGATAGTAAACTTTCCCGTAGTGAGAGTCTCATCAATTTTATTTCTACCAACTACTGTTCTTAAGCTGGCCTCTGCTGCCTCACGAACTGTTAATTCAGGCTCTACAATATTAAAAAGATATTGCACAGGATCTTTGATCTTATATTGAACAATCATCTCAGCATCGACAATATTTTCATCACCTGTAAGCATTAAACTTTCTTTTTCAACAGTCCTATATTGACCATTTTTTAAACTACGAAACCCAAACTCAATTCTCTTTACCTCAGTAACTTTTGGGGTATTTGCTGTNTCAATTGGCGATGGAAACTTCCAATTTAACCCCGATTGAGTAACCCTTGTATACTCACCAAAGGTTCGGATAACACCAACCTCATCAGGCCCTACAATGTAGATACCAGTTAACAGCCAGACTACTAATATTCCAATAAGGACTGGGGTTATCTTGAAATTAAACTCAGGGATCTCAACTTCTTGATCTCCTACTATTATTCTACGTGTTGCCATAACTACTCCTTTATATTTCTTTTCTTAATCTTGCGACTGGGAATCCCATTTGATCACGATATTTAGCGATTGTTCTTCTTGCTAATGTATATCCATCTTCAGTCAGTTTATCAACAATCGCATCATCGCTATATGGCGATTGTTTNTCTTCGTTTTTGATTANTTTTTCTAAAGCCTTCTTAATAACAAAAGTCCCCAAAACTCTACCATCCTTTAACTCTATAGAATCAGTGAAAAAATATTTTAACTCAAAAATACCGTATGGAGTGTCTGCATATTTACCTCTTGTTGAACGACTGATTGTTGAAATATCCATTTTGACCATATCAGCGATATCTTGAAGTTTTAACGGACGAAGGTAGCTCATGTTCCCTGAAAACCACTCAGGTTGAAAATGAATAATAGATCTCATTACATTGACCATGGTCACTCTCCTTTGTTGNATTGCTTCCATAAACCAGTTGGCCAGATCCATTTTATCTTTTATNAATCTTTTTGCGTCACCCTCAAGACTATCATCTTTTATCTGAGCTTCATAAGCTTGACTAATTCTTAATTCTGGTATCCCACCATCATTTGTTGTAATAACCCAATCATCTCCATCTTCTCTTACAATCACATCAGGTAAAACTATTTGAAATCTATCAAGATAGCCCTCACCCGGACTTGGACTCAGATGAGCAATATGATTGACTGCCTCATGTAGCTCGTCTTTTGAACANTCTAACTTTTCTAGAATCTTTTCATAGCGCTTATGCATAAAATCATCAAAGTATTTATTGATTATCATATGAGATAATGAATTAGGCTCATCTTCTAGTTGAATCATTAAACATTCATGAAGAGATCTAGATCCAATTCCCTTAGGGTCAAGTCTTTGAATCTTATGCAATAAAGGNTCTATCTCCTCCTCCAATAATTCAAAGCGATCGGCAATTAAAATAAGATCTGTATCCAGATATCCTTTTTCATTAGTATTCCAAATAATCTCCTCAGCTATCTCTCTTTCATGATCGTTTAAATCTATATCTTTAAGTTGGTCNATCAACTTTTCTAATAATGTATGCCTGTCAGGCAATGGCATCTCTTTTTTCTGCTCAGATAAGTAATATGTAGATTCATCACTGTACATATCCTCCATTGAAACATCCATATCATCAATCGGGGTCTCATCTTTATCTTCATTAGATTGGTTCTCTTCTGGCTCAACCTGTTCTAATAAAGGATTTTGCTCNAATTCTTCNATGATTGCTTGTTCCAAATTCACAGTGTTCAATTGCAATAAACGCGCTTGTAAAACTTGTCTTGGTGCAAGTTTTTGTTTTTGTGATTGTATTTGTTTTAGTGTTGTCGCCATCAGTCAAGTCTNAATTTTTCACCAAGGTATAAACGCTTTGCCTCTTCATCATTCGCTAAAAACTCAGAAGTACCTGATTTTAATATTTGACCATCAAATAATAAATATGAACGATCGGTAATTGAAAGCGTCTCTCTAACATTATGATCAGTAATAAGAACTCCAATTTTCTTTCTTTTCAAAGAATGAACAATCCCCTGTATCTCTTGAACCGCTATNGGGTCTACCCCTGCGAATGGCTCATCTANAAGAATGAAATCTGGGTCCATACACAAACATCTAGCAATTTCTACTCTCCTGCGCTCTCCTCCTGAAAGTGTATTCCCTTTACTTTGAGATAGATGTGAAACAGAAAGGTCTTCTAATAGTAATCTCATTTTTTTCTTTTGATCTTTTTCAGTAAGATCTTTACGCAGCTCCAATACTAATTTTAAATTATCCTCAACTGTTAATTTGCCAAATATTGATGGTTCTTGAGCTAAATAACCTATGCCTTTCCGAGCTCTTTTATACATCGCATCATTCGTTATCTCGTAATCATCTAAAAATATATTCCCAAATGTAGGTTTGATCATACCTGTTATCATATAAAATGACGTTGTCTTTCCAGCCCCATTTGGTCCAAGTAGACCGACAATCTCACCACGCTCTAAAGATACATCTATATCTTTAACAACCATACGTTTTCCGTATTGCTTATGGAGTCCTTTTGCACTTAAGGTATCATGTCTTGCCATCATTTAAATTCCCGACCAGTCACACCTGATGGATTAATGATCTTCCAATTTTCAAGATCTGAATCAGACTCAAAACCAATTCCATATAATGTATCTTCATCAAGAGTGGTTATCATAATTTTATCTTTTGTTCTCAGTTTTTCGTTTTTTGAATCCCATATAAGAGTATTTGAATAAAGAGAAATTCCACTATCTGATACTGCCACTACGTTACCAATAGCCTTCATATCATTAGAGCTTTGATTAACTTCAGCTTTATTGGAGGTTAAAACAGATGTATGTTGCTCCTCTGAGTCAAAAAAATCTACAGTAACACTACTATCTAATAGAATAAATTCCTTTTCATTATATTTTTCTAAATGCCCTGACATTATTTTTGCCCTTATCATACCTTGATCAGTCAATATAATATTAACCCCCCAACTCTCTTGGTCAGGCATTCCTTGTCGAGATGGAAGATCTTGAACNGNTTGCTTTGTACAAGATGANAATATTGCCATTAGCAGAATGATTATTGACCTCACAATATTAACTATTGGTTATACGTTCTCTCATGATTTGAATAACTTCCTCAGTACGACCTTGCTCTGATATAATCCAAGAGATTGCTTCTCGGAATGCACCTTCCCCACCTGAAAGTTCTGTGACATGTGCAGCAATTTTTTTTACNTCTAGGGTAGCATTTGCAACGGCGATAGGCAATGCGACGACTTCCATTACCGGAATATCTATTAGATCATCACCAATGTATGCAATATTAGAATCATCTAACTTGTATTTTAATTTTAGTTTTTCATATACAGGNAATTTATTCAAAGTACCATTGTACACATCCTCTATACCTAATTCTTTTGCTCTATGCTCAGTAGCTGAAGAAAACCTGCCTGATATTAATGCTATTTTGATTTTTGCAGCACGAGCCATTGCAACTCCAACACCATCAAAAANTGAGAATTTTTTTAGTTCAATATTATCAGTCCCCTTATAAAAACTTCCATCGGTCCAAACACCATCCACATCAGATATCAGCATCTTTATTTCTCTAATATTCATTCTTAATTAACCGCATCTCTTATTTTTATCAGTGACCTAAGAACTGACTCTAGTTGCTCAAGAGGCCACTGCGTCGAAGCATCTGACTTTGCATTTTCAACATTATCATGAACCTCCATAAATATACCATTACAACCTGCAGCGACAGCAGATCTTGCCAATGTAGGAATCATAGACCTCATCCCTCCAGTTGTTTTGCCATCACCTCCTGGTAATTGGGCACTGTGAGTAGCATCGAATATAATAGGATAACCAAACTCTTTCATTATGGGTATTGACCTCATATCTGCAACAAGATTATTGTAGCCAAACTGTGTACCTCTATCAGTGATCATTATATCATCACAATCAGATTCTTTTAGTTTAGTTATCACATTTTCCATATCCCAAGGCGCTAAAAATTGTCCTTTTTTTACATTGATTGGTTTCTTTGTCTTTCCTGCAGACATCAGAAGATCAGTCTGTCTACATAAAAATGCAGGAATTTGAATAATATCTACAACATCCGATACAGGCTTAGCCTGTTCAGGAAGATGAATATCGGTTATGACCGGAACATTTATCTCTGATCTTACTTTTTCTAATATTTTCAATCCCTCNTCAATCCCAAGCCCCCTAAAAGATGTGATTGATGAACGGTTGGCNTTATCAAATGAACTTTTAAAAATCATTTGCATATTCAACCGCTCTACAATTTTTTTAATGGCCGTAGCCATATGCATTGCATGTTCATAATTCTCTATAACGCANGGTCCAACAATAAGTCCAAAGTCATCAGGTCCAAAGGAAACGTCTTGGATAGAGACTGTCTTCATTTCATNCTCCTTACTGATGCTTTTATAAATTCTCTAAAAAGTGGATGAGCCTTATTTACTCGACTTTTTAATTCAGGGTGAAACTGACCCGCAACAAACCAAGGATGGTCTTTTATCTCAACAGTCTCAATTACGCCTAGTTCCATATTTAACCCTGAAAATATAAGACCNTTANTTTCTAATTTTTTTCTGTATCTATTGTTCACTTCATACCTATGCCGATGTCTTTCAGATATATTCTTTTTCCGGTAGGCAGCAAAAACCTTTGTTCCTACTTTTAATTCACAATCATAGGCCCCTAGGCGCATTGTCCCACCTTTTATTTTAATTGCCCTCTGAGATTCCATTAAGTCGATAACAGGGTACCTNGTCTTTTTATCAAACTCAGTGGAATTTGCACCATNAAGGCCACATACATTTCTTGCAAAATCAATGACCGCACACTGCATTCCAAGACAGATTCCTAAGAATGGGACCTTATTTTCTCTTGCATATTTAGATGAAAGTATCTTCCCTTCGCCACCACGAGATCCAAATCCCGGTAATAACAATATTCCATGNACATCTGAAAATGCAGATTCAGCAGACTTCTCACCCTTAATTTTTTCTGTCTGAACCCACTTCACATTCACCCTTGAATTATTTTCAACCCCGGCATGGACAAAAGCCTCCATAACGCTTTTATAGGAATCAATGAGTTCGGTATACTTACCACACATCGCAATGGTAATNTCAAATTTTGGATTTTTATAATTATGTATAAAACTCTTCAAATCATTCAAGTTTGGAGTTTTTTCAATTTTTAACCTTTCATTGATAAGATGTCCTGCATTTTGTTCATGCATTGCTAGAGGGACTTCATAAATACTTGGCACATCTCTACCTTCAATGACATGGTCTGACCTAACATTACAAAATAAAGCAATCTTATCTCTTACGGATTGTTCTATCGGGTGCTCAGANCTGCATAATATCATATCTGGCGCAAGTCCAATCTCACGAAGTTTCATTACTGAATGTTGAGTTGGTTTGGATTTTAACTCTCCACTTGCCTTAACAAATGGCAAAAGNGTCACATGGACTATCATATGGTTATGATAACCAACCTCCAATGAAAGTTGCCTTATCGCCTCCATAAATGGCAAACTCTCAATGTCACCTACAGTCCCTCCCACCTCAACTATAACAACATCATGCTTTTTGGCTGGGTAGTTAAGAGTTTTTATACGATTTTTAATTTCATCTGTAACATGTGGAATCACCTGTACCGTATCACCAAGATATTCTCCTTTTCTTTCTCTATCTAAAACAGTACTGTATATCTGCCCTGCCGTGGCATTATTATTTTTTGTCATATNTACATCAATGAATCGTTCGTAATGCCCAAGGTCAAGNTCAGTCTCTGAGCCATCATCTAGAACAAACACTTCTCCATGNTGATATGGATTCATNGTCCCTGGATCGACATTAAGGTATGGGTCTAGCTTAAGAATGGTAACNCTCACATCTGCCTGCTTGAGCAGATAGCCTATGGANGAAGCNGCTATNCCCTTACCAAGNCCTGACATNACACCACCTACTACAAANATATATTTAATTTCTCTAGTCTTTTTCATTATCTTTATCAGAAACTNNGCNAGCTTCTTCCATTATACGATTCACATTATCTANATCACTTTCAGTATCCACAGAAAAACTTTCATAATTNGTTACTNCGNCACGTATNGNTATTCCGTTATCCAAGGCTCTTAATTGCTCCANTTTAGAATCTAATTCTCTTTCTGANGGACCNAGAGATNTGAAGTGNAATAATGATTCACGTCTAAANCCATAGANACCAATATGGCGATAAACTCCNCCAATCTCTAAATCAAATATATTNCGCTTGAATTCAATTGCATTNTGATTTTCATCAACAATTGCTTTTACTACATTTGGATTTANAAGNTCACTTACTGTTAANTTTGAACTAACAACAGTNGANATNCCAACAGNATCATCTTCAAAAGANTCAACAAGAGAATCGATTACATCTGGCTCAATCAGGGGTTCATCTCCTTGTATATTTATTATGACCTCAGCCTCGGGAATTTCTTTTACAACCTCCGCGATNCTGTCTGTTCCAGAANNATNATCNGGNGATGTCATGACCATTTCAAAGTCAAATTCTTTTAANGCATTAATAGTTTTTTCGGAATCAACTGCTAGAACAANNTTTTCTAAATTTNTCGCCNTTGAGGCTCTCTCCATTACATGAGCAACCATTGGTTTTCCATTTAACTTCGCCAATATCTTACCTGGCAGTCGAGTGGAATCCAAGCGAGCTGGAACAACACCAATCTTCATTGTGCTCTTCTTCCATCGCTAATGTTAATTAAAAATCTAACTAATATATTCATATTGATAATTACAGCATCTAAATTTAATTGCTTAAGCAATATAAGGACAGAATGAACCAAAAACAGTTTGTTTGATTATTCAAACCTAAGAGACTCTATTGGATCTAATTGAGCTGCTCTCCATGCAGGATAAATACCAAACCCAATACCAATAACAGAGCAAACCACTAATCCGATCAAAGCCCAATCAAATGGTATGATAGCCGGGATTTTGAAAAGAAGAGAAACAATATTGCCACCTGATATACCCATAACAATACCCACAATCCCTCCAAACTGACTTAAAAAAATAGCTTCCATTAAAAATTGTGTTAAAATATCATTTTTTGTTGCGCCTATTGCCTTACGAATTCCAATCTCCTTAATTCTTTCGGTCACTGAGACCAGCATAATATTCATGATTCCAATTCCAGCAACTAACAAAGCAATTATGCTTACAGATAAAGCGAATAATTTTATACCATTAGTAAAACCTGAAAATTGCTCTATCATTTCCGTGTTCGTGACAATCTCAAAATCATTCTCGTTACCTGGAGCAACCTTGCGTATGGCTCTAAGATGTCCAATAGCCTCATCCTTTGTTTTATCATAAAGCTGCTCAGAAGAAGATTCAACATGGATTCTTATACTGCTCCAATCGTTTGAAAATTTTTCAATATACGTGGTTATTGGGATACCTATGTAATTATCTTTACTTTCACCAAAAGCTTCCCCTTGTCTTTCAGTAATTCCAATTATATGGTATCCAAGACCTTCAATTTTTATCTTTTTACCTATTGGGTCTTCAAAAGGGAATAGTTGATCAACGACATCCATTCCAAGTACGCAAACATTTTTTGAAAAGTGTATGTCATCATTTATAAAATTTCTTCCCTCTGCTAGGAAAGTATTATAAAATCTTATAGTTCCTTCATCACCACCAAAGAGATCAACATTGTTTTTTACTTTTTTACCTTTGTATTGAATGCTTCTTGTAGATGTCCCACCTACAGGACCGATAAGAAGAGGAAGTTTTACTCTATTTTTTAACATTTTATATTGTTCATAAGTAATATTTTTTCGATTACGATATTTTCTTCTATCTCCACCAAAATTAAACTCAGGGTTTTTTTGAATTACAAATGTGTTTGCAGCAAAGACATTCAAACCTGATTCAACCGATGATTCCAATGTTCTGATTGCAGTCATCACACCAATTACAGAAAAAACACCTATGCTAATTCCCAGTAAGGTCAATGATGATCGAAGCTTATTCTTCTTAATAGAATCAGTTGCCATCCAAAAGCTTTCTTTTAATATGCTCTTTATATTCCTTGAATGCATTATTTACTCATATCTAAGTGAATCAATTGGGTCTAGTTTTGCAGCACGATAAGAAGGGATCAGTCCAGAGACAACGCCAACAATTAGACTCATCAACATAGCAGCAATGGATAAACCTAGTGGTAATGTAGAAGGGAAAAACATATTGATAACAAAACTAAATACATAAGCTAATAAGATTCCTATTGAACCAGCAAAGAGGCATATGGTCACCGCTTCCATCAAAAACTGACTCATTATCATGCCACTTGTGGCCCCTATGGCCTTTCTAACTCCGATTTCTCTTGTTCGCTCTTTCACGGAAACAAACATTATATTCATAATGCCAATACCTCCAACAATTAATGATAATAAGGTAATAAAAAGACCAGTCCCCCCAATAGCAATTTTCAAAGTAGTGTATTGTTTTTCGAAAGCTTTTGTCTGATTTATTGCAAAATCACTTTCTTTATTTGGCTTTAAGCCTCTTATGTGACGCATTATAGATGTTACTTCATCAAGTCCCTCCTCCAATTTTTCAGACGGAACTTTCACACTAAGCCTCATCCAACCTCTCCTTGAAAAAATTCGTTTGTATGCACCAAATGGCAATATCGCCTGTTTATCAACACTAAAAAGACCTAAGAATTTTCCTTGTTTTTCGAGAACGCCTATTACTCTGAATTTAATATCATCAATTTTTATATATTGCCCTAAGGGGTCTAAATCACCAAAAAAAGCTTCTCTTATACCGTCACCTATTACAGTTACTCGAGAGCCAGAACGATCTTCGCTCCTTGTGAAAAACCTACCAATTTGAATATCACTACTTATGGTCTCCATATACTCTTCATTAGTTCCAAATATTTCAGTTCGCGTTTTCTTATCTTTATAAGATAGCGAAGCTCCTCGTTGCATAACAGGCGCAACTGCCAAGGCATATTTTGATCTTTTTTTTATCTTATCAACATAATCTGGTAACATTCTAGGTCGATTCCTTACTTCCCACCATTCCATATCACTAAACCATTCATAGCGACTTACATATAGAATATCTCTACCAAGCATTGACATACTACCCTCAAATGATTTGTCCAGTCCGGAGATGAGCGTCCCCATAAGTGTTACTGATAGTACTCCAATTATGATTCCCAAGGCAGTAAGTAAAGAGCGTGTCTTATTTGCAAAGACTGAAGATAAAGATATTTTGAAATTTTCTAGGAAGAGAAGTATCATTAAGGTTTTATTTTCAAATCTTCAGTAATTCTTCCATCAAATAAGCGAATAATTCGATGAGCATGTTGTGCTATATCATCCTCATGAGTTACAAGTATGATAGTATTACCATTTTGATACAAGTCATCTAAAATGCTCATGATCTCATGACCACTTTTTGAATCAAGATTGCCTGTTGGTTCATCTGCAAGTATAATAGATGGATTATTTACCAATGCTCTTGCTATTGCAACACGCTGTCTTTGCCCACCTGATAATTCATTGGGTCTATGATGAGACCTGTCTGAAAGGCCAACGCTTGCAAGTGCCTTAGATGCCATCTTGGTTCTTTTATCTTTACGAATATTTGCATAGATAAGTGGAATTTCAACATTGTGCTGCGCGGTAGCTTTTGGAAGTAGATTGAAGGTCTGAAAAACAAAACCAATCTTTCGATTCCTAATTGATGCTAATTGAGAGTCATCCATTATCTGAACCATCTCGCCCTCAAACTCATATTGACCAGAGGTAGGCGTATCAAGGCATCCCACCATATTCATTAGTGTTGATTTTCCTGAACCAGAAGGGCCCATTATCGCCAAATACTCATTTTCATTAATGTCCAGATCAATCCCATCAAGAGCGCGCACTTCTTCTCCACCTACATTATATATTTTATGAATGCTTTTAAGAGAAATCAGGGCCATCTTTCAATTTTTTCCATTTTAATTTGAATTAATGTTTTTCAGTATTCATTATGCTATTTAGCATGACTTTTTGGAATATTATTTACTGATACAAGTGCTCCATGATAAAGCTCTTTACTTAGGATTCGATATCCTCCTGTTACAATCATTTCGCCTAAATTGACTCCTGATTCAACAGAATAATGATTTTCACTTGATATTCCAACATTAACAGCCTTTACTTTTGCAAACTTCATTTCCGCAGGTGCTTTTTCATCTTCAAACTCATCTTCCAAGACAAATATCACATCGATGGACTCTGTTTTATTAAATGACTTTTCTTCATTTGTTTTACGTTCCCACTTATTCTCATTTTTGCTCTGATTAGTTATTTCCGCATAGTTTTCTGGCCTTGAAGTAAGAGATTGAATAGGTATTGCTATAGCCCCAGAAAGAGTTTCCGTTATTATATTCACAGTACTACTCATTCCAGGCCTAATCTTATCTGGAACGGAAATCATTCTAACTTTTACCTTAAAATTTGTAACCTGACTCTGTGCACCCATATTTGCAGATTGAGCAGTATGAGCAATTTCACTAACAACTCCATGAAACATGGTATCAGGGTAGGCATCAATTTCAATTTCAGAGGTATCACCTATTTCAATATTGACCACATCGTTCTCATTTACGTCAACCACTACCTCCATTCTGCTCAAATCTGCCACAGTCATCAAAACTCCAGGATTGAACATACCACCGACTGCCATTTCACCTTCCTCCTTCGTAATGCTTGTTACAATACCATACTTAGGAGCCGTGAGACGTGTNTTTGANAACTCATCTTCAGCAGATAATANATTTGCATTTGCCTGTTCAGATTGGCTTTGGGCTATTTGATAGGATGCCTCTATTTGTTCAAGTTCTTGCTTGGAAATCAAATTTTGAGAAAAAAGTGAATTTGTTCTATCCATTTGAGATTGTACTTTTCTCAGATTAGCTTCTGAAGATTTAACTTGAGAAAGAGCATTATTATATCTAGGACGAATTTGTTTTTCATCAATGCTTATCAAATGCTGCCCTGGTACAACAGTATCACCTTCCATTACNGTAATATGAGTAATCCANCCAGTAATNGTAGANGTGATTTGAACCGCCTCTTCAGGCTGNATTTTACCNCTNGCNTTTACTTTTTGAACAATATCTCGTGATTGGATCAACTCGACTTCNACTCTTAGTTCCTTTTCATCTCGAGAACCTGAAACTAANTACCANGTCACNATAGAAAGGNAAATCAATAGAGGTATCCANACTTTTTTCTTTTTTANCATGTTTAACATNTTATTTTTCTTTTGGNTTATNTTCAAGNTCCAAAGTNCCAAGTANTGCTTTNAAGCTNGCTTCTTGCACTCTGGCATCATGAACAACATTAATTAAATTAGAGTTGGANCGAATAAGGGAAACCTGAGCATCTANGACCTCTAAGATTGTGGCAGACCCCAAGCTGTACCTCTCTTTNACAAGNTTCAGATCTTCCTCTGCTGANGCAACAACAGACTGGTTCAATGGTATTATTTCGNCATAGTTACTAANAGTCTCACGTATTAACTCTGCTTGAACTCGNAGATCATTTAAAAGCACTGTATAAGNATACTCCGCCTGTTGTTTTGATAAACTTGCTTGCTGCTGCTGAATGGAAAGNGAATTNCCAACATAGATCGGCATAACCAGAGATANATTAATACCAAGATTCCAATTATTATTAAATGCATCCAACAATTCATCTGCTGTCTGCCCATTNGCAGAATAACTTAAGGATGANTTTAAAGACGGCATCCTCAATCCTTTTGTGATTTGAANTAATAANGAACCAAGGTCNATTTGTGATTTTGAGATTAGAAGATTCGGNTTTTTATTCTTTAAAATATTTAATAATTCTCCACTTGAAGGTATTGTAGGCCTCTCCCATTCTTCTTCTATTGCGATNATATCCTGACCAAAGTCCTGTAGCCCCATATCGTTAAATAATATTCTTCTTGAATTTTGTAGGCTTGTTNTTTTGTTAAGTATGTCAACACGGGCTTGCCCTTGAGCAACCTGGGCCTTCAAAAGNTCTGTTTTCTTTACAACACCAAGGTCGAATTGTTTTTTAATAAGAGATACTTGCTGANTTGACATTTCTAAGTTTTTTTCTGATACATCCAAAAGTTTTTGGGCCTGAAGTAGTCCATAATAGGANCGTATCACTTTTTGAATGACCTGCGTCATGATAGATCTTTGATTTAGTTTAGAAATATCAAGGTTTGTCTTTGCCTGCTTGATCTGATTCCAAGATCGACCACCATCATAAAGCGTTTGATTGANNGACAAACCAGCAGAATAACTTTCAAAATAATTTGTACGTAAAGTATCAAATTTTAATTCTTCGAAGTCAATATTGATATTTTCTTGCTCTGGGAAATAATTAATTCCTGTTCCTCCACTCGCCTGAATGGATGGCAAAATACCGCTATANGAGGCCTTCAANCCTTTTGATGCTGAAATAACTCCAATATCTGCAGAGAGAATTGTCTTCTTCTCATTTATGGCCGTTTGAATGCAATCATCAAGTGTATAGCCTTGTGCATATAAAACAGTTTGAAATAATAATATATATTTAAAAATAGATTTGATCTTCATCTTATGAGAGCAAAACTTAAACTTTCTGACAACAAAGTTCATTGATGGATTACTAATTGAATTATACCTTGAGTTGAGTTTTTCATTCTAGGTAATCNTCTTTTATCTTGATCAAATAGTCCAAGGCTTGACTATGTGTATTGTCAATTAAGCCTTCAAGTATCGCCTCTTCAATTGCTTTTTTTATTACCCCAACTTTTGTTCCTTCTTTAAGCCCGCAAATAGACATGATCTCATCGCCCCTGACGGGAGATTGAAATGCGACCATTTCATCTCTCTTATTAACGTTAGCCATTTTTTCTTCTACTTTCTCAAAGTTTTTGAGGTAACGTTTGACTCGTTTAGGATTTTTTGTGGTAATGTCTGCTCTGCACAATATCATAAGATCTTCAAGGTCCTCGCCTGCAGCAACCATTAAGCGTCTAACAGCCGAGTCTGTTACTATATTTTTTACCAATGCTATTGGTCGAAGGTGTAGCAGGGTCAACTTTTTTAAATAGTCCTTTAAATCATTTGATAGCTTCATTCTTTTAGCCACTGTGTCTATCATTTTCCCACCGATTGCATCGTGACCATGAAAAGTATATCCTTTTTCCTTATCCACCCTCCTTGTAATTGGCTTAGCAATATCATGAACAAGAGCAGCAAATCTAATCTTCATCTTATCTGATAATTTTGCTGAATTATCAACCACCTGTAGTGTATGTGCAAATATGTCCTTGTGATGCCACTCTGGGGTTTGATCCATACCATACATAACATTTATTTCCGGGAAAACTGTTTTCATCAACCCTGTCTTTTGAAGAATTACTAGGCCAATGGACGGTTTATCAGTTGTTAAAATTTTAATGAATTCATCCCTTATCCTTTCTGTCGAAACAATGCCTATTCTTGATATTTGCCGCTTAATTGATCTGAGACAACTNTCATCAAGCTTAAAGCCTAACTTTGAAGAAAAGTACGCTGCTCTCATCATCCTCAATGGATCTTCAGAAAAGGTTTCATCTGGGTCGAGGGGTGTCTTAATGATCTTCTTTTTGATATCTGATATCCCACCATATGGATCTGTCAACTCTCCAAAGAGAAGTGGAGTAATATTCATCGCCATTGCATTGATAGTAAAATCTCTTCTTAAAAGATCGCCCTCAAGATCTGTATAAATTATTTCAGATGGTTTTCTAGAATTACCCTCATAGTTTTCTTTTCTTGCAGTTGCGACTTCTATTTGTANATCATTACCAGGGATAAGTGCTGTTCCAAATTTTTTAAAAGGGACAATTTTTTTTCGCCCTAGTTCATTGGCTAACATCTCTGCAAATGGGATTCCTTCCCCAACGGTCATTAGATCTATATCATTAATTGGACTTCCCATCAAGAGATCTCTGACAAAACCTCCTACTACATAGACTTCCATTTCTTTTTTTTCACCAAGAGAACCAGCTATTTCTAAAATAGATCTAACTGAATCATAATTCGATGAATTCAATATCTGTTGAATATTTGGCATGCCTTAAATTACCTTGATCTATCCAATACAAACACCTTGTAGATAAAGGGGTTTTTTATCAATTTCTGGTCGTGGCCAATAAAACCATACCTCCTATATATTCATTTTTAATATTTGTGAATATTATTGTCGCTCAATTCGCTTCAGTCGATGTTACCATTGATGATCGATTATTGAGGAGTGAGGAACGACAAGAGATCATCAATTTAAATAGCGATATAAAAAGATTTTTCATCAATACTACCTGGGATGATAACTACAGTGATTTGTCAATTCCCTTATATGTCCAAATCATTTTTGAAGGGATTACAGAAAAGGGGAATGAATCGATCTATAACTGTCAGGCTCTTTTTTCTAATGGAGGAGACCTAAGATATTTTGATAAAAGTGTTCAGTTCTATTACAACTCTGGTAGCAGTCTCTACTACGACCCAGTTCTATTTGAACCATTAACAGGTTTTCTAGCCTATTACGCAAATCTNATTCTAGCAGGTGAAATAGATACTTATGAATTTAATGGTGGAAACAGCTCNCTTGAGATTTCAAGAGACATCGCACTAAGAGGTTCTTCATCTGACTATAANAAAGGTTGGGGGTCCAGGACAACCCTTGTAGATAATCTTAGTAGAAACAATGGTCTNAGAAAAACACGCCTAGCCTGGTATATAGCAATGGACCTATTTAAAGATGGTCAGATGGAATTAGTACTAGAGGAAATGAATACAATGCTAGATGGATTGGACCAATCATATAGGGATATTGGTAGAGATAACCATACACAGTACTTTTTAAAGATTCATTCTAAAGAGATTGCCCAAATCTTGTCAATGCTAGGCCAAATAGAATTACTCAAAGATATGAAAGAATTAGATCCGGATAGACGTCAAGTATATCAATCTGCTTTAGAAACTATTTCTAAATAAGTTTTCTTTCTTTTAAGAAAATGTAAAAATACGATTGGCGCTTTAAAGAGTTTTTTTAATATCACACCATCTTTAAGTATTCTAAGTTTTTTAAAATTCTTGCGCCTAACCATGATGGTAAATGGATGAAGAAGTAACCATAATAACGACCTGACAATTCCTGACGCATGATTTATATCAAACTTCACTATTGCATATATCAAGGCCACAAGCTCAAGCATTATTCTTATTGTCCCAATGTAAAATGCATTTAGTAAGGAATAGTTCGAGAACAACATTAGCAAACTATTTCTGTGATTTAAATAGTGCTTTCTATGACTATGCATTGGCAAGGAAACTGCATTCTTGTGAAAAACAATTGACCTAGGCTCAACCCATATATGATAACCCATTGCCTGGAGACGCCAACAAAGATCAATTTCCTCCATATGGGCGAAAAACACCTCATCAAATTTTCCAGCTTGAATAAACAAGTCTTTTTTTACTAAGATTGAAGTACCAGATGCCCAAAAACATGGTTCAGGATTATTATATTGACCTTTATCTCTTTCCTGCTCTAAGAATAAACGGCCTCTTGCGAATGGAAAACAAAACATATCCATATGGCCTCCAGAACCACCAGCATAATCAAAAATATTATTATTAAAGTAGTTTAAGATCTTTGGCTGAACGGCTGCAATCTTATCATCCTTCTCAATGCATTTAATCATACGCCCTAACCATTCAGGATCTTGAACTGTATCATTATTTAGAAAAAGAAGAAATTTACCATTTGCAATTTCTGAACCTCTGTTGCAACCACCAGCATATCCATAATTTTGATTATTCTCTAATAATCTAACTTTTGGATAATTATCTTTTATCCATTTTTGGCTACCGTCAGTCGACGCATTATCAGAAACTATAACCTCGAAAGAATCAAAGTTAGTTTTGCTCAATGATTCTAAACATTCTGAGATTGTTTCAACCCCATTCCAATGAGGAATTATTATTGAAACTTTATATGGCTCTACGGTCATATAGACCTATGGATGTTATCCGCCGGAGCGAACCTCATCCAATATTTTTTTTGCATTCCCATCTGTTGGGTTTCTATTTACCCAGCCGGTTAATATAATTTCAGCATCTTCCAACCTATTGGTTTCTCTATAAATAAATACAAGAGATGAAATAATTTCAGGGTAGGTCTTCTCCCATCGAGCCCACTTTCCTTTTTTCATTGTTTTTCTATTAAACCCTTGAACCCTCACCATTGACTCCATCTGTAAGAAATCAGTCCTCATTGTTTCTAGTATCTCAATTGCCTTTTCCGCATCATCAAGCTCTCTATAAAAAGTATTGGCATAGTCAACGCGATTTAGAGGCTTACCACCTTCGCGGTCTAAAAGAGTCTGCATAATGCCCCTCATAGGCTGAATCTCACCGAGGTCACCATATATTCTCGCTACCTGGTAGTGGAGATCTTCAGATATTATTGGGATGGTACTTTCTGGTATTTTTTCACCCATTTTATGAAGAGTTCTGATAATTTTATCTTTTAATTCAGCCAACTTATCTTCAGAACGATTTTTCTTTTTTAATTCATTTTGATAATCAACGTAATATGTAAATGCCAATTGGACATAGGCACTCCTATAATTCTGAAGGAGTCGCTTGGTCTGTTTGTTATAATAAATTTTATCATTCCCAAGATTTCTATACATATATCCCGACTGATACTCTTTAGACCATCCCTGATTCATTTTTGAATCCCCTTTATCAAGATCTATCTTACCTCGACTTGACTCAGAAGGATTAACCATGCTTTCATAAAAATCACTATGATTAAAATCTGTTGACCATTCCTTTGTCCCAACGTCTGTCATCAAATTCTCGTACATTTTATCCGTATCGACGGGAGAAGTCCTATGACTTTTTAATTGAAAAGTAAGACCCTGCATATCAAGAAAA
Source organism: Fidelibacterota bacterium (assembly GCA_002698235.1). Taxonomy (GTDB): domain Bacteria; phylum Fidelibacterota; class Marinisomatia; order Marinisomatales; family UBA1611; genus NZWG01. Next base: position 11,784 of record NZWG01000048.1, on the reverse strand, counting down.
TTATCAAGCCCTATTCGGTTTTGCTGAGAAACTGTGACCGCAAAATATATAGGNACCCTCCAAGCGGCATCACTAATGATCCTCATTATCATCATGTCTTGGACCCTGAGAGCTTGACCTTGATATGTTGGCTTCATCTCCCATTCAATGTATCCTTTTTTATTTTTTGGATCATCATAGACTGGAACTCTTACTTTTTGCTTTTCCCATCTCTGAAGACTCGAAGTCAATTGATCGATCTTCCTATCGCTTAGTGTGATGAATTGCGTTTCCTTTGGGCGCTTATCCCTCCATTGCTTTATGTACCAGGGAGTATTTAAAAGACTCAGATTTACTACTGCTACATCTGTCCTTAAATTTTCAACTTCTTGNAAATACCAGAGNGGGAATGTATCATTATCACCATTAGTGAAAANAATACCATTGGGCTCACATGATTGAAGAAGATTGTAACTATAATCCCATGCAACAAAATTACCCGAGCGATCGTGCGAATGATAATTTGCCCTTGCCATTACAGTAGGCACAAGTATGACCTGTGTTATTAATGCCAACACAATTAATCTCTTACTAAGATCTGAATTTTTAACGTATTTGGATATCCATTCGCTAATCGCAGCTGTTCCAACCCCAATCCATACTGAAAAAGCAAAAAAGCTACCTACATATGAATAGTCTCTCTCTCTAGGCTGAGGATCATCTTGATTGAGATAAATGATTATGGCATATCCTGTCATAATAAACAACGACATAATGGAAAAAGCCATCCTTTCGTCTTTATATGCATGATAGAACATTCCAATAATGCCAAGTATAAATGCAAGTGGTAGACCAAATTGCGTAAGATCTATACCATCCTCATTATTGCGTGCACCCATTCTAATGACACCAGGATCACTTGCAGGCCCTCTACCTGCAAACTGCCATAGAAAATAGCGATTNTACATTTTTCTTATTTGGTAATCCCAAAAATAGTCCCATTGTTTTGAAGATTCGTACCTGCTGTATGATTTGTTTTGAGATGAAGAAAACGANCTNCCAGGACCCTCTGGNTAACCAGCTACCTCATGAATTGGAGGAATACCANTGAATCGCCTAGGTAATATACCAACATCACCATACTGCTCACGTTCAAGGTAAGAGATAAAGGCCTCAACCGTTTCAGGGTCATTCTCATCAATCCCTGGGTTTTGATTAGAACGAATGAAAATTAGAGCGTAGGTAGAATATCCTATNAGGACCAATACCATTGATGTCAATGCAACAGACATGAGTTTTCTCTGATTTGAGATTACCCATACCATTGCACCAAAAATTGCAATAATTAATAATCCTGTTGNGAAAACACCTATTGCATCTGCTATCTTGGGCATGCCTTTGATAATAACATTATGAATTATGAAAAAGACTACAGCAGTTATTGCCATGGTTATTCCAAAGCTCACCCATTCAAATTTGTACTTTCTGAAGTATATAACCAAAGCAACAAAAGGAAGTGTAAGCAAGTTTAATAGATGAAGTCCAGTTGCTAAACCAATCATATAGGCAATAATTAAAATATATCTCTCGTGTCCTTTTTCATCTGCTTTTTCACTCCANAATAAGATGAGCCACACAACAATGGCCGTAAAAAAAGTACTAAATGAATATACTTCTGCCTCTACTGCATTNAACCAATGACTATCTGTGAACGCAAAAGTAAGAGACCCAACNACTCCAGCACCAAAAGCAATTAATGCATCTTGTTTTGATTCTATTTTGCCTCTCCAATGATTCACAACCTGCACGATAATGAGATATAGAAAAAATACAGCAAATGCACTAGATAGTGGAGAAAGAAGATTGACCCTGAATGCTATGTCCTCGCTAAAGGGAAGCATTGATGCTATCCTACCTAAGAGCAGAAACAGTGGGCTACCTGGTGGATGGGGGACGCCCAAAGTATATGATACAGCAATGAACTCTCCACAGTCCCAATAAGAGACTGATGGTGCCATTGTATCGTAATAGACCAAAAANGATAAGGCAAGAATGAAAAAAGCAATCAGGCGATTAATACGAATGTAATCAGAATGGATCATTATTCCCTCTCCGACGNNCTATTTGAAGTATCNTCACCCGCTTTTTTAACAAAATCTAGTGCNGGCTTCTTTCTTATGAGTTCCATTCTTAATTCACTAACCGTATTTATTAACATTTGTTCCTCATATTCGGACATGTTTCCACTAGCCTTTGACTGTAGCATNTCCAAAAGATCTATATAATAAGATGCTTGCTCTAGATTTAAATCTTTTTTATTTGTNATTGGGTTTTCCATTTCACCAAGTGCAACTATCGCACTGGTCTTAAACGTACTTACAAGATATAAAAATAAACGTTCTTCTTTTTTTAGGCTTTCATTAGCCATTCATACTCCAATAGTATTATTTATTGTGAAATTTAAGTCGAGGAATTTAGTTCGGCCTCAAACGATACAAAATATTTCATCTTGATAGTTTTATGGTATCTAGATACTGATGATAATCACTTATAAACCATTCTCTTAATCGTTTATTAGAACTATTAGTGAGATTTTCATCCTGGACTATCAAATCAAATGCTGAAGACCTAGCTTGCCTTAATAAAGANCCATCAAGTACCATATCAGCAATTTTAAATTGTAAAAAGCCTGACTGTCTCAATCCAAAGAATTCTCCAGGTCCTCGTAATTTTAAATCTTCATCAGCAATAACAAATCCATCATTTGTTTCCTCCATTACTAAAAGCCTATTCTTTGAAGTATGAGTGATATTTCTTCTAACTAGGATACAGTAACTCTTATTTTCGCCTCTTCCTACACGCCCTCTTAATTGATGAAGTTGTGTAAGCCCAAATCTTTCTGCGTGTTCGACCAACATTACCGTGGCGTTTGGTATATCTATTCCAACCTCCACAACAGTTGTAGATATTAATATATGAATTTGATTGGTCTCAAAATTTTTAATTACATCATCTTTTTCTTCCGCTTTCATTTTTCCATGAACAAGACCCACATTCAAATTCGAAAATTGAATCTTTGATAATTCTGCGTACGCCTCAACTGCGGCAGCAAGGTCTGACTTCTCTGATTCCTCTATCAAAGGATATACAACTATACACTGTCTTCCTTTAGAAACTTCATCTCTCATAAATTTATAGACCTTGTTCAATCTTTTTGGATCAACAACTTTGGTTACGATTGGAAGGCGATTTGATGGCAATTCATCTATTATAGAAATATCCATATCTCCATGATATGTAATCGCGAGAGTCCTAGGTATCGGCGTTGCCGTCATTGCCATTGAATGAGGATTNTCTCCTTTTTCTAATAATGAAGAGCGTTGGTTTACACCAAACCTATGTTGCTCATCAATAATGACCAATCCAAGCTTGTGAAAATCAACATCCTTTTGAATAAGTGCATGTGTACCAACCACAATAGAAATTTCTCCATTTTTCAAACCTGATATTATTTTAACTCTCTCAGTTTTTCGCATCTTACCTACTAATAATGCACAAGTGATTTTTGCTTTATTTAGTTGCTCTTCAAAAGAATGAAAATGCTGTCGGGCAAGAATTTCGGTTGGAGCCATTATTGCTACTTGAACATTATTCCCAACAGCTATAGATGAAATAAGAATTGCAACTATAGTCTTCCCACATCCTACATCTCCCTGAACCAAGCGATTCATGGGATAATCGTTTTTCATATCAAAATGGACATCCTTTATGACCCTCTTTTGTGCTTTAGTAAGGTTAAAATCAAGTGTCTCTGATATAGGTCTGAAATAAGGTCCAATATCTATTAATCTTTTTGCTCCAAGTTGCAAATTAGATTTTTTTCTTAATGCTAAAAGAATTTGCAAAAAAAAGTGCTCATCAAACTTTAATCTTTTAGTAGCTGACCGAAGTTCTGTTAGGTCACTAGAAAAGTGAATATTCCGCAATGCTTGATCTAAAGGGATAAGATCATTATCTCTTAAAATATGTTCAGGTATTATTTCAGGTATTATTTCCAGTTCAGAGAAGATGCTCTTTAACATTCTCCTTATACTCCTCTGATTCAACCCTGCAGATTTTAAGTCTTGTGTTAATGGATAAACCGGAACAACTGTACCAGTTTCTATCGGGTCCTCATCATCCATTAATCTTTCAAATTCTGGATGAGTGATAGAAAATCCATTATACCACTCAACCTTTCCATTGATTGCGATTTTGTCTCCCACTTTGAATTGATTTTTTACATATCTAACACCATTAAACCAGTTCAATGTCAATAGCCCTGTTCCATCAGAAACTATAACCTGAAACATTTTACCGCGACGTATCCTCTTTGCTCCAAAGGTTTCTATTTGGGCAATTAAAGTTACATTATCGCCTTTTTTAAGCTCTTTTATTGGGCTGAGAGTTGTTCGGTCAAGGTAACGCCTAGGAAAATAATATAGTATATCCTTAATGCATTGAATACCAAATTCATTTAATATTTGAGTTCTCTGGGAACCAACTCCTTTTATAGTGGAGATGGAGTCAATGAGTTCCAAGGTTCAATCCTTTAGAAAATTATTTCCACTCTTTGCGATATGTATAGTAGACACTTTTTGTCTCGCCTGCATTTAAAGATAATGGAAAATGAACGGTTGAAGCATCTTTTTTCTGATAATTCAGGGACTCATCTTTGATGATCCAATCTCCATTAATATGCTCAATGAGTAATATATCAACCTCTTCACTCCGCGTATTTGAGACCTTGATCTCTATTACAGCTTCTTCGCTCTTACGTTGGCGATCATAATTTAAAACCTTACGATTTCCAGTAACATCAAATGCTCGACCAGATGTCAAGGTGGTCGACTGACCTTTTGGAACCTGTCCCATATTATCTGCGCCTATGTACTCTAGCGTACTTGACTTCTTATATGAATACATCTCCACCTTCCCACCGGGAAGAGAAATACCAAGACCATTTGACTCTGTATTATCCATAGTGAGTTGCACTTCCAATGGCTCTTCTTTTTGACGACGCTCAGTATTCTCAAATACATATTTCTTTTCATATCCTACGTCTAACGGACCATACATTCTAACAGTGATATTCTCTTTCCCACCAAGATCGTGAGTTTCATTTAATGAATAAATATGATAGTCACCTAATTCATCTTTTACCATCCTAGACATTGTGCCACCATTTGCAGGCATTGATAAGGCATGATTCATTCGCTCTAACCTTGGAGGTTCTTTAGTCCTAGGCTTATTTAGATTGCCCTCGACTAATTGTAAAANAGCATTCTTAAAATCCATGTTCGAACTGTTTGATATGACCGCCTCTGCAATCAATGTTCCTTTTTCCTCGTTGACCATTTTTAATCTGTAAACAGTATTCCATGAAAAATTATTTGANTTGTAAACCAATTCACCTTCGACANTTTTATTTGATTTTGATTTTAAATTCCATGATAAATAAGGGTGGAAGAATGGTTCAAGAATATCTTTTTTCTTATTCCCAATAAATTCTAATTCATTTCTATTGAATGTAATAACACCAGATTGATGCGATATNGTAANGGCACTAGAATTTATTTCAAGTAATGTGCCTTTCACTANCTTACCTTCTTTAGGCTTGACCTGGATTTGCTCTCCCCTAAGTGATTTAAAATAATCAGCCCCAGAAAAAACATTATCATTAAATCGTTGAGACAAGATATCAGCTCCNTNNAGGTTAAGAAAAGGCGTATCTTTATGGATGCCATCAGGTAGACCACTCCAAGTAACATAGCTGTTCCCAGAAGGAATTGACCAGGCAACTGGCTGTTTAATTAAAGCGGTGCCGTCTTTGTAAATAGTTAGGGTGGCATCTGATGACTTAGCAAACAAAAACCAGNTAGTNAATAAAACGTATNGAANCTNTCTCATATAAGCATGTCCAAGTTTNAAGTTATTTTTTCTAATTCCTCATTTAACTTNCTCAGATTTGACCTTTCTTTATTAATTACTTCNTTAGGAGCCCGTTCAAGAAAATTTTCATTNGCTAGTTTTGAATTTATTCCACTGAGCAATCGCTCAATTTCTGATATGCGTTTTTTCATCCTATCTTTTTCCTCACCTAAATCTACTAATCCTTGCAGTGGGATGTATACTTCCATACCAGCGCAAACTGCTGTACCAGATTGTGCAGGTTTTTCAACATTGACACCTGCTGACATCTTTTCAACTCTGCAAAGTGTTTTTATCAAATCCTGATGACTCTCTAAAAATTGCGCTTGCTCAATCGTGCAGCGTACAAATAAGTCTGAATATTTGCCATAGGGGACATTCATTCTGCTACGAATTGACCTAATAGACGTAATCAAATCTTTGAGAATACTCATATCTTCTTCAGCATTAAGGTCTCTTAAATCTTCTTTGAAAACCCAATTGGAAATAATCAAATCTGAAGATTCTTTTTCACTAAAGTGATGCCACAATTCTTCAGTAATGAATGGTGCAAACGGATGCAAAAGAGTAAGAACCGTTCGTATGCATTTAATGGAGACAGCTCTAGCTGTATTCGATTTTGACTCGTCCCCGCCATAAAATCTTATCTTTGCAATTTCCACATACCAGTCACAAAAATCACTCCAAGTAAATTCATACAATACTTTTGCTGCTTCATTAAAATGGAAACGTTCCATTTGTGAATTATAATCACTTACCATCTTCGTTAACCTGTCAAGAATCCACTTATCTGAAAGGTCAAGATTGTGAAGCTTTAAATTTTCGTTAGAATTCATATCAATATTCATCTCAATGAATCTGCATGCATTCCAAAGCTTATTCATAAAATTTCTTCCAATCTCAAGCCTATCTTTTGAAAAAAGTACATCAAGACCTTGGGGAGCCATGAGCATGATTCCAAATCTGACAGCATCAGTACCAAATTCATTGAATAATTCAATTGGGTCTGGAGAATTTCCAAGTGATTTACTTAATTTTTTACCACTCTCATCTCTTAGTATAGATGTGAAATAAACATCCTTGAAAGGCACCTCATCCATGAATTCACATCCCGTAATAATCATTCTTGCTACCCAGAAAAAAATAATATCTGGCCCTGTTACAAGGGTATCAGTTGGATAGAATTTTTTTAATTCATCGCTTTGATTGGGCCACGAATGAACACCCATTGGCCATAGCCAAGAACTTGCCCAAGTGTCTAAAACATCTTTTTCTTGCGTCCAATTATCCGGGTCTGAAGGGCCTTCAACAGATACATGAATTTTACTCTCATCGTCATTATGGTACCATACCGGTATCTGATGCCCCCACCATAACTGCCTACTTATACACCAATCTTTTATGTTTCCCATCCAATGGTCATAGGTCTTTGTCCAATGTTCTGGGTGAAATGAGACCTCCCCACTCTTTACCGCTTCAATTGCCGGAATTGCAAGGTCAGTCATTTTCATGAACCACTGTTTGGACATATAGAATTCGATAGGTACATGGCCTCTTTCAGAATACCCTATTTGATTTACATGCTCTTCTATTTTATCTAACAAACCTTGAGACTGGAGGTCTGAGACCACATGCTCTCTAGCTTCTTCACGAGAAAGACCCTGGTATTTTTTCGGAACATTTCCATTAAGTGAGGCATCATCATTCATTATGTTTATGAATTCAAGGCCATGACGCTCTGCCATTGCAAAATCATTGGGGTCGTGTGCTGGTGTAACCTTTACACAACCAGTTCCAAACTCCGGATCAACAAATTCATCTGCTATGATTGGGACCTCTCTATCTACTAATGGTAATTTAATTGTAGTTCCAATCAAATCATTATATCGTTCATCATCTGGATGAATTGCTACTGCCGTATCACCAAGCATGGTCTCAGGTCTAGTAGTCGCAACAATAACAGATTTTTCAGAGTTTGTTATTGGATATCGAAAATACCATAGCGACCCTTGCTTCTCTTGATGAATAACCTCCTCATCGCTAATGGCAGATTTAGATACTGGGCACCAATTAACAAGTCTATGCCCTTTATAGATAAGTCCTTTCTCATACAACTTAACAAAAGCACTTAAAACAGAACTGGTGTAGTTATCATCCATTGTAAATCGTTCTTTATCCCAATCACAGGAACATCCAAGCTTTTTTAATTGATTGATTATTATACCGCCATATTTTTCTTTCCATTCCCAAGCGTGTTTTAAGAACTGCTCACGAGTCAATTCATCTTTATTGATTCCTTGCTCTTCAAGCATGGCCACAACCTTTGACTCTGTTGCGATAGATGCATGGTCGGTACCGGGGATCCAACAAGCTTCCTTCCCTTCCATACGAGCCTTACGGATTAAAATATCTTGTATCGTATTGTTAAGCACATGGCCAACTGTGAGCATGCCGGTTACATTGGGGGGCGGGATTACAATCGTATATGGTTCTTTTTCTGATTTAGGATCTGCAGAAAAATAATCTTTTGATATCCAATGTTCGTACCACTTATCTTCAATCGAAGATGGATTATATGTTTTTTCTAATTTTGGAGATGGCATGAGTCAGTTTAAAATAAATGATTAAATTTGTTCAAAATCTGTCTTATGATTTTACTACAATTACTATACTCTTACATTGGAAACATAACGGTAAATGAAAAGATATATACGACCTTAANAATTTTTACCTAAATGATAAAATTAAATCGCCCACCAGATAAAATTTTATATGGATTATAATATTAAATGCATATACGTAACTGTTTTAGTAGTATTGATTTTTTTGAACATATACAATTAGGAATCACAACATTGGCCTCCTGGATAAAATTTCAAATAGATAAATCAGATATAAAACGATTTAAAATATTGAAAGAAGTTTCAACCAATCTAAATGACTCTCTCCTCGCCCGAAANAAATCAAACTACTTCTCTTGGATTGTTTATGAGCAACGGATAGGAAATCATTATTTGCTTTTTAAAAATCTAATTTGGCCAATGAATATAAAAAGTTAGAAAAGAAATAAAATGTTGAAGCTTAATAAAATAGTCAAAAACAAGTAAAATGATCAAAGCATTGGTTAATGGTAAGTGGGGTGTATTTGAAGATGATCAACTCCAACCCGGTACCAGCACATTTGGTTTTGATTCCGGTCTATATGAAACTATGAGNACAAAAGACTNTCNGCCAATACTGCTCNANNTACATTTAGACCGCCTCTTTAATACCGCTGNNTCAATAGGCCTTAAGCCTTCTTTNCCAAGAAATGATATTGAATTAATGATCTATAAGGTAATCCANGACCTATCTGAACGAGACCAAANGGTACGAATTTTATTAGTCCCCNAAAAAGTTATCATTTACACTNCACCACTTAATCTTGACTATAAAATATATGATGGGGTGTCGGTTATTACTGTTCAAGCAAAAAGAAATACACCTCACATAAAAACAACCAATTATCATTCTTGTTTAAATGCATATCATACTGCTCAAGAACACAATTGTTTCGATGCTATTCTAATAGATAAAAGTGGAATGGTACTTGAGGGGAGTAGGAGCAATATCTTTTGGGTGAAAGATAATTGTCTATTTACCAGAAAAACCGGTGTTCTTCCAGGGATTACTAGACAAATAATTATGGAGTATTCACCATTTACAGTGCAGTACGATAAGTTGAAGCTTCTTGATTTTGATTGGTTGGATGAGGTATTCTTAACCAACAGTGGGTCTGGCATTATTCCAGTGATAAAGGTGAATAATTCTCTTATAAGTAACGGTAAACCAGGGCCAATAACGACTGAACTATTATCCCTGTATGATGATTGGATATTTAACAGGTCGTAGTAACATAGATCTACATGATATTATTAATTTAAACAACCTGTCAGGGGCCTAAATATCCTCTGTCTCTAGCAATACCTAATATAAAGATGACTGAAAAAGTTTTTCAAATAATTATCAATAAACCAAAACCTACATTGTATGGAATTTTGGGAATTACAATATTTTGGGCACTATTCATTCCCAATCTGACAATAGATTTTTCAATTGAACATTTATTTTCAGAAAATGACCCCGCTGTAGAAAGATACTTTGCATTTAGAGACTCTTTTGGACGCGAAGATAATGTAATAACCATCATTTACGAACCCCGCGATGCTCTCAACAGAGAACTTTATAAAGAATTAGAAGATCTATCATACCAGATTGAAGAGATCGATGGAGTCGAAAGCCTTGCATCAATATTCAGTCTCAGTGATGTAGATACGCGAGCATGGCTAGGAGATTTGTATGATGAAGACAAAGAATGGAACAGAGATTCAATAATACAAAAGTTGAAATACATACAGTCCGACCCTTCCCTCGGGTCTCGTGTTTTATCAAAAGACCTCAGGTATGGAGCTTTCATGCTTACCCTATCTGATATTTCAAATAACCATCAAGATAGAACTAATATCTTAAGAAAAATTAAAAAGCTCACTATAACGACCTCGCCATCTTGGACATTCTCAGGGGTATCGGTCTTAAGAACAGAGTATGTGGGGTACATGCTTAAAGATAATTTTGTTTTTTTACCTCCTATTGCGATAATTCTTGTCTCTTTGCTTGCTTATGTTTTTCGCAATTGGGTATTTATCGTGTTCCCGCTACTTACAGTCTTGATAACTGTGATATGGTTGCTTGGCATAATGGGACTATTTGGCTTAGAGATAAACATTATGACATATATAGTTCCGACGCTTCTGTTCATAATCGGAATCAGCGATGCGATACATATTCAAGCACGATTTAGAGAAAATCTTTCGAAAAACTCCTCAAATCCAAAAGAAACAATGCTATTGACAATGATTCAAATGTCAAAGGTCATCTTCCTTACAAGTGCTACTACTTCCATAGGCTTTATTGCATTAATGACAACCTCTATAAGCATCGTTCAAGAGTTTGGGATGGAGATAGCAATGGGAGTAATGATAGCTTGGCTAGTTTCCATAATACTAATCCCCTCTGGTATTATGATGTTTGAAGCATTTGAAAAAAAAGAAAACCATACATATTCTCCAATCTTAAATTGGCTTTCAGACTTGATTCCAAGACATCCATGGGCATTCATAATTATTCCACTTATGATATCATTTACAGCTATCTATAAGATTAAAGATCTATCTACAGATGCATCTTTAATGGATGACCTTAGGCCACAAAACAAGCTGTACCAAGATCTAAAAATGACAGAGAAATATTTTGGTGGTGTCCTACCTTTTGAAGTTTTATTGAAACTGGATAAAGAAAATCAAGAATCAAAAAAGACTGTTCTGGACCCTGCGGTCTTCTCCTATTTGCAGGATATAGAAGACCTACTGAATAAAGAGCTTAAGAATAGTAGATTTTTTTCCTTATCAACATTTTTGAAATCTATAAAACGAATCCGTGGAGAACCTGATTCCATTCTTTATAGTAGCACAACCATAGAACAGATCTTGAATGTTAGAGAAAAAGGACAACCAAAATTAATAGATCAGAAGCAGAGCACGCTGAGGATAACTGGCTTAATTGAGAACAAGACCTCCTCAGAAATGGAAGAGATATATGCTAAACTAGATTCACTTTCTAAATCTTTCCCTTCATACCTATCAATTGAGTGCACTGGGACAACAGTTGTTGCTCTCAGAACCAATGATTATTTGGTTCAATCACTTGTAAATAGTTTAGGAATAGCGCTACTTTTGATCAGCATTGTAATGGCCTTCATGTTTCGAAGAAAATCGATATTATTTGCAAGTCTCATAA
>NZWG01000047.1 GCA_002698235.1 Fidelibacterota bacterium | reverse complement strand
ACAAAGGCTATGAAGCGCTACCAGAGACCTTGAAAAAGTACATCGCATTCATTGAGGAAAATGTTGACTGCTCGGTTAAGATAATATCCGTTGGGCCGCAACGCCATGAAACCCTCTTAAGATATTGAGCTTTACAAAAGAAACCGTTGACCTTGCTGGATTATCTGACGATCAGATCAAACAAAGGCTAACAGATCTGAACATTGCAATCACACCACAAGAAGCATTAAAGATTCAGAATGAGATGCTTGGTCGCCCTCCTTCTATTTCTGAGTTGGTCTTATTTTCAATCCAAGGCTCTGAACATTGCAGTTATAAAAGCAGTCGCAATCACCTAAAACAGTTTACGACCGAAGGCCCAGACGTTGTTCTTGGAGCAAAAGAAGACGCTGGTGTTGTATCAATTGTTGAAGATAATGAGGGATTTCGATGGTGCATTGTCATGAGCCATGAATCACACAATCACCCATCGCAGATAGTCCCATATGAAGGAGCCGCTACAGGAGTTGGTGGAAACGTTCGTGATGTAATGTGTATGGGGGCAGAGGTCATTGGATGCACAGACTCATTTCGTTTTGGTGAATTATCAAGCAATAAGACCAGGTGGATATACGATGGTGTTGTATCAGGGGTTGCTGGCTATGGAAACCCTTTGGGGATACCAAACATTGGCGGGGATCTCTATTTTGATAAAGGGTACAATGAGAACTGTCTTGTAACCCTGGTTACCCTTGGCGTTGTCCGGGAAGACCACATCATCCACTCTTTTGCACCTAAAAATGCAGATGGGTATGACCTGATACTCATTGGCAAGCCAACTGACAACAGTGGATTTGGTGGTGCAAGCTTTGCATCTTTAGAACTAGAGGAAGATAAAAAAGAGCAGAATAAGGGGGCAGTACAAGAACCAAATGCATTCTTAGAAAGGCATTTATTAAAGTCTTCTTATGCCCTGTTTGATATTCTCAAAGAAAAAGACCTTATTGATAAAGTAGGATTCAAAGACCTTGGGGCGGGAGGCGTTGCATGTGCCAGTGTAGAATTAGCAGAAACATCAGGCTATGGCTCTGAGGTTTGGATGGATAAGATCCATAAAGGGATGAAAGGCCTGCATCCATCTGTATATTTATGCAGCGAAACACAAGAAAGGTTCATGTGGGTAAGTCCACCTGACCTGACTCCAACCATATTGGATCATTATAATAAAGTGTTTGACCTTCCTGGGGTTAGCAAAGGTGCAAGGGCCTCTGTGATCGGGAAGATACGAGAAGGTGGCCAATACGTTGTGCATGATGGAAAAGAGAAAATTGTAAATGCATCAGCAGAAGAGGTCACGAGAGGATTCTTGTACGACAGGCCCTTTAGTTCACCTGTTGCAACTTTTTCAGAGCCTGAACTATCGATACCAAGTGAACTTGGAGAAACCTTGTTAAACGTTCTATCGCATGAAAATATCGCAAGCAGAGAACCTATTTTTGAAAAATATGACAAACAGGTTCAAGGGCGAGTGACCGTAGAGTCAGGGCTTTCAGACTCAGGAGTTATGACACCTTTCAACTCAAAAAATTACCCTAAAGAAATACGCAAGGTTGGTATAGCGTTATCAACAGATCACAACCCGCGTTATTCAATGATAGATCCATACTGGGGTGGCGTAAACGCAGTGGTTGAAGCAATGCGGAATGTTGCAGCCGTTGGCGCTACACCACATGCAGTAACAGACTGCCTATGTTTTGGTAACCCAGAAAAACCTAGTCAGATGTGGGAATTTGTTGAAGGCACCCGAGGAGTGTCTGATGCATGTAATGCCATAACACTCAAAGATAACCCTGAACACCCAACGCCTATCATCGCTGGGAATGTAAGTTTTTATAATGAATCTAAAAATGGGTCGATACCTCCAAGCCCAATTGTAAGTTGCCTTGGAAGACTAAAGAATATAGAGCATGTCTTGCCAATGCACTTTCAATGTTCTGGGTCTGATATTCTAATGATCGGTGAGCGAAAAAATGAGCTAGGTGGCTCTATCTTCTATCAATTATTTGAAGAACTTGGATCCAATATCCCTAGGCCTGACCTCGTTGAAGTCAGAGATCAAATATATGCCATAACAGATTGCGCAGAAAAGGCACTGGTGTTGTCCTGTCATGATATCTCTGATGGTGGAGCCGCAACATCTATCGCTGAAATGACATTTGGTAATAATATTGGTTGCTCCATAAAAATATCTAGTCAGCTCAGAGAGCATCAGGTGTTATTCTCTGAAACTGGAGGTTTTATTTTAGAGACCGCCAAGGATAAAACGGAAGAGGTCATGCAAGTTTTTAAAGCATACGATCTAGAAACATTTTTCATTGGCGAGACTGGAGGTGAAAGGATTCAACTGAACAATACATTAAATATTAAGATCCTTGAGGCAAAGGACCGATGGGAACAAGGTCTCAGAGATAAATTATAGGAACTTTCTATTATTGGAGATTAATGGTAAATGGCAAAGATAAATTATAAGTCAGCAGGTGTAGATATTGATGCGGGGAATGAAGCAGTTGACCTGATAAAAGATGATGTCAGATCTACCTTTACCAAGAATGTCCTCACTGGATTGGGTAGCTTTGGCTCTCTATATGATCTAAGACCCATCTTAGAAGAGTATAAACATCCGGTCATGGTCCAGAGTGTTGATGGAGTAGGAACCAAGACCATCATAGCCAGAAAACTAAATAAATTTGATACCATCGGTGTAGATCTCTTAAGTGCATGTGCAAACGACATACTCGTCATGGGCGCCAAACCGTTAACCTTTCTAGACTATATTGCAAATGATAAACTAAGACCAAAAGTAGTTCAGGAGATAGTCTCCGGTATGGTTAAGGCTTGCAAAGATACTGGTGTGTCACTTGTTGGTGGTGAAACTGCAGAGATGCCAGACACTTATTTGCCAGGAGAGCACGATCTGGTTGGANTCATAACCGGAGTTGTCGATAAAGAGAATATAATAACGGGTGNGCGCATAAAGATAGGTGATACNCTGATTGGTATNCCTTCAANCGGNCTNCATACNAATGGATACTCTCTNGCTAGAAAGATATTCTTTGAANTTGGTGGNTATGNGGTAGAAGATAANATACCAGANCTTCAGANATCTGTCGGNATGACCCTTCTAGAACCACANATCAACTATACNAACCACGTANTATCTGTTCTAAAAAACGGGACCNNGGTNAATGGTATTGCACACATNACCGGAGGTGGNCTGATTGAAAATATTCCAAGGGTCTTGCCNAGTGGCTGTTCCGCATCNATANATAGNGATTCTTGGCCATCGCTAGATGTGTTTGTTGCAATGCAGTCNATNGGAAATATNGAAGAAGAGGAAATGTATAGNTCNTTCAACATGGGAATCGGGATGGTNTTTNTAGTAAACGATGAAGATGTGAGTATGATATCAGATATATTAAAAGATCTTTCGCCNGTNTATGAAATTGGTAAGATNGTGGCTGGGGANGGCCAGGTCACAATAAGNTAATNNTCATGAAGTCTGAAATCAAAATAGGGGTCATTCAGTTCCCCGGTTCAAATACAGAGAGAGAGACCTTTATGGCNTGTGACCGTGTAGGCCTAAAACCAATAGAGTTNTTNTGGAATGATGANCCAAGTANGCTATCGGNNCTAGATGGTTATATCATAGTTGGGGGATTTTCTTATGAGGATAGATCAAGGGCCGGGGTNATCGCTGCACTTGATCCGATCATGGAACAAATAGCATTAGAATCAGAAAAAGGNAAACCNNTTTTAGGAATCTGNAATGGCGCACAAATTCTAGTGGAGNGCGGACTGGTTCCNGGTCTAAAAAACAACCANGTTGGAATAGCNCTNACAGATAATAAGAGAGTCAAAGATGGGCTTGTTGTTGGGGTTGGATATTATAATACATGGACAAATCTAAAAANGTCAGTCCCCTCAAAAAGATGTGCCTTTACCAGGNGCATTAAGNAAGANGAAATAATTAAAATTCCCCTAGCTCATGGNGAAGGAAGATTTGTAATNCCTAGCTCNTTATTAGAAAACATCATTTCNAACGAACAANANGTTTATCAATACTGTGATNAGAATGGAGACATCCTANATGANTTNCCCACCAACCCAAACGGTTCTGNCCATAATCTTGCAGCTGTATGCAACCCTAAGGGAAACGTCATGGCAATGATGCCACATCCTGAAAGAACAGAAAATGGTGATCCGATCTTCTCTTCCATGAAAGAATTTATTGAAATGAATAATCCAGTGACCCAACATNNCCTAACATCTGATCAGAGTCAANNNGANCTAANAGACTANGCGGTTAATAGNTCTTATACTCAATGGATGNTNAATTTGNTCATTACCGATAATGAAGCCTCCTCCGTTCAAAGAGTTCTCAAGCAGCTTGGTTATGATNTCAGNCTAACTAGACAGACCCATTGGGAAATGAAAATTACTGGAAATGAGANNGAAGTTTTANATNAGATAGAAAGTTCTGGAGAATTATTTAATTCAAANAAGGANTTNATTGGNGAACTTGAGTCAANTGAGAACACGGTCTCNATTCTNGTTCACCAAAANGAAGACATGNATGGACGATTAAANCATGAATCTTTAAGGGACAGGTTTCAAATCAAAGGACTAGAGNAATTAAAGAAAGGTGTGGTCTGGAATCTGTCTTTAAAACGCGGTAATATTAATAACGTTATAAATGAAATTTTAAAAACAAACATACTNTTTAATCCAATATCTCATGAATGCCATAGAATCAACTAAACACTANAAAGACCGTATTAAAGCGGAATTAGAAAACACATTAACAACCACTTCCCTTACAAAGGGAACAAAGAGAACAGGGAAAGTAAGAGACCANTATGACCTTGGTGACAAGATCGCCCTTATCACAACTGACCGTCAGAGNGCTTTTGACAGNGTNCTGGCATCAATCCCCTTTAAGGGTCAAGTTTTAAACCTTACCAGTGCCTGGTGGTTTGAGCAAACANANCACATCATTAAAAATCAAGTAATTGACATCCCCGATCCNAATGTAACACTAGCAAAAAANTGTNAGGTCTTTCCCATTGAATTTGTTGTAAGGGGNTANATAACTGGAAGCACCAGCACATCATTGTGGACCGTNTATAAAAATGGNGATCGAGAATATTGTGGGAANAACCTACCTGANGGACTGACCAAAAACCAAAAACTCGANCAGAATATGCTNACACCCACCACGAAAGAANAGGACCANGACAGACCAATCTCTCCANANNANATTGTAAAAGAGGNTTGGATGANNGAGAAAGACTGGGANTACTGNAGTAAAAAAGCTCTAGAGCTTTTTTCATTTGGACAAGAGAAGGCNGCAGAGAATGGAATGATCTTGGTCGATACCAAATATGAGATGGGTCGNGATANTGATGGAAATATTGTTTTAATTGANGAGATACACACNCCAGATTCGAGTCGNTATTGGNTNGCTNANACGTACCAAGAACGAATGAGTTCGNNTCTNGAACCTCAAAATATAGANAAAGAATTTCTCCGCCTATGGTTTGTTGATAATTGTGACCCNTATAATGANGATACTTTACCTGANGCTCCAAAAGATCTGGTCACCGAACTTTCGAGCAGATATATATATCTTTATGAGACNATTACCGGAGGNCTTTTCCCTTTTCCTGATACAGGAANATCAATTCAAGATAGNATNAACGAAAATATGGAGAACTTAAAATGAAAGTTGTGATCATAATGGGGTCCACATCAGATGAACCACATGCAAAAAAAATAACCGATGGTCTTGANNCGTACGGAATANACTGGGANCAACATGCGGCGTCTGCCCATAAAGANCCCTTAANGGTATTGGACATTCTGAATGCTAATCAGGATAANGANAANATTGTATATATTACTATTGCCGGAAGATCAAATGCGCTCTCTGGTTTTGTAGCCGCAAANTCTGAATTCCCNACACTTGGNTGTCCTCCNTTTTCCGATAANGCGGANATGCTGGTGAACATACATTCTACGCTGCAGATGCCTAGCAATACCCCNGTCCTTACNGTGGTNGACCCAGGTAATTGTGCTTTGGCCGCTAAGCGGATACTAGGTGCATAACGCACTTGGAGCTCTTTCACCCTTAGATGGCCGCTACAGCAGTAGCGTTAAAGAACTGAATGCATATTTCTCTGAGGCCGCACTCATGCGGTATCGGGTCTATGTTGAGGTAGAATACCTCATCGCGCTTGGTCGTGAAAAAAAAGTACACGAACTACCAGCTCTAAGCGATCGTCAAAAAAATAGACTAAGAAGTTCTTATCAAAAATTCGATCTTAACTCAGCCCAGATCGTTAAAGATATTGAAGCAGAAACAAACCATGATGTAAAAGCGATAGAATACTATATCCAAAAACATTGTGGAGCCAAACTGCATCCTTGGATCCATTTCGCCCTTACTTCAGAGGATATTAACAACATATCCTACACTCTCATGTGGTGCCATGCCATGAAACAGGTCTATGTACCAATGCTGACCAAACTACAAAGAAACCTCAAAGCAATGGCTAAAAGGTATCGATCAGTGCCAATGCTATCCATGACCCATGGTCAACCAGCAACACCAACCACCTTTGGAAAGGAGCTTGGTGTATTGTTTAAAAGGATTGACAGACAAATGGTGCAAATTAAGAAACAGTCTTTTCTAGGAAAGTTAAGTGGCGCTACTGGAACATGGTCAGCACATACTAGCGCATATCCAAAGATGGACTGGGTGAAGTTCACATCAAAATTTGTAAGGTCACTTGGACTTCAACCCAATACAGTAACAACCCAAATTGAGTCACATGATAGTATGGCTGAAAGTTTTCATCAGGTTTTACGCATAAACTCCATTCTAAAAGACCTTTGTCAAGACCTTTGGATGTATGTAAGTCGTGGAATCTTGTCTCAAAAGAAAGTAGCTGGTGAAGTTGGGTCTTCAACAATGCCTCACAAGATCAATCCAATTCAATTTGAAAATGCAGAAGGAAATCTTGGGCTTTCAAATGCTCTATTGAGCCACCTTGCACAAAAACTACCGATCTCAAGGATGCAGAGAGACCTTACGGACTCAACTGTATTAAGAAACCAAGGCGTGGCATTGGGGTACTCTTTTTTAGCACTGAAGAGTATTTCAAAAGGACTGTCTAGAATAACAATAAACAAGAACAAAATGAAATTTGAGCTCAACGAGCACTGGGAAGTGTTAGCAGAAGCGATACAAACCATTCTCCGCAAAGAGGGTAAACTAGATGCTTACGAAAAACTAAAAGACCTTACGAGAGGCGAAAAGATAAATGAATCCTCGATCACTGATTTTATTTCATCGTTAAAAATATCAGATGAAAACAAAGAGGCTCTTTTAAGCTTGAGACCAGAGTCTTACGTTGGGAAAGCCTCAGACATCATTGAAAAATTATAATGTGTGGTATCGTAGGCATATTTAATAAGAGCGAAGATGTATCCAGTGAGATATACGATGGCCTAATTCAGGTACAACACCGAGGCCAAGATGCTGCTGGGATCTCAACTTGGGATGGGTCCAAAATGCATACACACAAAGAGCTTGGTCTTGTTACAGAAGCCTTCAAGCATGATGGAGCTCGATCGCATCTTGTTGGGAATGTAGGCATAGGTCACGTTAGATACCCCACTGCGGGTTCAGATGATGTTAGTGAGGCACAACCATTTCATACTGCAAACCCAGTAAACATAACACTTGGACACAACGGCACCCTCATTAATAGTGAAAAAATAAGGGCTGACCTTACCAAAACACATTTTTGTCAATTCAACACAAATTCAGACTCAGAGGTTTTATTGAACCTCTTTGCACACGAACTATATAAAACAAATTTTAGAAAGTTAAACAACTCACATGTATTCAAGGCTCTTAAAGAAGTTTATGCAAAATGCGAAGGAGGGTATGCAGTTACAATGCTGGTGGCTGGCATTGGCCTTGTTGCATTTCGCGATCCAAATGGAATAAGGCCTCTTTCTCTTGGGTCAAAGAACGGGTCCATTATGGTTGCTTCTGAAAGCAGCGCGTTAACAGCTTTGGGATATGAGGTCTTGTTTAATGTTGCACCTGGTCAAGCCATTATTATTGGGGATGATGGCGAGATATTCAAAAGAAATATTGTGAGAGGCAAAGACCACATGCCCTGTCTGTTTGAGTTTGTATATTTTTCGAGACCAGATTCCACCATAGATTCTATTTCTGTTCATAAGACAAGGCTTAGGATGGGAGACCTGCTAGGAGAAAAAATCAAAACTGAGCACAAGGGTCTAAACGTTGACGTGGTCATCCCAATTCCTGACACAAGCAGAACAGCAGCAATGCAGGTGGCATATAAACTGGGTGTTAAATATAGAGAGGGGTTTATGAAGAATCGGTACATAGGTCGGACCTTCATAATGCCTGGGCAAAACCTTAGAAAACGATCAGTGAAACAAAAGTTGAATCCAATAGAGATAGAGTTCAAAGATAAGAATGTTTTGTTAGTAGATGACTCCATCGTTAGGGGGCACACATCAAAACAAATAATCCAAATGGTAAAAAACAGTGGTGCAAAAAAAGTGTTTTTTGCCTCGGCCTCTCCTCCTATTAGATTCCAGAATATCTATGGTATAGACATGCCCGCGACTAAGGAATTAGTTGCAAACGATCGAACTATTGCCCAAATAAAAAGGAACATTGGTGCAGACGAACTAATATATCAAGACCTTAAAGACCTCAAGATGGCTGCACACGTTGGCAACCCAAAGATAACTATGTTTGAAGATTCAGTTTTTACTGGAGAATACTCTGCGGGAAATGTTACTGACGACTTCTTAATTGCCCTTGAGCAAAAAAGAATCGACTCTTTGAGATAGCTGCACTTTCCCATTGTGAATATCGAAAAAATATTAATAGTAGGTTCCGGGGCTCGTGAACATGCGGTATGTCGCTCAATTATTAGGTCTGATAAGCCTAAGGAACTATTCTGTATTGGGTCTAACAATAACCCTGGGATAATATCTCTTTGCTCAAATTTTCTAATTGCGAATATCAACGACCCAAAAGTGATCATGGAGTTCGCTAAGGAAATGAAATGCACATTGGCTATTATAGGACCAGAAAACCCTTTAGGTGAAGGAGTTGCAGATATCTTAGGTGACTTAGGAATAGGTGTGGTTGGTCCCCAAAAAAAACTAGCCCAAATAGAAACATCAAAATCCTTTGCAAGAGACCTACTGAATGAATTTGAGATTCCAGGCTCTCCTAAATATGAGACTTTCAAATCAATGTCGGGAGTTGAGGGGTTTTTAGATCAACTAGGAGATGACTTTGTCGTTAAATACGATGGCCTCGCTGGTGGAAAGGGCGTCAAAGTTTCAGGAGAACATTTATTATCCACCAATGATGCCTTAGCATACTGTCAAGAGCTGGTTGGTGCTGGTGGGCACTTTGTGATCGAAGAAAAATTTATTGGGGAAGAATTTTCACTAATGAGCTTTTGTGATGGCAATGAATTAAAACACATGCCAGCGGTTCAAGATCATAAAAGAGCGTACGAAGGTGATACCGGGCCCAATACAGGTGGCATGGGGACCTATTCAGATGCTGACCACTCCCTCCCCTTTCTAAATACAGACGATATAGAACAAGCTAAAAACATAAATAGAAAAACAGCAGAAGCTTTGAAAAGCAAATATGGAGAGGGATACAAAGGCATTCTATATGGTGGCTTCATGGCGACATCAAATGGAGTCAAACTTATTGAGTATAATGCTCGTCTAGGAGACCCTGAAGCAATGAACGTCTTGTCATTATTAGAGACTGACATGATTGACATATGCAAAGCTATAGAATCTGAAACGCTTGATGAATTAAGTGTAAAATTTAAAAACAAAGCAACCGTTTGCAAGTACGCTGTACCTGAAGGATACCCTGATGATCCAATAAAAGGAGAGGCCATTGATGTTTCATCAGTGTCAGACCCAGATTCCTTATTCTTTGCATCAGTAGATGTAGATAATGAAAGACTTATTGAAGCAGGCAGTAGAACCGTTGCTGTTGTTGGGATCGCTGATTCTATTTCCGATGCAGAAAAAATTGCTGAAGAGGAGATCTCCCGGGTAAAGGGACCACTTTTTCATAGAAAGGATATTGGAACCACTAAGCTTGTAAAACAAAGGGTTGATCACATGAGCGCATTAAGATGATAAACATAGGTGTCCTAGGATCTACAAATGGCACAGACCTTCAATTTATTTTTAATGCGATCGACGAAGGTAAGTTAGACGCAAATGTTTCTGTTGTTATCTCAAACAAAGAAGATTCCTATATTTTAAAAAGAGCCCAAGCGCACAATACACAAAATGTATTTATAAGCCATAGAAACAAAGATAGGGAAGATTTTGACTCTGAAATGACAATGGTTCTTAGAGAGCATAATGCTGAATTGATCCTGTTGATCGGTTTTATGCGGATTTTATCATCCAAGTTTTGCAATCAATGGAAAGGAAAGATACTCAATGTTCACCCCTCCCTCCTTCCAAAATATGCCGGTGGAATGGATACCAATGTCCATGAGGAAGTACTAAAAAACAATGACAAAGAAACGGGGTGCACGATTCACCTTGTGACCGATGAAGTAGATAAGGGTCCTGTTGTCATACAAAAAAGGTGTCTGGTTGATTCAGATGACACTATCGAATCTCTAAAGGCAAAGGTCCAAAACCTTGAGGGAGACGCATTTCTAGAGGCCATACCACTATTTTCAAACAATGGATAAAGAAAGCATAATAAAACTAGTGAGCGATAGATCTAAAGGTACCATGATCTCCACCCTAGGAATCGAGATAACTGATCTTGGGGATAAATATATCTCTGGTAGAATGCCTGTTGATGAACGAACGAAACAACCGTTTGGACTTTTACATGGTGGGGCCAGCGCAGCATTTGCAGAAACACTCGGGAGTCTAGGAGCAGGAAACCAAGTTGATCTAGAGCAATATTCCGTAGTTGGAATTGAGCTTAACTCTAGCCATCTCAAGGCAGTAAAAAGTGGATGGGTCTATGGGAAAGCGACGCCCATAAGGATTGGAAGAACCATCCAGGTCTGGGATATAAACATAACAAATCAAAAGGATGAAGCAGTGTGTAAGAGTCGTCTA
>NZWG01000046.1 GCA_002698235.1 Fidelibacterota bacterium | reverse complement strand
GCAACTCGAGCGAGTGATCGGGATCGAACCGACATCACCAGCTTGGAAGGCTGGGGTTCTACCATTGAACTACACTCGCGAACGGTGGGGAGAGAAGGATTCGAACCTCCGAAGGCATACGCCGGCAGATTTACAGTCTGCTCCCTTTGGCCGCTCGGGCATCTCCCCCGAAATCATAATTTTTCAAAAACCAAATCAGCGAGCCACCGAGAGGACTCGAACCTCCGACCGACTGATTACAAATCAGTTGCTCTACCAACTGAGCTACGGTGGCGTTCATAAACTGAATCAATTACTTGGCCTGATATTTTCCAAGTAATTAACTTATAATTTGAACTAATCATCAGACTACGAAGACGATATACCTTAGTGCACAGCCTGTGAACTTAATTATATAATTAAAATAATAACAACAGTAATTTTAAGTATGACAATAAATAATTATTGGTACAACCTACAACTTTTTTACCTTTTGCCCATCAGGCGTATCTTCAATCAACCAACCTTCTTTAAAAATTTGATTTCTAAGGTCATCTGAAAGAACCCAATCCTTATCACCCCGAGCAATTCTTCTTTGATTCACAAGTTTCTTGACATTTTTGGGCAATTCTAATTTATCTTCTCTGATAAAAGCAAATATATCATTGAAAATACTCATAAAATTCCAAGATTTGCCTAATTCGTCGGCCGTTATATGAGAGGTATTTAATGTTTTCATTTGATCTTTCATCCAAGAAAAAAAAACAGCTAAAGCCTTGGGAGTATTTAGGTCATCGTTCATTGCTTTAGAGAATTCAACATAGCTTTCAGGAAGTTGGTTGTGTTCTATCTCATTTGCCCCATTACTTAGTAGCATTGCATTGAAATCATTAAGACGGCGAATAAGTTTTTCGCTTTCTAACTTTTTTTCTAACGAAAAGGATATTTTAGTCCTATAGTGCCCAGATAACAGTTGATATCGAACGGATTCTGGATTAAACCCCTCCTTCTTAAGATCATTAATTGTGTAAAAATTTTTGAGAGATTTACTCATTTTACCGCCGTCAACCAACAAAAACTCTGAATGGAGCCAATAGTTCACAAATTTTCCATCATTAGCACAAATAGATTGGGCTAATTCATTCTCATGATGAGGAAAAATGTTATCAACACCGCCGCAATGAATATCAAAATGTTTGCCTAAGGCCTCATTACTCATTGCAGAGCATTCTATGTGCCATCCTGGACGCCCTTTCCCCCAAGGAGCATCCCATACTGCTTCACCATCTTCCTTTTTCCATCCTTTCCAAAGAGCAAAATCATGAGGAGAGTCTTTGTTATATTCATCTACATTGATTCGCTTTGTTGATTTTTGATTATTCAATTTCAGATTGGTTAACTTACCGTATCTAGAAAAAGTATTTACTTTGAAATACACAGATCCATCTTTTTCACAATATGCATGCCCTTTTTCAATTAAAACTTTAATCATATCAATCATTCTATCAATAGACCCTGTTGCTCTCGGATAATTATCAGCAGGTAGAATTTTGAGCCATTCCAGATCATTAATGAAATATTTAGTATAAAGATCTGTAAGAGTTTTTAAATCTACTCCTTCATCCCTAGACCTTTTAATGGTCTTATCATCAATGTCAGTTATATTCATTATATGCTTTACATCATAACCAACATGCATTAACCACCTTTTTAATAGATCTTCAAACATAAATGTTCTGAAGTTACCTATGTGAGAAAAATCATATACCGTAGGACCGCAGGTATACATGCCAACTTGGCCCTCTACAATTGGCTTGAATTGCTCTTTTTCCCTTGAATATGAATTATAAAGCTGCAGTTTCATTTACAAACTAAGGTTAATTATATCAGAAATTAATTTTACAAATGCAATTCCAGACGCATTAGCTGATTTAGGAACTAAACTTGTAGAGGTCATCCCAGGTAAAGTATTCATTTCTAGAAAATAGGCTTGACCAGAATTATCTAATATGTAATCTGCTCTAGCATAGACACTACAACCAAAAGCCTCAAAAAGTATGTTTGTATTAGACTCAATTAAACTGACAATACTACTATCCAATTCTGCTGGACAAACATATTTACTCATTCCAGGAGTATATTTGCATTCATAATCATAGAATTCATTAGAAGGTTTTATCTCTACTACTGGTAGGGCTGTACTACCAACAATTGGAATAGTAAGCTCTTTGCCTGAGATGAATTTTTCAATAATTACCTCTTCACCATATTGAAATGCTTTTTCAATTGCTGATTTAATCCCTATATCGCTCTGAACAATTGAGAGACCTACTGTGCTACCCTGATCATTTGGCTTTACAACAAAAGGTAATTTAATTTTTATCTCTTCTTCCTTGTTGAAAATTAGTTGCCACTTTGGTGTTAGTACTCCATTACTCTTTGCTATATCCTTAGATTTTGCCTTGTCCATACACAGAGCAGAAGATGAAGGCCCCGATCCTGTATATTTTATATCATTTTCATCAAACCAAGATTGGATTATACCGTTTTCGCCTAAACCACCATGCAGCGCATTAAAGATAATATCTTGTTTAATCATAGGGTCTAAATATTTCTTATAATTTTTTCTAAATGAAAATTCAGCTACATGAAACCCATTTTCGATACAAGCTTTTGTAACTGCATTGCCAGTAGCAATAGACACATCTCTTTCTTCACCTGGGCCACCCATTAAGACTCCTATTTTCAGAGGCATAGTTTTTTTGCTCCTTGAAACAAATCTTTGACAATGTACGTTGGAGTTTCATCTCCAGCAAGGCATCTAGCTGCATTCTCACCATTACCAGTCAGAACTAACATTGTATCCATTTCTAACATTAAACCAGCTTTTATATCTATATACGAATCACCAATAATTAAACAATTTGTTAAATCCAAATTAAAATCATTTTTAGCCTCAAAAAACATACCTGGGCCTGGCTTTCTCCTTCCAGAGGGGTTATCTGGGTGATCAAAGCAAGAGTATATGCTTAACAGTGGAATTTGATTTTTCTTAAATTGTTCTTTAATAAAATTATGTATTTTATTCAATTTTTTTTTCTTAATCAATCCCCTAGAAACTCCAGACTGATTTGTTACTATGCAAAATCTATTGCCTGATTTTGCCATTTTCTTCAATGCTGGTATGGCAAAATCAAATAGATAAAAATCGTTGATAGAACTTATATAGCCAGGATCAAAATTAATTGTACCATCACGATCTAAAAAGATGCAGTCATAATTTTTCATTTACTAATCTCAATATTTTTAACATCATTAATTTTTGTATTACTAACTAAAAAATAAAAAAAACCAATAATTAATAGTGGAAAATATGCAACGAAATGTGAGACTACTGCGTAGTTTAAAGCCTTAGCAGTGCTAATGTTAAATGCAATTACCAAGCTATACTTTACTCCAGCATCGTAAGTACCGGCAGATCCTGGTAGTGCTGGAATACCAAATGCAATACTTCCCAATACCAATAAAATTCCTATTTCAATTAATTCTAAATTTAAATTACAGGACCTAACTAGTATTATTGTTTCAATATAATAAATTCCCCACAAGGCTATACTAGTTATAATTATTTTCCCAAAACCTTTATTTCTACTCAATGTATTCAATCCCTGAGAAGTTTTATTCATCATTTCAAATATAATTGCTCCAAGACTTGAAGAGAACCATCTAATATTTCTTAATCTTTCAATTAATCCAAAATGCAAAATGATGTATAAAATAGCAACCAAAATAAAAGTAACAATGGTGAAACCCAAAGCACTATATCTAAGGTAAATATCATTAAATGGAAACCAAGGAATTAGAATAATAAATACTGTTACAACTACGGTGACATCTAGTAATCTTTCAATAATTACCGTACCAAATGCCTGCATGGTATTCATGCTTGTATTTTTTGCAACTGAATGGGCTTTTAATAACTCTCCTAGTCTGAATGCTAAGATACCGTTACCAAAATATCCAATCATTGTTGATGAAAAAACACTTTTCAATGGAACCCTGTCAAAGGGTTCTAATAGTAATTGCCAACGATATGCCCTAACTACACAGCTAAACACCAGTAAGAAACACGCTATTGACACACCAATTAAATCGATTCGTGACAAATGAAAAGCTAATTCATCTAAGTTCTCGCCCTTAAAAGCAACATAAAGGCCAATTATACTTATGGCACCTATAAAAGCTAGTTTGGAATATTTACTCACGAAGATCTATTATTTCGTAATCATTTACATCGATGATAGGTACTTCCATTTTAGAAGCAATTTTTGATGAAATTATATCTAATGATATTGATTCATCAACCGATAGATTGATTAAAATTCTTTTAGGTTTACCCGTAATTGGATTTGTCCACATTTTAGCATTTATACCCCAATCATCTAAAGAGAATATAATTATTTGCATCTCATTTTCGATAAATGAATCTTTTATTTCAATGCGATTTTCTTTAAAAGAAAATAAATCAAAGATATTTAGATTATTTTCAATGTCAGAATCATAAATGATTTGCTTTTCNACCTTGTTAACTGTCTTAATTGTGCCNTTTTTATATGTTATTCTTTCTTTNATTGAATCAAANANATANTCTTTATTTTGAAAATAATATAAGGTTCCAGCTGAATTNAAATGTTGATTTATNTGNCTTTGAGAAATTTTAATATTTAGTAAATNNCCCTCATTTNCNTTCATATAAGTTTGAAATTTNTGATATGGNNTTTGTCCTCCGCATANGTAAGANNAAAATAAGCTNAGGTANATGATTGTTTTCACTAATCATGAATCCCTTATCATTTCTAAATATGTTTCATCAACNAATACTTCTCTNGCCTTACTCCCAGTAAANGGNCCTACNACACCNGTTTGCTCCATCTGGTCAATTAACCTTGCAGCACGAGAATAGCCTACTTTTAGACGACGTTGAAGTAACGATATTGAACCTTGTTGATGAGTAACAACCAGTGAAACAGCATCATTAAATAATTCATCATTTGCGCTATCTCCACTTTCTGCTCCAAATTCTGAAAGCTGGGCCTCACGAACAGAAGGTAGAATGATTTCGTCTGGCATGGGCTGTCCTGATACATGCTCCATTACTGCCTCTATCTCCTCAAGAGATAAGAACGCATTATGCATTCTAAAAACATCTGAGCTACCAGTACCTAAATGCAGCATATCACCCCGGCCAATTAATTTATCTGCCCCTGGCTGGTCAATAATTGTTCTTGAATCAATTTTACTTGCAACTTGAAAAGCAATTCTTGAAGGGAAATTAGCTTTTATAACTCCAGTGATAACATCAACAGATGGTCTTTGAGTCGCAATAACCAAATGAATACCAACNGCCCTTGANANTTGTGCCAATCTAGCGATTGGAGCTTCTACATCCTTAGCTGAGAGCATCATTAAATCCGCTAGCTCATCAACAACAAGAANAATATATGGCATAATTGGGTCATCATTTTTTTTCATTTTCGCATTATACTCGCTAATATTTCGCACTACTGCATCTGCAAGCACATTATACCTNCTATCCATTTCTTTTTCGAGTGCACGCAATGCTAAGATGGCATTATCAACNGA
Organism: Fidelibacterota bacterium; assembly: GCA_002698235.1. Taxonomy (GTDB): domain Bacteria; phylum Fidelibacterota; class Marinisomatia; order Marinisomatales; family UBA1611; genus NZWG01. Next base: position 8,948 of record NZWG01000046.1, on the reverse strand, counting down.
GGTAATAATAGGCTCTTTAATATCTTCCATCTTAAGAAGATGGTAACCTTCTANTTTTTTATAAAGTGTCATTTCAACTTTTTTAGGGTCTATCATCACAAACTTTACCTCATCAGGGGTAGAACTATAAAGCACAGAACAAATTATTGTATTTATGCATACCGATTTACCNGAACCCGTNGTCCCTGCAATTAGTAGATGNGGCATCTTGGCTAAATTAAGAGTACTTATTTCTCCTGAAGTTGTTTTTCCTATTGCAAGAGTAAGAAGGGATTCAGCCTCAGCAAACTCTGGACTATTTACNACAGACTTAAAATAAACCGTTGCNGGATTTCGGTTTGGTATTTCAATACCAACCGAAGATTTTCCGGGTATCGGAGCTATTACTCTAACACTGCTTGCCTCCATCACCCTCGCAAGATCATCAGCGAGTTGAACAAATTTATTTACTCTAACACCCTCCGCTGGTTCAACTTCAAATAAAGTTATGATTGGACCTGGATGCACATTAACGACCTTCCCTTCAACACCAAATGTAGACATTGATTGTGTTAAATAATTAGCACGTTCTACTAACTCATCTCTACTGAGATTATCAGAGACATTTACTGGATTTTCAAGCAACTCTGATGAGGGCAGTTGATATTTCCTTTTTGGTTTTTTCCTATCTTCAATGCCATCTATGTCAACCTCTTCAGCCTCTATGATTTCTTCTATGTTAAGGTCTTCCTGATTAGAGTTTTCTACATCTGAAACTACCTCAGCATTATCTAGTTTTTGCTCTTTGGTTGAGGTTTCTATTTCTTCATTGTAAGAAAGAGAGTTTTCTTGCTTTTCAGACAATTCTGGTTCNGTTGGAGTTTGGTCTAAGTTGCCTTGTTCAAGATCCTTTANTAAAATAGACTTCTCATCAGTCTTTTTATTTGCATTCATATTACTACTACTTGAATCTTCTATTTCTTTTTTGGTGTCTATTTTAGCTTTTAATTCTTGGGTATGTTTTCGCTTAGCATCNTCTTTCTCTTTTCTTTCTTTATAAGCATTTTTNTCTGTTTTCAAATCAAGCCATTTTATTTTGGCTNTTTTAAAAGGCGCATATAGGTCAATATTAAAATAACCACGAATTANTATGAGATAACCTGCTACTAGGAAAATTAAAGTTCCCCACAATTTAAACCAGTCTANAAAGAATTCGCCAAGGTTACCGCCAATTTGACCAGATANGAAATATCTAGTAGGCGATTCTTCTAAAATCAAAATACTTAATACCGCTATAGTTATTGAAACTATAATCATTGCCNAANANATATAAATCGAACTTCGAATTAATTGTTCTAATTNTTTTTTNGCAAAAAGAAACCANCCCCAAACTAATCCTANTANCGGNATAATTATAGTAANATAACCAAAACCTTTTTTTATAAATAAGTATGAGATAAACAACCCAAAAATGCCCATGGGATTATCAATCTGGATATTTGGGGATAATGAAGGTTCTTCGCTTGGGCTATATCCTAAAAGACTGACCAAGATAAATATAGACAGTGCAATTATAAGAATACCGAGTATTTCTAAACGACGTTCATTCTCCATGAAATTTTACTTTTGATATGTGGACATGTTAGTNCCAATTATACGATTAATTGTACAATTTTTGAAGACGAAACTCTTTGAAAGTAATTAANTATATTTTATTTCATTAAGGAACCATTTTTATAAAATGGTGATTTTACTATTTTCGCTCTTTTTCTTTTTCCTCGAATCTCTATATCTATTTCTGTACCTATTCCTGTATCTTGTAGATTAACATAACCTACCCCAATACCTATACCTAATGATGGACTCATTGTTCCACTGGTAATTCTACCTACTAGATTATTATTCCTATATACCAAATACCCTTTTCTAGGTATAGACTTTTCTTTCATTTCAATACAAACTAAACGTCTCTGAATGTTATTTTTTAAACCAATAATTGCTTTTTTCCCGATAAAAGATTCTTTGTCTAATTTTGTAATCCAGCCTAATCCTGCTTCGATTGGATTTGTATTTTCATCAATATCATTTCCGTAAAGAGGGTATTTCATCTCCAGCCGGAGTGTGTCTCTACAGCCTAAACCAACAGGCTCTAAACCATGAGAAGAGCCTATATCTAAAAGCTTATTCCATATATCACCAACAAAGTTAGAATCGATATATAATTCATAACCTAATTCTCCTGTGTATCCTGTTCGCGAAATAATTGATTTTACTCCATTTACTTTTCCAACAACAAAATTATAGAACTTAATTGAATTTAAATCTGTATTGGTCAGTAATTGTAGAATATCTCTAGATTGTGGTCCCTGTATTGCCAATAGCCCTGTATGATTGCTTACATTTTTTAGCTTAACATTGCCTTTTAGGTTGTTATTAATCCATTTAAAATTTTTTTCAATATTATTGCTATTTACAACCAGCATAAATTTATTTTTAAATTTGTATAAAATTATATCATCAACAATACCACCATCTCCATAACACATNGCTGTATATTGAGCTTGCCCTACNTCNAATGAACNTAAATCATTAATTGTTANCTCTTGCAAGAATAATTCAGCATCATTTCCTGAAATGATAAACTCACCCATATGGCTAACATCAAATAATCCAGCTTTTGACCTTACAACATCATGCTCATGATTTATACTAGAGTAGTGAGTAGGTAACAGATACCCTGCANATGATACCATATTACCNCCAAGAGATTTATGCACATTATGAAGAGGCGTTTTAAGGCCATCCATTTTAATTCTCGACCCAGTTTTTAAATTTGGTTAAACCCTCTTTAATATTACTCTCATTAATCCCTGAATATGCGAACCTTATATATTTTAGCTTTTCATTTGCTCGTGGGGTACCAAAATGATTTCTGGTACAAAAAGAGACTCCTGTACTATTTAATGCATCAATTCTAAATTGTTCCAAATCGTCATAACCTTTATTGTTCATTAACTTTGTAATATTGATAAATAAATAAAAGGTACTATCTGGGGTTGGCAATGATAATCCTGCAATAGAGTTTAAGTATTTCACACTAAGGTCCCTTCTATATTTTAATTCAGAAAGAATAACCTTTGCTTCAGCATCAATACCATCTAAAGCGTCAGCTAGTGCACATTGAATAAAATGATTAGTACACGATTCGTCATTAATATTCAATCTGGTAATTTGCTTTATTATTTGTTTTGGACCAACAGATGCACCTATTCTCCATCCAGTCATCGCAAATCTTTTTGAGAAAGTATACAAGATGACTGTCCTTTCTCGCATACCTGGAATTGCGGCTATAGATAATGGAGGCGTATCCGAATACCTTATCTCATAATATGCATCATCACTCAAAACCCAAAGATCATTTTCAATACACAATTTCGCTAGTAATTCAATCTCTTCTTTTGATGAGGATGCACTAACTGGATTTTGATAATTATTATAGATCAAAGCTGTTGTTTTCGGTGTAATCGATGAAATTAGTTTATCAATATCTATTTTAAATCCACTTCCAGTATCAACATAACCATATGGAATGGGCACCCCACCCTGGTAACGAATTTGGGATTCATAGATCGGGTATCCTGGATTTGGATATAAAACTTCATCCCCTTTATTCATAACAGTTGCAAGAAATTTCCAGATTGTTGGCTTGCCACCTGGCTGTATAATTACATTATCTATTTCATAATTAACATTTCTCTTTTTTCCAATATCATATGCAAGCATTTCTCTAAGTCTCGCTACTCCTTCAGAGGGACAATAACCATTTTTATTATCATTCATATATCTAATCGTTGCTTCGCGAATAGACATTGGAGTTTTCATATTTATGTCTCCAAGATGAAATGGATAGATTTTTTTCCCACTCTGAAATACGGCTTTAGCCTCTTTAGAAACTGCAAATGCTGTTTCAGTTCCTAGATGATTTAAGTTTTTACTTAAAATCATTACGACATTAATAATTGCAATGCTTTCTTTATCACCAGTTCCAATTCACCTTTTAATTCTCCCTTTTCTTCAAGTTCCTTACAAAGTCTAGTTGCACGGGTTTTCTTGTAGCCTAAAGAGACAAGTGCATCAACAGTATCTGTATATATTTTTGAATTAGAGTGGGACTTTTCATTGATACCAAGTGATAAATCCTCAGATTTTATAAATTTTTCTTTCAATTCAATGATTATTCTCTTTGCAGTCTTGGCTCCAACACCTGATATTTTTGTCAGAGATGCGACATCCCCATTAATAACCCTATCTTTTAACTTTTCTGGTTCAATACCAGATAGAATCGTCAACGCAAGTTTTGGACCTATTCCACTGATAGAGGTTAATAAATGGAACGTATTCCTTTCAATTGAATCATAAAAACCATAGAGTTCTAGAATATCTTCTCTAACATGTAAATAAGTATAAACTTTTACATCTTTACCTTGTTCGGGTAATGACCTAAGACCATTGATTGACATATTTATTTTAAACCCAATACCTGCTACTATTATAGAAGCATAGGAATCATATTTACCAATTATTGTCCCATTTATTTGATCAATCATAAAATTTACTCTGATTAATATAGCACAAACCCACTGCCATAGCATCTGATACATCTAGTGGTTTTGGTTGAACTTTTAGTTTTAAGATTTTAGTTACCATATATGCTACTTGTTCTTTTGATGCTGCGCCATTGCCACAAACTGACATTTTTACCTTCCTTGGTGCAAATTCGAAGATAGGAATATTTGCTTGAGCAGCAGCTAGGATTATAGCTCCTCGTGCCTGGCCTAAGACCATGGCTGATTTTACATTTTTACTATAAAATGCGTCCTCTACAGAAAGGATATCAGGATTAAATTGATCTAAAATTTTATTCATCTCTTCAAATAGATAGTTTAATCGTTTAGGTAAACTATCTTTTTGATTTGGTTTGACTGTACCATAAGCAGAAAGAGATGACTGGTTCCTATTCGATTCTATGATGCTAAAACCAGTAATAGAGATTCCTGGGTCCACACCTAATATTCTCATTTGATAAGTTTGGGCATTATGGAATTAATTAGGTTCAAAATTAGTATAGAGTTTATTTACATCTTCATTATCTTCTAAGGCATCAAGTAATTTCAAATTTAAATCTGATTCTTTATCATTACATTTTTGTGTTGCCTTAGGCACCATATCAATTTCTGCAGATTTAACATCATATCCAAGATCTTCTAAATAATCTCTCACTTCCATCAAATTATCTTTGCCAGTTGAAATTAAATAAATATCTTCACTTAGTTGAAAATCCTCAGCTCCTGCATCTATAATAGCTTCATAAACAATATCCTCATCATTCGATGCTGAGGCTAAAATTATTAAGCCTCTTTTATCAAACATCCACGACACACTACCATTTTCTCCAAGATTACCACTGTATTTAGATAAAATATGCCTTATCTCAGCAACTGACCTATTTTTATTATCTGTGATTATATCCATCATGATAGCAACACCACCAGGCCCATAACCTTCATATGTTACTTCTTCATAGAGAACTCCTTCAAGTTCACCGGTACCTTTTTTTATAGCTCTCTGAATCTTGTCTGATGGTAAGTTATTTGATTTTGCATTAAATACTGCTTTTCGAAGTCTGGGGTTTGAAGAAATTTCGCCGCCACCTAATCGAGCAGATATGGTTATTTCTTTTATAATTTTTGTAAATATTTTTCCACGTTTTTTATCTTGAGCTCCTTTTCGATGACGTATGTTTGCCCATTTACTATGTCCTGCCATATTTATCTTTTATTTAAATCTCTTTTGTTTGTAGTAGATATTATTTTTTGATTAATACGACTTCTAACAATCCATATATTTTTAAAACCTTTCTTTCTCAATTTTATCTTTACATCTTCTACTTGATTTTTTGTCACAAAATCACCGTAGTGAACTTTATATAAAGGTGCATCAAAAACTAAATACAAAGTATCTTTTAAAGATTTACCAAACTTAGCCATCACCTTTTTAGCTTCATCGACAGTTGAAGATTCAAATAATTGCAACCTATATCCTTCCTTAGTTGAAACTTGAATCCCCCTTAACGAATCAATCATTTTTAATTGAGATGTACCAAAAATTTTATCTATAACCATCGGAGTAGTTGGAATTGGATCTCGAACTTTGCTCATATCAAACCAAAATAATGAATCTTGGGAGAATAAAAAGTTTTGCAGCAATAAAACTAAAATGATAAATCTCATCTTAATAACCTAATTGAATGTGACGGTATCCAACCTTTTTTTCCATCAATTAGAACAACTTCTGACCAATCTTTTTGTTCATTGAAGACATCAACTATACTTCCTTCATTAATTTGAAATATTAAAGAATTACTTCCATAAAATGGTCCAGAGTATGCATCAACACCATTCAAAATAATAACTGCAGCTTTTCTTCTTTGTTTTTCTAAATACCGATCCATTGCAATAATATTCGTAGTCATTACTGATAAAATTAATAGTGTTGAAATTAGTTTTGATATTTTTCCTTCAATCAATCCAAATTTTATACCTATAGAGAATAATGAATATAAAATCACTAAAATACCCCCAAGTAAAAACCATTCATAAACTGTCAAAAATGATTTTATTGATCTATAAACTTTCAAAAATATCTGCGCATTAGGCATTTCTATTCGATCAATAGTTCGTACAGTTGCAATGGAAAGATTATAAGCGATGTCCCTATTTCTTGGTGCCATATCTAATGCATTCATGTAGGCCCAAATAGAATTGCCAATTAATTCTAATCGAAAATATCCATTTCCAAGATTATAGTAGAGCTCACTACTCTCATATCCAAGGTTCAAGATAGATTCATATACTTCAATTGCCTCTTTGTAATTTTCTGCGACCATTTCCTCGTTTCCTTTTTTGAACATGTCCTCTACTTTGCCACAAAATCCATTTGATATTATAAAAATCATTATTAAAGTATATTTAATGTCATTTCTCTATCAATTTTCTTAAGCAATACCTTCATTTCATTGATAACGGTATCTTTTTTATTGACAGCTTGGGGCGAATATCTACCTTGGTCACATACTATGAGGAGATCTACTAATTCTTTACAAATATCTTTAGTAACCTTATCAATCATAATGCTTTTTACTAAGATTGGATCTAGGTTCTTACTACGAAGCAATAATTTATCTTTGAGATATTGGCAAAACGCTTTATTTGCTAATTCAAATGGATCATTATTAGAATCATTGACCAATTTTTTCAAACTCATGCGTAGCGCGTTATTTGACCTTCTATCATCTGCAGTAGACAAGCGATAACCAGTGAAAGTGGTCAATAAAAGTGGGAATGATAAAATAATAGCTGATAAAAAATATGTCAGAAATATTATATTGTATTTCTTTATTCCTTTATCAAATAATTTTGATTGTGCATTATGAAAATATCGAATATCTTGACCTATTAACTCTAATTCCTTCTTTTGAAATCCCATATCTTTTGGATAAATATTATCACTTGGAGATACTAATATTTTGATTGGATCAGTTTGAATACGTTTCCACGTTCTTTTATTAGAATCAAAAGTAGACATTTTCATTCCCGGGATTACTAATGGACCCTCTTTTCTAGGTATCAGAACATACTCCCACAATTGTTTACCTGAAATTTGATTACGAAAAGCATCTTTTTCAAAATTTTCAGTTGGAGGAAAGACTTCTAAATATTCCGGAAAACTATTTTCAGGCAATGAGAACAGTCCGATATTGCCCGTACCCTCAAGAAGAATTCTTAAAGTCAATCCCTCATTAGCTTTTACGGTGTCTCTATCTATAGTTGCGCTTAACTGAAATGAACCTACAGCACCAGTAAAGTCATTTGGCCTGGGTTTAGGATATTCGATTATTTTTACTTTTTTAATATTTGTAGATAATATGCGCGTTTTTGTTTCTGAAAGAAATGAGTCAAAAAATGGGTCAAAGAAAGGGTCTCTACGCCGTTTCTTTTTTTTAACTTCTATCTGAACTTTTATTTTAACAGGTGGTATTTCATGTTTATCCGAAGCTATTGGAAACAATGCTCTTTGGCCTAGAATAGCAACTTGATACCTAATTCCTTTCTTAATGACTTCTTTAGATTGATACTGTAACCTTTGTGGTGAAAATAGTTCTTCAGTCCAAAAACCTTTGAAATCAGGCATTTGGAATTGATCAATTCCAGCTATATTTATATCGACTCTCTTGTAAAGTTTATAGGTCAGAGTCACTTGCTCGCCTAAGTAAACATTCGATTTATCGATCTCACCAGAAATAAAGACATCAGTAAGACCATCATTATTAACTTTACCAACCTTAATGAGAATTTTTTCTCCCTTGAATTTTTTCTTCCCAACTGAGCCAGATAGTGCTGGTAAAATTAAATTACCACTCTTCTTAGGCAACAAGGTCCAAGACAGTGTTTTGGTACTATTCATTTTACCATTGGTCCATTGTATATTATTCTGCTGAGATGGACCATTTACAATTTCAAAATCTGTTTCTAATGGACCTAAATCAACTTTAGCAAAATCTTCACCATCAATGACCTGAATATTTAATTGTAATACTTCACCTTCCTCTAATTTGTTTTTATCAACAGATATTTGAATTGATTCAGCTGAAATCAGAGAAACAAAGATGATTGCTATCAATGGACGAGCTACCAATCTTTCTCCATCTTCTTAGACCTTGCCTTTTTTATTTGAAATTTTTGATTGATCTTTTCTTGATTTTTCAGCGCATTTAATATTGCTTCAGCTTCTTTTTGCTTATCAGTTTTTTTTGGTTGGTCTTGCTGTTGGTCTTGCTGTTGATCTTGCTGTTGATCTTGCTGTCGATCTTGCTGTCGATCTTGCTGTTGGTCTTGCTGTTGTTCTTGCTG
>NZWG01000006.1 GCA_002698235.1 Fidelibacterota bacterium | reverse complement strand
CCATTCAAGTATCTTTTTATGAGGCTCAGATGATAAAACACCGAATATTTCTTGTCCTAAAGTATTAGCACAAAGATTTGCTGTATATTCAGACACTGCGCTATCATGAAACTCCTGATTATCTGTTAAAAGACCTCCAATTCTAAGGCCACAGGCATTCCAGACCTTTGAAGCAGACTCTATACTAATGCGCCTACCAGTGATCCCCTTGACATTTGACTCATTTAGTGACCAGATACTAGATATTGAACTACTTGAATATGCTAGTGATCTATATGCTTCGTCACTGACTATCCAAATATCATGCTTAACTGCAAGTTTCCCCAATTTACAGAGTACCTTAATTGGTAAATATTGACCAGTAGGATTATCATATGGAATAACTAACAATCCGGCTGGTTTATTTTCTACGATCAATGATTCAATTTCATCAATTTCTAAATTTGAAAATTCACCTTTATCATTAAAGATTCGATTGGTCGAAATGGTTGGTATTAAAAGACGATTAGAAAAATCCTTATAATTAGTATACGTAGGGTCTAAAAAAAGAAAAGGTCTTTTGGAACCTGGACCACATACACCTAATAACATTAGTTCCATCGCAGCTGACCCTCCGTCGGTGACTAAGCTAAAAATACCTGATGTATCAAAACCCTCTGCTGAAAGAATATTTAAAAAAGCATTTCTTGCATTTTTTGTACCAACTGTTTGAGTATATTTTACAACACCATCAGATAATCGACTTACCCCTAAACTCTTTAACCTCTTTAGCATTGCTGGATACATTGGCAGAGAGATGTTACCGATAGCCATATTAACAACCTTTATGTCATCAATATCCTTACGCTTTGAAAATAATATCTGCGCACTTCTAATAGCTGATGGATTTCTATTTTTAAAATGATTTGAAATTTTCATATATAAAACGGCAATAGCAAAAAAAAACGGTGAAAAGGCCATAGGTTAATTGCGATTTCACCGTTATTTTTTTACTAACTGGTTAACTTATCTAGAATCGCTTTTTCTTAAAAGGTCTGTTTCCGCTACGACCTCCGCTATTTCGAGGTTTTCTAGGTCTCTCTACGTAACCTTCAGGTTTCTCAAGTAGTGCTTTTCTGCTAAAATCTAGCCTGCCTTGATCATCCACTTTGATAAGTTTAACTTTAACAGCATCACCAGTCTTCAAAACGTCTTCAACTTTCTCGACTCTGTGCCATTCTAATTCCGATATATGGACCATGCCTTCACGACCAGGAGCAAATTCAACGAATGCACCAAAAGACATAAGTCTAGTCACTTTTGAATCAAATTCCATTCCTACCTCAGGTTCAAATGTGATTGCTTTGACCATTTCCATTGCTTCCTCACACTTAACAGTGTTTGCACCTGCAATTGTTACGAGTCCATCATCATCTACATTTACCTCACATTCTGTATCTTCAATGATTCTCTTTATGTTTTTTCCACCAGGGCCAATGAGTGCTCCAATTTTCTCAGGATTAATATTCACAGACATTATTCTTGGTGCATACTGAGATATTTCATCTGCCTCAGGTAGGACCTCATTCATTTTTTGAAGAATATGTAATCTGCCTTGTTTAGCCTGATCAAGAGCTTGCTCCATTAATTCAAAAGATAGCCCCTCAATTTTAAGATCTAATTGAATGGCTGTTATGCCTTCCTCAGAACCAGCAACTTTGAAATCCATATCTCCTAGGTGGTCTTCCATACCAAGAATATCACTAAGAATAGCATGACGTTTACCATCTGTTATAAGTCCCATGGCTATTCCAGCAACATGGCCCTTAAGAGGAGCACCAGCATTCATCAATGATAAACTTCCTCCACATACTGACGCCATTGAGGAAGAGCCATTTGATTCCATAATTTCTGATACTATTCTTATGGTATATGGAAAATCATCGTATTCAGGAAGAACTGGTTTAATTGCTCTCTGGGCAAGATTTCCATGGCCTATTTCACGTCTTGATGTAAATCCAATTCTACCAGTCTCACCAACACAATATGGTGGGAAGTTATAATGAAGATAATAGTTTTTTTTGTAATCATCATCCATACTATCAACTATTTGCTCACTACTCTTTGAGCCAAGTGTTGTAACAACCAAGGCCTGAGTCTCACCACGCGTAAACAATGCTGAACCATGCGTCCGTTGTAATAAACCAGGTTCAATGGAAATATCACGAATATCAGTTGTAGAACGACCATCGCTACGAAAGCCTGTTGCTAGTATTTGCTCGCGAAAACCCGCTTTAAATCGATCATCAATTATTGATTTAATAGTATTTTCATCATCCGGAAATGAGTCTTCTAGTTCATCAAGGATTGTAGAAACCAAATTATCTTTTGCACTAGACCTTTCTTGTTTATCAACTATTTTGACTATTTCATCGACTTGATTTCCAATTTGTTTATCAATCTCTGCTACGATTGTACCATCAGGTTCTATGATTACTACCTCATCTTTCTTGATATCCAACATATCGACCAATTCATTTTGAAGGTCAATAATCTCTTTAATGACTTTGTGAGCTTGTTTTAATGCCTCTAACATTTCTGATTCAGAAATACAGTCAGCTTCTCCTTCAACCATCACGACTGTCTCATTGTTTCCAGAGACAACCATTTCCATATCAGAATCTTCTAGTTCAATTCTTGTCGGATTAATAACATATTTTCCATCGAGCCTACCTACCCTTACAGTGGCAATAGGTCCATTCCATGGTATTGTTGAAGTCATTAAGGCAGCCGAGGCTCCTACTCCAGCTAATACATCTGGATTATTTTCTCCATCACTTTGTAAAACTGTTATTATGACCTGAGTCTCGTTTTTAAAACCTTTCGGAAATAGAGGGCGGATAGGTCTATCAGTGACTCTACTAGTCAAGACCTCATGCTCAGCAGGTCTTGCTTCTCTTTTAAAGAACCCTCCTGGTATCTTTCCTCCAGCATAATGTTTCTCTCTATATTCTACTTGCAAGGGAAACCAATCTATGTCTTCTCTAGCCTCTTTAGCAGCATTTACAGCTGCAAGGACGGTGGTTTCTCCATAGGTTACTAAAACTGAACCATTGCTTTGACGGGCTACTCTGCCTGTCTCTAATCGCATTGTCTTTCCAGCGATCATCTTTTCTTTTGTTTGCATTTTCACTCTTCTTTCTTCTTTATTCTGTGAGTTAATCTAATTATCCTCTAATTGATAACTCTTTTATTAAACTGACATAAGACTCGGCGTTCGAGCGCATTAGATACTTAAGAAGCTTTTTCCTTTTGGAAACTAAATGCACCAATCCTCTGCGAGTATGATGGTCTTTCTTATGTACCTTAGCATGTTCGGTTAATTCTCTAATTCTATGAGTAAGAATCGCCACTTGTACCTCGGATGATCCTGTATCTTTTGAATCTTTACCAAACTTCTTAATATATTCTTGTTTTTCTACATTAGTGATAGGCATATTTTACTCCTATTCGTACTTACCTTTTAGTTCAAGGCATTTTTGCTTATCTTTGTTCAACTGTTTAATTAAATGTTTAGGGGAGGGAAATTTCTTTTCATCCCTTATTCTTTCTAAAAACTCTACTCTTATTTCTTTTCCGTATAATTCAGATGACTCTTTAAGGAAAAAGTGAATTTCCATAACAAGGTCATTCTCTTCAAAGGTAGGTCTTACTCCAAAGTTACACATTCCAAACGCATTTTGCCCAATAAACCTTCCCCTTATGAAATACACTCCAGATTTAGGCATAAGTTGATTTTCATGAAGAGGAATGACATTGGCAGTTGGAAAATTCAATTCTTTCCCTCTTCCTGCTCCTTTGACCACTTTGGCATTAAATCCATATACCGATCCCAATTCAAAATTCGCTCTACGTACAAACCCATTATTAATAAGTTCTCTAATCCTAGTACTAGAAATATTATGCCCATCATCCGAAACAGGTTTCACAACTTCAATATCAATTGTATTTCTTTTACAATATTCATTTAAAAAATCAGGCCCACCTTCTCGATTGTGACCAAAATGGTGGTCATAGCCTATAATAATACATTCTGGATTGAAATATGGCACAACAATTTTATCTAAAAAGTCAATAGCAGTAATTTTAGAAAATGAGTTCGTAAAATTAATAATATAAACAACATCAATTCCTATTTTTTCAATTATATCTAACTTCTCTTCCAATCGCATTAACATTGGTAATTTTTTATTTCTTTTGTCTAGTATGTGACGAGGATGAGGCTCAAATGTAATTAGGGCAGATGTAATACCTCTAGCGCGTCCATGATGAACGATGGATGATACAATTTCAAGGTGCCCTCTATGAATACCATCATAAGACCCGATACTAAGGACGGAACCTTCCAATGGTTTAAAATTATCTAATATTCGAACGATTTCCATGAATCTCTAAAATTCTCAATAGTCTTTGAATCTTGTATAAGGTGTTCCCCTACTCTAATCCTAATTAATCGTACTAAATATCCAACAGTTCCCAGTTTTTCTGCAATATCATTTCCTAAAACTCTAATGTATGTACCTTTCGTACATGTAACAGAAAACCTAATAAATGGACATTTGAATTCAAGAAGTTCGATATTCTTTATTGTGATATTAGTTGGGGTTCTTTTAACGGAAATATTTTTTCTAGCAAGATCATATAGTTTCTTACCATTAATTTTTTTTGCAGAATACATCGGCGGAGTTTGTGCACTTTCGCCAAGAAATGATTTCAATACATTTTCAATAACATTTTTATTTAGAATGGGAATTTCTTTTTTTTTAATTATTTTACTTTCGATATCGAGTGTATCGGTAGTCGCCCCCAATTGAATTGTGGCTAAATATGATTTATCATCATTTGTTATTTTCGTTAGTTTTTTTGTATCCTTACCTGTGCCTAAAACCAAAACACCTTCAGCAAAAGGATCAAGCGTGCCGCTGTGTCCAACTTTTTCGTTGGTAATTTCTCTGATTTTCTTAACAACAGCAAAGGAAGTTGATCCTGTTGGTTTATATATATTTAAAATCATTAAAAGTGAATTTTAATCCGAATCTTTTAATAGCCTCTCTATCTTTTCACTGTAAACTAGAGTTTCATCCAAAATAAATCGAATATCTGGTGTATATCTCATAGTTAATTGAGAACTCATAAACTTTTTAAACGCCTTCTGCTTTTTATTTATCTCTATATCAATAACCTTTTTCGGTGACCTAGGAGAAAAGACTGAATAAAAAATCTTTGCAGTTCTAAGGTCCGGCGCTACATCTACTTTTGTAAAGGTAATAAATCCTAGATGAGTTAAGTTGATATTTTTCATCATGACATCGCTTAGGATATCTAGAACTTGTCTATTTATTCTCTCTACTCGACTATAAGGTTTATTTGAATTCAATTTAACTCTAGCTTACGTTTTACTTCTTTGATTTCGTAAACTTCTATTGTATCGCCCTCTATAAACTTTTTAACACCATCAACACCAATTCCACACTCAAGACCTTCTTTCACCTCTTTAGCATCGTCTTTATGTCTTTTTAAGGAATTAATTAGCCCTTCATGCAAAAGTTCACCTTCCCTTAAAACTCTTGCCTTTCCATTCCTAATTATTAATCCCTCCGTTACTTTACAACCTGCAATAAATCCGATCTTAGGAATTTTGAATTGCGTTAATACTTCAGCTTTACCTAAACTGCTTTCAACTTTATCAGGTTCCAACATTCCCTCTAAAGCAAGGGTTAATTCTTCAACAGCTTGATATATCACATTGTATGTTCTGATATCTACTCCCGCTTGATTTGCTTGCAACCTTGCGTTTGAACTTACCTGCACGTGGAATCCAATAATAACGGCACCCGAAGCTTGAGCTAATAAAACGTCTGATTCGGTAACCATACCTACATTCTTATGGATTACTCTTATACCTACCTCATCATTTTTAATTTTTTCCAGTGATTCAGCAAGAGCTTCTACTGAACCATCTACATCACCTTTGATAATTAGGGGTAAAGTATTCACTGAGCCCTCTTTAATCAATGATGACATGTGGTCTAATGAAAAGGTCATTTTCTTTTGTTCAATTTCTCTTCGAATTCTTTGCCTTTCAGAAGCGATTCTTTTTATTTCTTTTTCATTTTCCACAACTGCAAATAGATCGCCTGCCTGAGGAACACTTTCGAGTCCTTGTATTTGAATTGCATCTGAAGGTCCTGCAGTTTGCATTCTAACACCATTCTCATTAGTAATGGAACGAACTTTTCCAGGAAAATCACCACATATAAACGGATCGCCTATTTTCAGGGTCCCTTTTTGAATTAAAACTGTCCCAACTGGACCTAGTCCTTTATCTAATTTCGAATCTACTACGGTACCTTTTGCCTCACATTTTTTGTTTGATTTGAGCTCAAGTACATCTGTTTCTAATAGGAGACTCTCCATCAGATTGTCCATACCTCTACCTGTCTTGGCACTTATCTCAATATCTTGAACTTTACCACCCCAAGATTCAACTAACACCTCATGCTCAGATAATGCTCTCCTTACCTTTTCCGGGTCAGCACCAGGTTTATCCATTTTATTAATTGCAATGACCATAGGAACACCTGCAGCTTTTGTATGACTTATAGCTTCAACCGTCTGCGGCATTACGGCATCATCAGCAGCAACAACCAATACCACCAGGTCTGTTACTTGAGCTCCACGAGCGCGCATTGCTGTAAATGCCGCATGACCAGGTGTATCTAAAAAGGTTATATTTTTATCATTGTATTCTACTTTATATGCACCAATGTGCTGTGTAATCCCTCCAGATTCACCATCCGCGACATTGGTTTTCCGAATATGATCTAGCACACTAGTTTTTCCATGATCTACATGACCCATTACTGTTACAATGGGCGCACGTTCGGTGGCATTTTTTAAATCCTCTTCAGAAAAATTTAATTCAAACAGCTCTTCACCAACATCAGTTATTTTTTCTGGATTGAATCCAAAATGGTCTGAAAGCAACTCAATAACATCCCAGTCTATCCTTTGGTTTTTTGTTACTAACATACCGAGTTCAATACATATTTGAATAATATCACTTGAGGTCACGTCAAATATTTTTGATAATTCTTCAACATTTGAAAATTCTGCAATTTTAATTACAGGACGTTCTTTTGAATTAACCTCTTCTTCTTGTTCTTTTACCTTAGACTTTTTATATACTTTCTTCTTGGATTTTGTATCCATTTGAGCAAGGATACCCTTAACCTTTGTTTTCACAGATTGATTTGCTTTGTCCTCAGTCTTAGCCTTATTCATCTTTGCCTTTGCTGAGGTAGAGCCTACTTTTCCTTGGATATCTGATAGATTGATAGACCGTAATTTTTTTGTATTTTTGAATCTATTTTTTAAATCACTAGCAGTTTTGCTAGACTTAATCTTATCCTTCTCTTGTTTTTCTTTTAGTTTCTTATCCTCGCGCTCTTTATTAAGTCGCGCAACTTCATCTGCACTTTTAGAAGCTTCTTTTTCTAATTTCTTTTGTTCTTTTTTCTCTAGATCTTGTTTGACCTTAATTTCTTTTTTTTCTAATTCGCGCTGTTGTTCAAGAGATAATAATTTCAACTTTTTGGTGTTTTGCTGCTGTTCTTTTAATCGGTTGTCGTGAATCTCACGCCTGACTTTTTCTTTTCTAAATCTATCAACCTGTTCTTTATCTTTTGAGAATTCACCTAAGATCATCTTATAGACATTCTCATCAACTGGAGACATATGACTAGAGACCTCTACATCTCGCGACCTTAAAAAACTGAGTATATCAGTATGTGATATATTGAGTTCTTTTGCAATTTGAAATATTCTAGTTTTTGCCATTATTTACTCCTCTTCAAGGGACGCACTAGTACTATCTTCTTTGGAATTTTCATTTTCTTCATATTCAAGATTTATACCTAATGACGAAAGGTCTACTTCTTCTTCAATTACATCTGTCTCGACTTCTCTTTCAATATAACTCTGCACTGCTTCATATATTGAATCTAATAAATCCTCATCAATACCACTTAAAGTCAATAGCTTGTCCATATCAGAGTCCAATAAATCTGATACCAATGATATTCCACTTTTATCAAGAGCATTAGCTGCTGAAGAGTCTACCCCTTCGATTTCAAGTAACTTAGTATTTTGATCTTCTTGAATACGCTCGTATTGTTTAACACCATATGCATCAATTTTATAATCAGTAATTTTGGAAGCTAAATTAACGTTCATTCCATTTCTACCAATTGCAGAATCAAGATCATCATCATCAAAAAGTGCAACACAATAATTTTTATCATCGTCAATAAATAACTGTAGGGGCTTTGCAGGCGAAAGTGCCCTTGTGATAAGCACTTCATTTTGATCGCTAAAATTTACAATATCAATCTTTTCATTATTTAGCTCCCTAACTATTGCTTGAATTCTACTACCTCTCATACCTACACATGCGCCTACAGGATCAATTCTGCGGTCATTTGACTTTACAATTATTTTTGCTCGTTCACCTGGATATCTTGCTATTGAGGATATCTCAATTATACTATCCTCTATTTCAGGAACTTCCAATTCAAATAATTTATATAAGAAGTGGTTATCGCTACGCGAAACAATTATGTCAGGACCCTTAGATGTAACTTCAACAGATTTAATTATTGCGCGTACTGTTTCACCCCTCCTATAACGTTCCATTTGAATTTGTTCGTTCTTAGGCATTCTAAGTTCAGCCTGTTCAATATTAATAAAAACACCATCCCGCTGGACTTGATGAACGACACCAATAACTATTTCACCAATTCTATTAGCATAATCTTCGTAAATATAATTTCTTTCAACGTCTCTTAACCTTTGAGCAAAGAATTGTTTTGCAGTTACTACTAATCTTCGACCAAAAACTCTTGGATCAATTACTTCAACAAATATGTCTCCAACTTCTAAATCTTCAGCTTCTGGCTCTTTAGTGATGGCCTCTTCCAAGGTAATTTCTACTTTGTAATCATCTATTTCTTCAACAATTGTCTTCTCAGCATAGATTTCTATCTCACCTTTATCAAGATTAACTATGCAACTGCAGTTTGAAGAATCACCATATTCCTTTTCTATTACATATAAAAAAAGCTCTTCAAGGATTGAGGCTAACTCAGAGCGTTCAACATTTTTTTCTCTTGCTATTTCTGAAAAAACTTCGATTAATTCTCTATTTACCAAAACGTCTCCTAATTATTATTTGAAAGATACTTTGACTTTGGCCGATTTGACCTGGCTGTATGATAAGAAAAATGTTTTATTATCTTTTTTGAGCTCAAAAGAATCATCATTTGCACTGATAATTTTAGAGGTGGTTTTAAACTCAGATTCACCTTCAAGATAAACGACTTTTAGATTCCGATTCAAATTCTTTTTATATTGGAAAGGCTCTATTAAAGGTGAATCAATTCCTGGCGTGGAAACCTCTAATCTAATACCCTCAGGAAATAGAGAGTTTAGCTTTTCGGTTTTTTTTAATTTTTTTGTCACTTTTGCAGTATCATTTAGAGTGAGTCCATTCTCTGAATCAATGATAATACGAATGTAATTTCCACGTAAATCTTCTATTATCTCCAGTAAGATTTGATCTGAAGCCAAAAGTGGCTTAATAATATTTTTTAATTCAATATTCATTGCAAACAAAAGAAAAGCGGGTTTTCACCCGCTTTTCAGCCTGCAATTTTATGGTCTAAGTTGGATTTTTACAAGGGATTAACTAAGCACTTTACCCATAATTTCTTGAGCAATTTGTTTGTTCCATGTACTTAGGTCTTTATCTAATAATAATTTTTCAACAATATCTTTGGCTTTCGACTTTTGGCCATTGAGTAATTCAATCTCTGCTTTTCTTAATTTTAAAAGTTTCGAGTCTTTTTTTGAATTAGAATTATTTATAGATTTATCAAGAAACGTAATTGCATCCAAAAAATTTCCATTGCTAGTGGCAATGTCAGCTAATAGTATACTCGCTGAGGGCGCTAAAAAACCTTTAGGGTTAGAATCGAGATAAGATTTAAGATACCTATTTGCTTCTTCCAAATTAGTAGCATCATAACTCATCTTACCTAAATAATATTTAGCAAGAGATGCGCTTAAAGTATTATCATACTCTTTGATAACCGTTTCCAGTTGAAACTGAGCTGTTGTTTTATCATTGAAATCCAAGGTCAGTAATGCATCCCCAAGAGCTGAACTAGCATCGACATCTCTTTTAAGATTATTGTCTGAAATAACATTATATCCTAATAGTAAGACTAATAATAAAATGCCTATTTGCAGATATCTGGAACGATTTCCCTCTAAATGGGCCTGAGCCTGGTCTATTTTTTCTAAGAAAGGATCTCTTTTGATTTCTTTTTTAGTAATCTTTTTCTTTGGTTTCAGCATGATAACCTTTTTTATTTTATTAAAGTACCCTCGGCAGGAATCGAACCTGCATCTAATGCTTAGGAGGCACTTGTTCTATCCATTGAACTACGAGGGCAGATTCTCAAAATTCTTTATGAAGAAGTTAATAAATATAAGTGATTATAAATTTTTAACAAAACCCTAAGCATCTCTAACTATTTTATAATATTTATAAAACCAAAAAAATTAAACAAGTTATTTGTACATTTTATAATTCAAATAGTTACATCAATTTTTATAAGCCCTAAGGTCATTTATTGTAAAATTTTCATATTGACCTGGATTATCTACGTTATAACTCATACTCCATTCAACTGAAACACCAGGCGAAAGAGAATTGTTTATAGTCATATTCTCGCCTCCAATTAGGAAAGTATTACCGGAATTTTGATAATAAAATTGACATTCTATAAACCAAGGTGGGCTAATTGTTATAGATGAACTTGAATTTGTTAATACACCAGCTACAGAAAGACTATTTTCTGTCAAACTCTTTTCAATATTTGAAAAATTAACATGCTCTATAACATCGACATTTTCTGAACCTGTTATCTCGCTTGTTGAGTTCTCGCAACTGATAATTAGAATTAGAAAGGATTGTACTATAATTTGATATTTTTTCATTACATATAAATATAACTTAATTCAATCTGATTATCCTATAAACTTAAAACTATATAATTAAGTTCAAATTAAATAGTCCTTAAAATAGGCCTCTAAAACGCATTAAATGTATAATATTATCATTTATTTAATGTGTTTTTGTTTTCTTCATAATGAGAAATATTGAAAATATTATCATTAAAGTACCAATTATAAAATTGTATGTTATTTGGTCATTAAAAATAATTATGCCAGCAATAACTGATAATGGAACCTGAATATAGCTTGTCATTGCTGCCCTACTTGCTGGTAGCAACTCATAACCATAAGTAAGGAATAATTGCCCTAACTGCGAAGTAATTCCAATTAAAACTAAGTAAATCCATATTAACATAGTTGGCATTTCCCAATTACCTGGTAAAAAAAGCAAACTCATCGGAACCGTAAATAAAGGGAAATAAAACATAATTACGTATGGCGACTCTTTCAGGGTTACGGCTTTTCTGACCATTACATATGAAAGTCCCGTTAGAATCGCACCAGATAATGCAATCATCATATTTGTTTCAGAAATTGCATTTGATATAAGAAATGGAAAATCTAGAATGATATAAACTCCAACTAATCCTGAAAAGATTGAAAAATATAACAATCCACTAATTTTTTCTGATATCAATAATGAAGCAAAAAGTGCCGTAAAAATGGGATATAGATATTGGATAACTGTTGCCTCTGGAAGAGAAAATCTATGCAAAGACTCATAGACTAAGTATAAGGCCACACTACCAATTACACCCCTTTTGATGAGCACAATATGATTTTTACCAAGCGGATATACTTTTTTCTTTCTAATAATGAGATATGTAAAAAAGAGTGTAATGACTCCCCTAGTAAATACTATCTGAACTGTTGCTAACTCATACCCTGCTAATTTTACGAAAACGGCCATTAAGCTATATGAAAATGCACTAAGAACTATGAATAAGTATCCCTTCAACTTCGTATGTAAAAAAAGAATGAATGAAGCTGAAAAATACTAATGCTCATCGCGATGCACTGCATTTACGCAAAAAGCTGGTAAGCAGACAGCAATATAGTCAGTATCTGATTTATTTGTATCATATTTAACCCATTCACCCGGATATGTAATGATTGCTTGTCCAGGTTTTACATTAAAAATCTCATTCTGTGTGTGTACTGTTAGTACACCTTTTATAACAAGCGTATACTCATGGAATTCTGGCTTCTGACCTGGTTCCGACCATCCCCTTGGTGAGGACATATGTGCTATACTCAATTTTTCAGTATCTGAATTGACCTTACCAATATATTCTCGAATGACCTTTGGTTTAGTTCCAACAGATTTAATAATGGAAGGAGAATCAATTAACTTTGCCATTATATTATATCCTTTAGTTTGATAAAATATATTTTACTATAAAAATAATTAGAATTTTAGTTCTACGTAGTTTTTTGCAACTAAGGTGTCACAAACCTCTGATGTGCAATTTCTGATTTGCACTACCTTACCATTTAAATAAAGCGATTCAAAACGAAGGATACCATTTTTATCCCATTCATGCCAAAATCCAGATTTCTGGCCATTAACGTACTCACCCTTATATTTTCTTTTGCCATTTGCCCACCAATCTTTCCAAGGACCACTTTTAATGGAACAAATAACCTCTCCAAGAAACTGAGAACTCAGTCTTGAATCATTAAATGATCTATAGATTTTACCAGATACCATCTCATTGCCAAATGGTCTAGTTACCTTATTTTCTATCTCAATTAGATAATTTATAAAGTATTTATCTACTTCTGAGCATATTACTACTGAAAAAAAGTTAATTATTAAAAGATTCCTCATAAGTTCTGTATTTGACTAAATGATCATTAGTTACGTAGTAATAATACTCTCCTAAATCAAAAAGTATTAATTTTATATCTATTTTCTTAACAACAATAAATAGATTAATTGTTACGTAGGGTATTCATAATTCAATTAATCAAAAGAGATAGGTTGATAAAACCTACGTTTGACTTTATTATTTTCTTTTATTCTTTTTAATTCTGAATTTTTTCCAATGATCTTTTGATTTTTTAGTTCCAAGTATGAATTCCTCAAGATTTTTAGAAGCTTTAAATATATTCATATTGNTCTCCTTTGTTTAGATTGAAAATTAAATATTGATCAACAATATAAAATCTAGTNAATAAAATTTTATATAAGTTAGATAAAAATCTTAGATTNCGTTTATGAAAAACAGCTCGCTTTACAAATTAAACTTCATANTATTAATAATCTTTAGCTGTAGCAAGGACCTTAATACAGTGAGTATTGCAGGAACTATAATTAATCCTGTTAATGATACGGTCATGATTAATTATACGGATACCACTTATACAGTGACATTAAACGATAATGGCCAATTCTATATAGAATTAAGTCAAGACTCAGCTCAATATGCAACTCTTGTTCATGGTGAGATGACAACAATNTTTCTGAAGCCTGGTGATNAAATTAAGATTTCATTTAATACAGANGAATTTGATGAAACTATGAACTTTCAAAACAGCCCTGAATCATCTTTTCTTGCTTATAAACTGATTTCNACAGAGCAAAGAGATTTNTANGGNGAANNTCTATATNTNTNGGATGAAAGTGATTATAANGANGACCTAGTCNANTATGAGAACACNATGNTNGAGAGGTTAAATACATTCGAAAATGGNTATTTTAAAAGTACTGAAATCAAAAAATTNGAAACTNNAATTGCAAGGTNCACNAAACAAAAGGAANGTTTTTCAGANAGANCNNAATTAGAATTAGAATACATGTGGAATACCCAACTNCTGTACAGGGAATATAATTTTTATTCACTAATTGAAAANTCCGATAGAGCTGANTACNTTGANAANTTAACTGAATTTAANAGCAAAATGCTTCAATCCCTNGANCGACTAAAAGACGATGANGNTTATGAAAANGAAAGAGAAAANATTATGGCAGTAGTTGNTAAATGGNAGGAACGAAAAAATGACTACGACAATATGCCAAATGATGGAGACCTNTCTATAGACTTCTCNTATCCTAATCAATCAGAAGAATTAATTTCTCTGTCATCCTTTAGAGGNAGCATTGTATANGTNGATGTCTGGGCAACATGGTGTGGTCCATGTATAGCAGANATACCATCTNTGGAACGCCTNCAAAAAGACTACCAAGATAAAAATATNGTCTTTTTAAGTGTCTCCGTAGATACTGATAAANATGCCTGGGAAAAAATGCTAATTGACGATGAGTTGGGNGGTGTTCAGCTATGGGCTGATGGGTGGAGNGAGCTAACTAAATCATATGCNATTTTTGGGATTCCAAGGTTTATGCTTATAGATAAAACTGGCCATTTNATATCCGTGGATGCACCTAGGCCCTCATCGAATGAAATTAGAACCTTAATAGAAGAAAGAATTTAATTANCTCCATTCTTTACTTAATCGTCTGGTCATTAGTTCAANCACAGAATTCTTAGGATCTTTTTTCTCAAATAATACNTGATATATTGCTTCATGAATAGGCATTTCAACCTNATGTTTTAATCTAAGCTGATGAACCGACTTTGCNGTATAAACACCNTCNGCTANCATGCTCATATTAGAAGTAATTTCATCAAGGCTTANTCCTTCTCCTATTGATTGACCCAATTGCCTATTTCTGCTATGCTTGCTCAAGCANGTAACAATTAGATCACCAAACCCACTCAATCCATGGAATGTCTTTTCACTTGCNCCCATTGCTTTTCCTANTCGGGNTATCTCTGTCATNCTTCTTGTCANTAGAGCAGCTTTTGANTTATCNCCGTATCCGATACCNTCACATATTCCTGCGGCTATTGCAATTACATTTTTCATAGATCCACCAAGNTCAACACCCTTTATATCACTATTNAAATATGTCCTTAGCATTTTAGTAGCAAATAAATTTTGGACTAGCTCAGCTTGAATAATATCATCTGATGCAGCTACTAAAGTCGTTGGATAACCACGAATGACNTCTTCAGCATGNCTGGGACCTGAAAGAGTAACAACACTTTTATGTCGCTCTTTTAANACATCAGCTATNACCTCACTAACTGTCATTAAGGTATCAATCTCAATACCTTTCGATATATTTACAATAACATGTTTTTTATTAAAATATAATTTATTTTCAGTAATTACTTTTCTTATNGATTGNGAAGGTAGTGCCAACACGATTATATCNGAATATTTTATTGCAGAAGTAATATTATTCGTAANNTTTACATTNTNNGGNAANACTAATTCTGGAATTAAATAATGANGNCGATNANCANTAAGATTTTCAACGACATCATTNTTACGATGCCACATCNTAACATCAACACCTTTATTNGATAACAATTTCCCTAGCGCACCTCCCCAAGATCCGCAGCCTAAAAAAGTAACTCNTTCCAAGATCAGTTATCGTANAACATCTCAATAACATCAGACCAGTTCTCNTTGATCTGCTTTCTTCGTATCTTNAAAGTNGGTGTTAACTCNCCATGGTCTATTGTCAAATCTCTNGGCAAGACTGCAAACTTTTTNATTTGCTCTGGATTTGAAAATCTTTCATTTAGTTTATCTACTTCGGTTTGCAATTCAGACTTNATCTNTTCGCTATCNGTAAAGTCAGATAATTCATGATTATTTTCATTCAATAATNCAATCTGTTGCAATGGATCTTTAGGNATTTGATTGCTATTTAGGTATAACTTGTCNCTCAATATTGCACCTACNTCAAGTGTGAAGAGTGCAGAACAATATTTTCTTCCATCTCCTACCAAAAANCATTGAGATATAATAGGTATGGACTTCATTGTNTCTTCNATTACTAATGGAGCGATATTTTTTCCAGCAGAACTAACATATATTTCTTTTTTTCTACCNGTAATATATAGATATCCATCTGAATCAATTTTTCCAACATCNCCAGTATATAGCCAATCATTACTTATGGTATCAGCAGTTGCTTCAGGATTTTTATAATACCCTTTCATCACGTTAGCGCCNTTAATCAGTATTTCACCATCTTCTGCAATTTTAATTTCAGTNTTTGGAAAAGCTTTTCCAACACTTCCAATTTTATTATGACCAATATAATTCAACGTTGCACCTGCAGTATTTTCTGTCATACCATATCCTTCAAATAAGGGAATATCTAATTTTTGAAAGAGAGTTAAGATATCCGGATTTATTGGAGCTGCTCCACTGATAGCAAATCGAGAATTAGAAAACCCCGCAGCTTCTTTCAATTTTCCTTTAAATATTTTGGATAGACCCGGTACCATTAATCCATATTTTAAAATTGCTTTCGATTCAATTGCTGCCATTAGGTTAGAATATATTTTTTCATATATCCTTGGAACCGATATGAATAAATGCGGCTGTACTTCTTTTGCGTAGTCTACAGTATTTAATGGACTATCAACGATATGCATATGTAGTGCCGTGCGGATCCAATAATGATTATCTATTAACTGACCGAAAACATGTGCACCTGGTAACCAGGAAACATATTTTTCACCTTGATCAAATTTTAAAATAGACTGGGCCATGTCTAATTCAAAGGTCCAATTATAATGGGTTAGTTCAACGCCTTTTGGGTTTCCAGTGGTACCAGACGTATAAATAAGTGAAGATGTATCATTATCTTGAATCTTATCACAGCAATCCATTACCTCTTTATCCTCAATTAAAGAACCTTTTTTTATAAAATCATCCCAAGTAATTATTTTTGGATGTTCCAAAAGTTCAACCCCATCTAATGTCACAACAAGTTCAACATGAGGTAGTTTGTCTAAAACTTCAAGTAAACGATAATTTGGCATTTTTTCTTTCTCGCCATTATCGTTAGGATTATTACCTAAAAAGATAATTTTAGATTCAGAATTACCAACAACCCATTCTACTTCATTTGATGAACAAGTATGATAAACTCCAACAGCAACAGCGTTGATCAATTGAGCAGCGATATAACTAACATTCCATTCCTTTCGATTATAGCTATATATACTTACCTTATCATTTTTTTCAACACCACATGCTAACAAAGATTTAGAAACAGACAATACTGATGAGTATAATTCAGACCAATTATCTGTCTTCCAATCCCCCGAACTGTTTTTTATGGAAAGGGCTGGTTCATTAGGATATTTTTCTACATTCTGAAGAAAGTATTTAGGAGTATTCATCATGTGGTTCCCCTTGTTTTTGGTTTAAATGAATTCAATTAAACTAAGATTAAAATTTTATTTCCGAATAAGATATTCATAACTCATTAATTAATCTTGAAACTAATCTACAATTTTATTCATTAATTTATTTCTAAAATTATCATCAATTATGAAGAGGTGACCTTTCTGCTTGTGTCTACTAACTGATGATTTATGAAATTTATCAATATGTTCCATAAAATTAATAATATTGACTTCTACATCCTTACCATAAGCATCTTTTATTATTGCAATGGGATAGTCGAAAACAGATGCTAAGGTATATGCATTAATATCTCGATCAGGAGGTAGGTAAATAATGTCAGAATATTTAAAAAAATAGTCATCACATTCCATATCTCTTTCCCATGGTTCTCTACAATGACTTTGAACCTTAACACCACCTTCATAAACTTCTTTTCTTGTCCAATGCATAGATAATTGATCGGAATATTCCGATTCATAGAAGCGGTCATAGTCAGTAGAAAGTTGATCGTTAAAATACCATATTCCAGTTCTATTGTCATTATCAAATTCACCTTTTAGTATAATGTCAGAGATCTTAAATGGTGAGTTTGCTGAATTATTATTTGTCATTAAATTTGTTCTGTAGGTTAAAATAGTACCATGCCTAACATCGCCGAAGTAATCAATACTTGTCACTATTTTAGCGCTTGAATTGACCCATTTTTGATTATTTTTAATTTCACCTGGCTCTACCCAAATCCAATTACCTTCTCTTTTATTATTAACATACAACCCCGTTATCCCATTTAGCATTTTATCATGGGAATAATATTGTTTGAAATAACCATTCTTTACACCATCAATAATGGTGCATTCAGCTATTTTATTTTTTCTAGTTTTGTCTATAAAAAATTCTATTCTGCCTGTAAACAACGAATCAGTGCCCTTTAAAAACCAGAGTGTTTTATTTTTATATATTTCATTTGGAAAAGTAAAAAAGTTGTCGTCTTTGGAAATTAAAAGATCGATTTCATCCAAAGATTTTTGCGCAAAACCCATAGTATGTAGCAGTAAAAAGATGTTAATTATTTTCTTCATATTGATAAAATTTAGTTATCATTAAATAACTAAAGTTGAATGATAACGTTAAAATTTAAATAATTTTCACTAATTTAATTTGTAATTCCTTTTTGAATTGTAACTTCCTTTTTTTAATATAATACACCTATCAAGTAATTTTTAAAAAATAATTTAAATAGTAAAAGCCGGTGTGGCGGAATTGGTAGACGCGGTGGATTCAAAATCCATTGTCTTAACGGACGTGCTGGTTCGATTCCAGTCATCGGTACATAATAAGAAACCCACTAGTGGGTTTCTTATTATGTACTCTATATTCACCAGTATTCAAATCAAAAAAGTCTACCAAACAGAATTTATAATCATTGATAATTTGGGCTAAAGATTTTTCTTGACTTGTATTAAATAAACCAATACTTTAATGGTTGAAGGTGCTGGTTTGGTACCTTTGGTATGTGGAAGGGGTAGACGTTCATTTCGCTCGAGGTCTTGGTGAACGCTGCCCCAATTTTTTTAATATTAAATCTAAATTAAAGAATTATCTAAAAACTATATATGCATTTATTATGTAATTTAAACATATTTTAACTTTGTTATATTGTTCTATATTTAGTTAAAGATATACTGTGCTTATTTTTATTAATAATAAAGAATTATGAATATATAGATCGGTGATTCATCCAATTTGGACCGTCTTAACAGCTAGGACTTATAACTAACTTTAACTATTCAAGGCACTAGATATTTCACTCCAACTGTAGCCTTTTCTCTTCAAATAGTCTACCATCTTCCTATCTTTGATAGGATTTATATTGTCATGAGAACCTTTTTTTTCAACAATTTTTTTTATCAAAACTTTAGGTTCATATTTATCATACAGTTCATCTAATATATTATTCAAAATGTCTTGTTCGATCTGATGGATAAAAAAACGATTGTATACAGCTATTTTTCCTAATAATTTGTTTTTGATTAGATGCATAGCAAATGTTCTTGCAAAATCTTCATCATTCAGATATTTTTTTTGGATTAATTCATCTAAAACAATTGAAATTGACTCTTTATCAAATCCCTTTTTTAATAAAGAAATTTCAACTTCTTTTATACTTCGAGGTCTAAAAGATAGAAAATTCAAAGCTTTTGCTTTGATGGAATAATGATTCTCATCGGTTTTAATTTTTTGGTAATCCTTTGAAGACACTTTCTTACCAACGACAAGATTATGGCTTATTAGTACATCTGCTGATACACTAAGTACGTTGCCAGATTCAAACCTAATATTATATCTACTTTGGTTACCTTTCTGAGGTTTGATTGATTCTATTTCACTTTTCAGATTTATCAGTCTCCTGATCTAGACCCATAAATGACATTACTTTTTTCGTGATCGACTCCAAAACTTTTTCATTTTCACTTAGATATGTTTTAGAGTTTTCTCGTCCTTGACCAATTTTCATATCATCATATGAATACCATGCTCCGGTTTTTTCAACAATGTCACCCGAAACTGCAAGGTCTAGGACATCCCCTTCGTAGGATATCCCCTGACCATACATTATATCAAACTCAGTTTGTTTAAATGGTGGTGCACACTTATTTTTTACTACTTTAACCCTCACTCTACTTCCAACCATCTCTCCACCATCTTTAAGAGTGGTAATACGTCTAATTTCCATTCTAATAGATGAATAAAATTTTAATGCACGTCCACCGGGTGTTGTTTCAGGATTTCCAAACATCACCCCAATCTTCTCTCTTATTTGATTTATGAAGATAACTGTTGTATTAGAACGACTAACAGTACCAGTAAGTTTTCTTAATGCTTGAGACATTAACCTAGCTTGCAATCCAACATGAGTATCTCCCATATCACCCTCCAATTCAGCTCTAGGAACTAATGCTGCGACTGAATCAATAACTATAACATCTACAGCTCCGCTACGGACGAGAGTCTCACATATTTCTAAAGCTTGTTCGCCTGTGTCTGGTTGTGAAATAAGCAATTCTTCAATATCAACACCTAGTTTCTTTGAATATTCAGGATCAACAGCATGTTCAGCGTCGATGTATGCAGCAAAACCTCCTGATTTTTGTGCCTCTGCAACTATATGAAGTGCTAAGGTTGTCTTGCCAGATGATTCAGGCCCGTAAATCTCTATAATTCTACCTCTAGGCACTCCACCTACACCTAATGCAACATCTAAAGAGAGGCAGCCTGTAGATACAGAGTTTTCATTAGTAGGAATATGATCTTGGCCCAATTTCATAATTGACCCTTTTCCAAATTGACGATCGATTTGAGTAATGGCTAATTCTAACGATTTGGCTTTTTTTGATTCTGATGACATAATGTCTCCTTAAAGTGTTTCCCCAAGTGGGTATGAACCTAATAATGTATAAAATGTACCTGATGGCAGTAATTCGCTAGACAAAAATTGCACACGATCTACGGCGAAATCAATTGGATCGTATGATGATTTCAAAAAAGTTGTTATGTCTGGTGTATGTTTTTGAGGATATTTAATTCTTGCTAGAGTAATATGAGGGAAATAATCTTCCCTTGATCTAGGAAAACCCAATACTTCAATCTTTTTTTCAATATTTAAAAATAAACTATTCAAAGAAGTAATATTACCATCTATTCCTAGCCAGAGTACTCTTGGTCTTTCTTTTTTAGGAAAACAACCAGTTTTTGCAATTGTCAATTCAAACGGCCTTACTGTCGAAGCTATTTCTGATATTTCCGACTTGATCTTATCAAATAATGACTCGGTTGTCTCACCAAGATATTTGATAGTGAGATGCAACTGTTCATTTTTGACCCAATTTATTTCAGAAGGACAAGCCTCCAAAGTTGAATAGAGCATATTTTTTTTTGACCTGACCTCTAATGGTACCGGAATTGAAATAAACGTACGAATTAAACGTTCAGGCTTCATACATCTCTAGACGTAGAAAATTCAATGCAGATTGGCTTGCTCTTGATTTATTATTAAGCCTATTAGACCCAAAATTATATTCACGAACCTTAACTCCTTCGGAAGTAGATAAACCGATATAGGTCAGTCCAACTGGCTTTGTTTCTCTTCCACCATCTGGGCCTGCAATACCTGTAATAGAAAGACCAATATCTGTGGAGAATTTAGACCTAATCTTTTCAGCCATATCTTTTGAAGTGGGCTCACTTACAGCACCATATTTTTCAATATTCTCTTTATCAACGCCTAATATATTTACCTTAGCATCATTAGAATAAACCACTAAGCTTCCCCTAAATACTTTGGAGCTACCAGGGACCTGCGTTATTCTATGTCCAATAAGACCACCTGTGCATGACTCAGCAAAAGATAAAGATATGTTTTTTTCAATAGCTAATCTTACTACTATATCTTCAATTTTATCATCATCGAAACCAAAAACATATTGACCAAGCAAAGATTCAAGAGCTTTGGATAACGTTTCCATATGGGCGTCTTTTTCTGATGTAACTCTTACATCCACACCAAATAATGAGGGATAATAACCAATTTCGCATTGATGGTCAGACCTTATAGGATCATTAATCAATTCAATAAGCGCAGATTCTGGGAGACCGGTTGTCCGAATTGTTTTTGAACAGATAATTTGATTGGTATTTCTTTCAACATAAGGTATGATGAATGATGTTGTCATGGCTTTCATTTCCGATGGAACACCTGGCAAGGAGAACAAGGTTGTCTTTGATACTTTAAATTTAAATCCTCTCGCCGAACCTATCGGATTATCAATTACTTCTCCAATATCTGGGACAAGTGCTTGACAACGATTTGATTCAGGTATTTCCATTCCAAACTTTTTAAATCTCTTAGATAATTCACGCCAATATTCTGTATCGAATATAGATTGTGCACCTACATATTTGAATAAGGATTCTCTGGTTATATCATCATCGGTAGGACCAAGTCCACCTGTTATTATGACGCAATCTACATATTCATCAATTAATTTATCCAAAGTATCTAGTATTAAGTTTTCTTCATCAGCTATAACTATTTGTTTCTTTATGGTACATCCCATCTTAGTAAGACTTCGACCAAGCCAAGCAGCATTTGTATTCAAAGTNCTACCGGATAACAATTCATTGCCTATGCATAANATGGAAACANTCATTGATTAAAATANAGGAGGCTTTGNGTAACTAAGCATGCTAAAATNCCAGCTACNACGTCNTCCATCATGACACCAATTGAATCATCCATATCATCCATCATCTGGACTGGACCNGGTTTTAAAATATCAAATAAACGAAAAAAGAAAAATGCTANAAAACCCCATANAATTGTGTGTGGNACTANGTAAAGAGANATCCACATCCCTACCCATTCATCTATTACTATTTCNTTTGGATCTTTNTNATTCCATGCTTCTATCAAAATTGTTGAGACTGCAATACCAATAAAAAATAANCCGCCTGTGATAAGNAAGAAAAGAGGNTCTATNATAANTGGCTTTAAAATAAACCATGCNAGCAGTGCNANAAGGCTCCCCATNGTTCCNGGAGCAAATGGAGNCCTACCTACATAAAANACCGTACCTATGATCTCCGATANTTTAAGCTTCATTATGNCTCANGAATNTNNTNATNGCNNATCTATTATCGTAAAGATAAGTNAAGCCAGTNAGAACAGTAAACAAGGTGATNAANAAGGTTAGATTATAGACCAAACTNAANTCTCTCTCAAAATTTANGAAAGCATGNGCCCAAACATACTNCATCCCTTTTANACCTAAAACGATCAAGGTAAATATTATTATNAGATATTGCACAGTTGTCTTTGTCTTGGCTATNTANGAGGTNACCATTGACANACCTCTGTGCTCAATAGCCATNCTAAGTCCTGTNACAAAAAGGTCTCTNAAAATTATTAATCCAACCATCCAAAATTCAATTACANCTAAATAAGCAAATGAAATAAATGCNGATGATACGAGAATTTTATCTGCAAGNGGNTCTAGAAATTTTCCTTCAGGAGTTATTTCATTATACTTTCTAGCATAGTAACCATCGTAGGTATCAGTAACGCAGGCTGTAATAAAAATAACAAATGCAATAGGATGCCCATATTCATAATCTGAAAAAAGCAATACTATGAAAATAGGTGTCAATAATATTCTAAATACTGTTAGAACATTTGGAATGTTTAAACGGATACTCTACCCTCCATCGCTCTAATTAAAGTTGCATCATCAACGTACTCTANATCACTCCCNACNGGTACACCNCGTGCAAGTTTAGTNACATTTACNCCNTTTTGGCCCAATATNTTTGATAANTANAGNGCAGTTGTNTCTCCTTCAACACTNGGATTNGTAGCNATNACNACTTCAAAACCNTCNTTNATCCTGTTAACTAGAGANTCTATNTTTAAATCATCAGGCCCTATCCCATCAAGTGGAGATAATGCCCCACCAAGGACATGATATTTCCCTGAAAAGCTATTTGTCTTTTCAAAAACAAAGATATCGTATGCATTNTCAACAACACANATAAATGAATCATTTTTTCTTGGATCATTACANATNTTNCATGGATCTTNTTCNGTGATACCATGACANATTGAACAATTTTTTATTTTNATNTTTATATCTAAAAGAGATTGTGANAAACTGTGAGATTGTTCTTCATCTGAGTTTAGAAAATGAAAGGCAAGCCTNTGNGCAGTTTTNCTACCTATGCCTGGTAGCCNTGANAGTTCATCAATCAGTTTANTAGCACTATCTGGTANNGAATGCATCTACATTCCTGGAATTTTCATTCCACCCATCATTCCACCNGTGACAGAATTCATTTTANTTTGAGATTCTGCTTGAGCCTTTNACANAGCCTTATTAACNGCTGAAATNATTAGATCTTCTAGTATTTCTTTATCTTCTCCAAGCGCACTTTNCTCTATATCTATCTCAAGGACTTCTTGCTTTCCATTNACNTTTACTGATACCATTCCACCACCCGCGTCGGCATCTATTATCATGTCAGAAAGCTGATTTTGAACCTCTTCTATTTGAGTCTGCATTTCTTGTGCTTGCTTTAATANTTTTGACATGTTTCCCTTAAACATTATTATCTCCTAGTGTAGTATTTCNCCATCAAACAAATCTACGATCTTATCAAAAACCTTATCATCTTCAGGGTTTAATTCGCGATTCTCATTTGGTTTATTTTTTGTTTTTCTTTTTCCATNNTCATTGNTCTTGAATTTGACTTTTATCTTCNAACCCACTATCTCTTTAATTTCTTTTTCAATTACTGGAATNCCTCTTTCNAGNACCTTCTCATTANAGCCCTGCTTTACAGTTGGNTTTAGAGTAAGGATATCTTCATCAATCGAANATGGGGTAAANTCCTCNATTATAGAGCCAACGGAAGGCCGGACCCGATGTATTGTCTCAAGAATTTCANTCCACTTNCCTTTNATAGTTTCAAANTTTATTTCANATACTGGANTTGAATNTTCTTTATTCAAATTCTTTGNACCACTTTTTTCNAANTCTTTTTCTNTTGAANAATTAGNTTTATTNTCNTCNCTTTGTTCNAAAANATCNTTNCTTNGNTTTANGATCTTAATCTCTTTTTCATTTACATTCTTAAAAGCATTCTCTTTTTTCAAGGGTGCCACGACTTCTTCTTTTGATGAAGAGATTCCTTCAGACAATAGCTGGTCAATTAGAACTGAGCGATCCATCTCGAGAAGTTTTAATGCTGTCATTTCAAACAGCAAGTAAGGGTCGTCAGACCTTCGAATAACTGCTGAGGTATCGATAATCACCTGATTCATNCTAAAAAGATCACGCCTTTCCCATTGAACATATTCATCAACATAAAGTTTTTTCTGATCTTTGTTCATTTCTAAAATACCATTATCTTTTTCCACGCCTGAATAAATCAAATTNCGTATNTGTTCCTGTATACCAACCAAAACTTCTGATGCAGGCACTCCATATTTGGAGAATTTTGACAAAGTAGTCATCATTTCTGAATAATCCTTTGTTCTAACAGATTTTGTAAAATNGAANTATAACTCNTGATCAATAATTCCAAGTGCTTCTACTAGTTTTTCATAAGTAATCTTTTCACCACAGTANGATATTGATTGATCTAATATGGAAAGAGCATCNCGCATACTGCCATCAGCTTTTTTTGCTATGAGATATATTGATTCAGAATCACANTCTATNTTCTCTGATTTTATAATNANAGAGATTCTTTCTGCTATTATATTGATAGATATACGATTAAAGTCAAANCTTTGGCATCTAGATATAATCGTCGCTGGTACNTTATGGATATCAGTAGTTGCGAAAATAAATTTGCCATGCANTGGCGGTTCNTCNAGNGTCCTAAGTAATGCGTTAAATGCCTGATTGGTNAACATATGTACTTCATCAATGATAACTACTTTATATGTGCAATTCATTGGGGAAAATTTGATTTGCTCTCTTAAGTTTCTTATTTCCTCAATACCTCTATTAGATGCACCATCTATCTCAAGGACATCAAGTGATCTGCCCCCAGAAATTTCTTTTGAAACTTCAGAATNCGNATCAAAATCTGAATTTGGTCCTCCTTCTGCATTCATTGCCATTGATANAATACGNGCAGTAGTNGTNTTGCCAACACCTCTTGGACCTGTGAATATATAACCNTGGCCTATTCTATTTTGCTTAAANGCATTCACAAGAGTCTGTGTTACATGNTCTTGTCCAACTACATCCTGAAAGGATTGTGGTCTCCANTTTAATGATAGAACTTTGTATGCCATAATTTATTCGGCCGTGCACTAGCGTTTGACCATTCTGCTACCAATCCATAGAGAAACAGCCAGCTCCATACCGGTTTCTGCCAGCACATAGCTGGAAAGATTTACCGCTGCTCCCTTCCGGGCCTGACGGGGTTTGTCTACCAANTATTGCAACAGTCCAGAATGTCAACACTACTTATTTTCTTGTCTAAGTCAGCAATGGCCTGGCGNTAGCATCGATCCTGCTATAGCGGATTGCAGGTNATAGGGCACCGCTAATTCCCCATCTAGCACGGCCAGAAATTCAAGTTTAGTTATTTATTTNNNACAGAACTTACAGTATTAATATAATATTTAGACAATTCAATAANTGATNATATGAACTTTTTANGTGCACTTNTTTAAAACTGAAATAAGAAGATCTAATGCACTCTTTGGCATCGAACCATANACNGGAAGNTATATGGTGGAATCCATATACNTTTTACATTCAGANGGGGCATGGCCTGAATCGCTCGANCTAATNGCNATNAATTGCGTTGATNTAAATGTNGCATCAAACCCTTCATCTCNTAATAATTTTACCACATCNGANCTGTTGGATATTTTAATTGGAAACANCCAATANCTATGGGTGNTATTGTTTACNCCATGNACATTTNNNTTAACCAGTCTCTCTTTAACATAATNTCCAGCTTGAATTCTTTTTAGAAGATGATCTTCTTTCATATTTTTCAATCTATACANAAGATATCTTAATTGTGAATTNGAAATATCTTTTCTTATTGAATTAAGNAGGTCNCCATCCTTAANCATTCTAACTGTAGAGATAATAGCTTTNTCGTAATCAACTCCNAATAATCGCATNGTANANATAAATANCCCATAAATGCTTGGTTTACCTAANANTTTTAACATTAAATACTTCANAGCTTTNATTANNAATTCACTATCTTTNNTTTTTGGGTNATATCCNAGGCTGGTTTTGATTGCCTTNTNTAATTCAGGTTTCTTTACAAATGCAATNGCTCCTCCAAGCGCGGTAATGGATTTAATNGTNCCAAAACTAAAGAGGCTAATATCTGTCATACGNCCTTTCACATACCCATTGACACCATCAAATGCCTGAGCNCAATCTTCAACAATCATAATATGGGGATGATTNCTAAGCGCATTATANATAGGTTCCATTTTCATTCTAGACCCAAAAAGGTGAGCNACTATTACCATNATAGTTTTNNCTGTAATCGCATTAGATATTGATTCACTGNT
Source organism: Fidelibacterota bacterium (assembly GCA_002698235.1). GTDB lineage: Bacteria > Fidelibacterota > Marinisomatia > Marinisomatales > UBA1611 > NZWG01. Next base: position 42,071 of record NZWG01000006.1, on the reverse strand, counting down.
AACCTGNAGANTTNCCATATCCATATCTACTGGAACAATTTTCAACTTATGCGATTCTACGATCTTTACCATGTCCGGTATTGTTATTCCAGACATGATCACNTCACTACCTTCATCNAAATTCTGACTGGTTAGNAATGANTCAAAAATTGTCCTNACAGACAAACCAGTGACAAGATTTTCTTCTTGCCAAAGNTTTTCGAACTCATTTTCGATGGTTTTCTTTTCTAAGNTAGGNGTTGANGCNATANCTACCGCTGAAAATAGATTTTTAAATGAATGATCGAGGTCTTTTCTGGGATATACTTTCATCTTACCTTATCTAGACTTTTCATATATATATTTGACTAATATATTACAACAATTTTTATTTCTGCGATTTCAAACCAGTCCCAGAAGTTAGATTGGTCAAGTTTTAANATACCATCCTTAAAATTAAAACGTAAACGCTTCCGATAAAGTGATTCAGTAAACCATTCAGAATTATCTCGCTTGTAATATATTGCAACAAATGGNGGGCTGTCTTCCTTAAGATCTGGAATCAATAGGGTGCATATAGATTCATTGAACTCNCCCTCNGCTGTTATGAAGTCTATNTTTGAGAAACTGTANACTCGTTTTTTTAACGATNTATATTNAGCNAGATTCTTNTCATGCTCTTGCCCNTTTGAANTCANNGGCAGAACTAAGAAAAGCACTANACTNAGAAAAGTNGGGTGAATTTTCACCCTNAAATTTGAGACTACTTTTTCTTTCGCCCAAAGAATCCTTTTTTCTTTTTAACTTCCTCTTTTGGTTTCTCNTCTNCAGNNTNTTCTTTTGTACTNGATTCTATTTTTTTCTCCCACTCNCTCATCTCTTCAGTATTCAANCCAGGAGNNTCATCAGCTACTTCACTTTCACTTGAATCNGNTAATNCTNCNTCAGGATTNTTCCAAATCTCTTTCAATTTTTCATGACGTTTTTCAGAATTATTCTTAAGNCGATCNAGCATTTCATTTACCTCTTCATGAAAATCAGCAATNGTTTGNTCGAGACGACTAATTAANTCNTCNTGGAGAGGTCCTCCAAACCCNTCTCCAACCTGTTCCATTAGGTTNCCAAATTGGTCCATTAGGTATTGTTTTTGTGGATCTATTGNGGGTGAAGAATTCTCCTGNTTATCTGGTTCAGCAGGTTTTTTTGGCATATTTTCTCCAATTGTGATTAAAAATTTTCNTTCTCATATTCAGCTTCTGACAAGATTATTGTTTCAGTGGGTGTTAATAATGTACTTATAGCATCAAACACTTCGCTACTAAAAATCAAACCAATTACAGTACCNAAAATTTGACGATATGCNCCTATATCATTTCTAGGTATTCCANTATCATTGTAGATAATAGGTCGTTGCGAATTATAAAGACTTGCCATCATAAATCCAGACAANCCNGTCATTANAAATGCATATGGTCGTAAACTATCAAAATCATCAATNGTTTNTCTGTAAGACATTTTATCCAATNCATCNANGGAGACNTTTTCAATGGATGTAGCTGTNTGNATATATAAGAGNTTATCTTCAACCTTAANNAGAGTACCTTTTAANTTTTTATTATTTGAGTANCGTAAAATCACANATTGAGGTTTTGGTATTTCNTTTATGATTTTTTCTGCTCTAAGAAAATCCATGCCATCATACATTGCAGCAATCAAGGCTTCTGTTAAAATTGGCTGAGCATCGATCTTTATCTTTAGTTGGTCAAAATCAGTTTGTTTTATATATCTATTTACTTTANTGATCTTATTGTTTATTTCTTTTACAATATCAATTCGATATTTCTTTTCATCTACTTTAATNATCTGAGCATTAACCAANCCTTTNTCTTTNGGAAAAACTCTATAAAATCTATTTTCATGCTNATCTATCTCAGTTCCAACATTTTTACTTANAATGNNGANNTCTGTTTGGCNGNATANATTAATTGANAAAGCNAATAAANANAATGNAATTCTTTTAAATCCGATTNTCATTAAAAATTAAANGTTGTCTCNATATTATTTTGCTGTATGGTCTCCATATTACCNGTTCCATCATCGCGNTAAAATTGCCTAAAGTCCCATANCAGACTAACGCCTTTNCTCAATTCATAGCCCACTTNATATCCCATGATAGTATTTTCAGTTGGGTTTTCAAAATCAAATGGATTNTCATCATTATTTCTNTGATAATAAGCCATTGCAGTACTNATCTTTGGAATNTTATCTGTATTTAGATTTAAAAATGCAGNGAAACTTTTCAACTCGGTTGTATCAGCNTTCATATTTGCNTAACTAGCAGAAAAAGANATNAAATTAAATAAATTAAATCCTGCNGTACCATATAACCCGCTTGANTTACTACTNTCGCCAAAGGTTTCAAAAATGACCATATCNTTGGTTCTAACGATTGTTTTATTGTNTGTGGTAGATGTGACNACCCTATTTAAATCNTACGCTTGATCNAAGTATTGNGGTACATAAGANCCGTTTATGANCCTNTANTCTACGGATAGGTTAATAATNTTGAAAATGGTTGANNTTAATCCAGGNATAGTTATNCCTGAGCCCGATCTTTCTGGCCTAATAAAAGTTGAATCATCATTTTTAAAACCAGGAAAAGTTAGCTTGTTGTANTCCGCAAAAATATCCANGCTAATNGCATCTGTCTTGATNAGAGGATATCCAATGTCAAAAGAAAGACCNTTAGATCTNGCTGAATTGTTTTTAAGACTGAAAGGTGTGGCTTTTAAAGCTAGTTCATCAAANGACTCATTTGAATCGATTATATTATCACCATCCGCGTCGATNTCAANNAATGAATCAATCATTGAGTCACCATGTCCAGGGTCTGGCCAACCATCTCCNTCTGTATCATTCCAGAGGGTGCTATCATCAGGAAAATCATCAAATATGTCTGGATATGAATCTTTATCCTTNTCCTTAAGGCCTGAGAACATATTNACATCAACAACATAATTAAAACCAATTGAGAGTGGAATATCATCAGAGATTTTGTATGACATCCTNAANCCAGTGACGGTTCCTCCCCTACTTAGATCTTTAATATTTGAAAGAAATAGTTCTCCACTTACTGGCCCAATAGTAAAACCCGTATTGATACCTGCTCTCCTTACCGAAGGGAACTCCATCATATTTGAATAATTATTCATTAAACCACCATAGCCCAATGTCATGGCCTCTATTGATCCATATTTGCCCCAGANAGGGTCAACNTTTCTACCATATTTTATATATAATATTTTATCAAACAACAGACCTGGGTCGCTCTCAATATCCCACTCTTCGTTTCTGATATTTCCTTCATTATCAAGATAGACCACCAAGTCAAAACCAATACCAATCTTTCCAATATTAATTTCAGGCCTTAGTGCTAATTGATTATACAATACCCCATCTAATGTTGCAGAACCTATTCCAAGTCCCATTGAAAATGGCTTAGGAGGTGGTCCAGTATCAGGAGCTTTAGGTTCTTCTTTCTCTTGTACATCATTTAAATTATTATTTGTTTCTTCAACGTTTTTAATTTCTTTTTTATCAATAATTTTTGAGGTGGTAGATTTTTTTTGTGCAGTCATCTCCTCCTTTGGCTTAGGTTTTTCTTCTATATTATTCTGAGATTCTTGTTCGATTATATCTTCGATTTCTGGATCTGGTGGATATTCGCTGGGAGAACTAGGAGCTTGCACCAAATTTCCAGTTGCATTACTTACAGCTTTTTGGCCAGTAGAGACACTAACTGTTTCACCACTCACCATGTTTAAAACTTCAAATAAACCCTCCTTGCAAATAAACTGATCGACACCTGATTGACTTACTATGGCTGCAAATTCGGTTCCTTTTACACTAGCAACGGATACCGGAGTCTGTATTCTAAAATCCTTTGTTCTACCTTCTCTTTTTATCTCATTAAGAAGTGTACCATGTGAGATATCAACTGTACGGGAATTCCGTGTATCCATAAAACTAAATGTAGTGTTTTCTCTTACTTTTATAATTGACCTGTCATCTAGATAGATAATTGCTGCAAAACTATTTTCCTCTACTTTTAATTGGTCACCATTTTTAATTGCAGCGCCGGTCGTACCTCCTTCTGAAAATGTATTCATTCCAAGTCTCTTTATATACACTCTTCCTTCCGCCTTAACCAACCTGGCTATGACCTTGCCTTGTAGATGAGTGGAAACAAGTGAAATTAAGAATACAATGTATAATTTGCGTGTCATACTAAGAGTTCAAATTTCCCTTTATCAAAGTTACTTTTTAATTTTGTCGAAGACCACTGCTTGAATTAAATAAAAGTATTATTGAATGAGCCGTTATTTAATTCCAGTGTTTTTTCTTACTGGTCTTTCCTATTCCTGGGTTAAAGCTATTTGTTGGATCTAAATCTTTATAAAATTTTGATAGTGGTGGCTTTGCAAAGTATTCATGACCTACATTATGTTCCGCAGGATATTCTGCGCCTTTTGAATCATAATATTTTAATAATTTTCCCATTAATTTTTGAGCATCTATCCCTTTTTTAACAATGTAATTGTGATGCAGTACATGACAAAATAAGTGGCCGTAATAAAGCTTCATTTCAAATGATCTTTCAATTTCTTCAGGCAAATTTTCAAACCAATCTAATTCATTTCTAGGAAAGGCAATATCAAGAGACAACATTGATCCGATATTTTTTTGATTAATGGAATAATAACGTCCCAATGCACTCGCAGCAACAAAACGATGCAAAATTGCCTTTTTAGCTTCTTTATCATCGCATTCGAAGAAATCACCTTCATTTTTTTGAAAGAATTTTTCAAAATATACTTTCGCTTCATCGATTCCTTCATCGGACATTTCTATTATCCAATGATGTTCATACTTGTCTCTATATTCTTCCATTCGATGTGGTAAGTGATTAAATGAGAATTTGCTTATAAACTGCATCAATCTATCTGAAAACTGATTAGGTAAAATTTTTAGCTTCTCTGCTATTAGATCTAATATTCTTTTAAACTCAAACAACTTAGGAATAAAATCTGCACCTAACTTATCAATCACATAAAAAGTATCTTTACTGTACTTTTTAGAAGCATCATAACAATCTCTGTGCAAATATTCTCCTGAGTTAGGCAAATGTTTAAACTGGGATAGTATATCACGACGCATATTAGCCAATACATTTGAGCTATTTGTGCCTATATAAAACACCTGATTACGCTTTGGTGTTGGATAAGTATCTAGGCGAACAGCAAAAACGGCAACCTTTCCTGCACAACCTGAAGCACCATACAAGCGTCTCTTATCTGCGTTAAAACGCGATGGTGTGCTTGCTTCAATATCCCTTACGCGTTTTTCATATTCGTTATCTGATGCACGTTTATTAGGAAATTCTATTTGATCTTCATTATAATTCTTAAACTGCAAGTTGTTTAAAATCTCTTTCGGTGAATTACCAAGTTCAATACCCAAATCATTGATTAATATTAGTTTTCCACTTGAATCAATTTGTGCATACAAAGCAAGCTCCGTGTATGCTGGGCCTCTTTTTATCAAAGCGCCGCCTGAGTTATTACAGACACCTCCTACAATCGATGCGCCTATACAGGATGATCCAATCACCGAATGCGGCTCCCTACCATAGGAAGCTAGTTTTTTTTCTAAACCAATTAATGTGCTGCCTGAAAAACCCACAATTTGTTTTCCATTATCTAAAATATGAATATCACTTATCCGCTTGGTATTGATTATAACTACTGGACGATCATAATCATCGCCATAAGGTGTAGAACCTCCGGTTAAGCCTGTGTTAGCAGCTTGCATTATTACAATAACATTTTTATCAACACAGATTTCAATGAGTCTCCAGATTTCAAATAGCGTTTCTGGCCGTGCTACAGCTAATGCATTTCCTTCACCGTACCTCCATCCTTTTGAGTAGGGTAACTTACCCCATGCGGTTGTTAAAATATTTTTCTCACCAATTATATTGATTAGATCGGTTATAAAGTTATTTTTGTTAAAGTTTTTCATTCAAATGGTCTACAACGCTCTGTGATAAGACTAGGTACTGGAATGGTACGCATTTCTTTATAATTGTATGCCACAAGTTTGAAAATAGCAGAACATATAAGATTTTTATTATGAGTATGAAATATGCCAGATATAAAATCAAAACTCTTATTACCCACTCTGGAAATTCGATGACCAATATCAAATTTAGATGGATGTGAAGTTTGAGCAATATAATGTACTTGCATGCTTGCAAGTATAGTACTTTCGTCCATCTCTCGCCTTATTCCTGAGTATCCGAGCTGGACGTAGACTTCTACTCTTGCAGACTCCATATACGTTAAATATGAAGTATGATTAATATGCCCCAATGAATCCATATCTCTCCACCTAGAATCAATTGATGTCCAAAAATCAAGATCTGCTGGGTGTAAATTCCTAATGTCCATGCGATAAACTTAACTAAACAAAATATCTACATACATCAAAAGATTATCCCTGAAAATTAAATTGTTGTAGATTTATTTATATGTTCAGATCTTTTTTCATCGTTTCTCTGTGTATTACCTATATTTCAGGCCAACCAAAGGAAGGAATAGAGTTCAAGGTCAACATGATAAAAGGCTTCGTAATCGATAGTTTAACATCTTTACCAATAATGGATGTAAACGTTGATATTTATACGGGAAATGGTGTTTTAAAGCATTCTACCATAACCGATGAATTTGGATACTATGAAAAACCTATCGTTGGTTATTTATGGAAACCAAAAGTTAAATTCTACCTGCATAACTATTACAAAAAACTTTTTAGACTAGACCCTTCTGTTCTAGACTCTAATTTGGACATGAATATTAACGCAATGATAGTCCCTGTTCCTGAAGAAAAGAGAATCCCCGACTTAAAAAAGAGCACCATAACCAACCGGGCAGAAACATTCTTCATCAAAGGCAATGTATTTTATCATTTAATGAATGAGGAAAGTGCGGAGCGAATCATCATAGAATCTGCTGAAGCAATAGAAACCTCGCCTGGTTTCGTATTAATGAAAGTAAATGGAGACCATTATGATATTGCTCGATGCTATGTACCTCAAGAAGGTAAATATGAGAATATTTCTTTTATCATGAAGAGTCTTTTAAAGGACCCAGTTTTTGAAAAATCAAAAAACCCACTCTACCTAGATGAAAGACTTCTAGAGCCAACTATGGTATATGGCTCAATTATAAATATTTCAACAGGCGAACCAGTGATGGGTGCTGAAATCATAATCTCTGAACCATTTAAAAGAAGAATATCAGATGAAAATGGTAAATATGCTTTTTATCTAAATGATCCTGGTCGTTATGAGATACTAATGAACCCACCACCTCGCTTCAAGCGAGTAACTTTTTCAAGACCTGAATTAATTATTGGCCAGGGACGAGGTGGTTGGTTTAAATCAAACTTCTATGTCCGTCAGTGAAAAAATATTTTTCAATCTTCATAATCATTATTTTGGGAATCAATAACATGGCAAAATCTGAGATTGCAACACTTGGTGGTGGATGCTTCTGGTGTGTAGAGGCTGTATTTCAGCGTATAGAAGGTGTTTTATCTGTAAAACCAGGGTATGCAGGGGGCAATACTGAAAAACCTACCTATAAGGAAGTATGCAATGGTACAACGGGTTACGCTGAAGTTGCAAAAATAGAATTTGATAATTCAAAAATATCCTACGATCAGATTCTTAATATTTTTTGGCAATCACACGATCCAACCACACTTAACAGACAGGGAAATGATGTTGGGTCACAATACAGATCCGTCATATTTTTTCATAACGATGAACAAAAAGCAATGGCTGAAAAATCAAAGATTGCAGCAGATCGATCAGAATATTGGAACGATAAAATTGTGACGGAAATCACACTTTTAAATAAATACTTTGACGCTGAAGAATATCATGACAATTATTACAATGAAAATCCCAATCAACCCTATTGTTTGTTTGTGATAAAGCCAAAACTTGACAAGTTAGAAAAACAAGGGTTATTTGATTAAAAGCATTTTTCTTGTCTAACCAAAACCATGTCCTCGCAGTTCTTAAAAGAATATACCGCTAATATATTCTTACTCTATATTTCATTGTTTTTTATCGTTTATGCCTAGATGTATTGGCTGATTAAATGAACCAGTGGATAGTTTTCTATCAGCATATTCCACAAAATCTGAACTAAAAGCAGTCTTCGAATTTTTCCACCATTCAGCTGGACCTCCTGAAGAAATCAAAGTAAGTATTGACCTCTCAAATCCTTCTATTCTTAGTCTATCAATAGATCCATAGACACTTTGAACATAAATTGCCTCGAAGCGCCGGAGCGCCACAACCATCCAAAAATGGAATCTGATTCGTTCCTGTTGTGATAGCTCATCCAAATTCTCAGATGCCTTAACTACTATTTCCGCAAGTTCTCCGTTGCTAGATATAGCATTTGCAGTTAGGCTCATATCCATACTGCTTTGCTGAAAAGTCTGTGATCTTAAAGCTTTAGTATTCTGTTTTAATTGCAACGCAAGATAACCAAGAGTTGCTACCGTGGCTATCGCAGCAACCAATTCACCTAGATTGCCTAAATCTTCAAATGACATTTCTTATTTTTTTTAAGTTTATATATGCTTACATAGTAAATCATTATTTAAAATATTGATGAATTGTAGTTAATAGAAAGAAAAAAAGGCCCAGTGAGAGCCTTTTTTCTATGAGTACCCAGGGCCGGACTCGAACCGGCACGTCCATTCGGACAACAGATTTTAAGTCTGCAGTGTCTACCAATTCCACCACCCGGGCAACTGATGAGGCGTCGGCCGGATTCGAACCGGCGAATGACGGTTTTGCAAACCGGTCCCTTAAGCCACTTGGGTACGACGCCATACTNAAACATAATTATNAAAAAATNNTTNTAAATTTACCCAACCAATATNATCTAACAATTCTGTTTTTTGATTATTAATCAATTGTATTTTTCACNATGGATGTAGCGCGATTAAANATNTATGANCGACTACGAGACTTCAAGGTNCCNTCATCTGTTTTGGATAGTATATTNTCTGATGANAAAGACATTAAGGTACTCGAGGATGCTTTTCAGGCATTAACTAAAGATGGTTTCAAGGAGGATGATGCTGCTCATGAAATATCTAAGATGATTTTTAAAGAGCTTGATATAGATCCAGAAGAAGATCAATCTTTTNATGAGGAAAAATAATTNCGATTAAACGTTGGNTTAGATGATTTTNTGACNAAATNATCGTAGNTCTTACCACTAAAAACTTCNNTNCTTATTTTTTCCATNACTTTAAAATNGCGAATGCNTGCTTCATANTGNNTGAGTGCTTTAGTATTTAAACTATCAATNACCTGNTCAGCTTTGAAGNCACCATAGGCCCTAAAATANCCTTCTCTGGTATCTTGCCAAGCAGATGGACTATTTTCCATCTTACTCTTGGAAAGCAAAAAGTAATTCTCAACAAACCTTTCAAANCTNANAGGCTCGNTAGCNCATATCATTGANGCANAGANAAATAAAATTATACTTTTCATGNAATNATNATAATTCTTTTGGATCTATTTCATCTAACCANTCATTTACNTGCTTAACTACNGANTCAAGACATCCATCATCNAAAGGTGATTCNAGCCCTGCGAGNGANACTAGCTTAGTGAAAGATAGACTNCCACCAGCCNTGCATANTCGAACATAATCAGACCAGGCATTTTTGCTGTCTTTCTCATTTTTTACCCAAAACTGAAAAGCACATGTTTGTGCAAGTGTATAGTCAATATAATAGAACGGCATTTGGTAGATATGTAATTGACCTTGCCAAATACCCCCTGTCTTTGGAAAATCTAGATCATCATAATCTCTATTAGGAAGATAGACTGACTCAAATTCTAACCATTTTTGATTTCTTTCTTTTGGCGTAGCATTTGGATTTTCATAGACCCAATGTTGAAAATGGTCAACGCATGCACCATAAGGTAAAAAGGAAAGGCTGCCAGCAACATGTTTATATTTGAACCGATCTGTGTCTTCTTTAAAGAATTTTTCCATCCAAGGCCAAGTGAAAAACTCCATACTCATTGAGTGAATCTCAGCTGCCTCCATGGTAGGCCATAGATAACCAAGCAATGGTTGGTTCCTACTTGAATAACATTGAAAAGCATGCCCTGCTTCATGAGTCAATACGGTAATATCATGATCGGTACCATTAAAGTTTGAGAAAATATAGGGCCGGTCATACTTTGGAAATGATGTACAAAATCCACCTGGTCTCTTGCCTTCACGGTTAACCAGGTCCATTAGATCTTCTTCTACCATCATGTCAAAAAAATCACCAGTCTCTTTTGATAGCTCTTTGTACATTACCTGAGCCTCTTTTACCAAATGCTCTGGAGTGCCCTTTGGCTTAGGATCTCCATCTTTGAAATTGATACCATCATAAAAGTACAGATTATCAAGACCTAAAATATCTTTTTTCTTATCGTGGAGCTTGTTCACAATTGGCACAACATGATCTACTATTTGTTTACGAAAATTCGCGACTTCCTTGGGACCATAATCTGTGCGCCCCATTCTCATATAACCCAGTTCAATAAAATTCTCATAGCCAAGAGTAACTGCTATCTTATGCCTTAGTTTAACTAGTTTATCATATACTTCGTCAAGAGCATCAGCATTTTCACTAAACCAGTTGTATCTTGCTTCAAGAGATTTTTTTCTTACGTCTCGGTCTTCATCGCTGTGAAAAGGTCCCAACCCGGCTAAATTATATTCTTTACCTTCATAATTTATTTTTGCACCAGCTGTGAGCTTAGTGTACTCATTGCGCAGATCTGTTTCTTTTTTAAGCATCCCTTTTATTTTTGGATCAAAGGTCTTGAGTGAGGTCTCTATATCCTTTAGAAACTTATCTCCCCATTTTTGGGATAGCTCCGCTTTAAAGATTGATTCATTAACTACTTTATCAAACTTGTCACCAATTTCTGTCATGTCAGGACCTATTGAATCATAATAGTCTTTTTCTTTTTTTGCCTCTTCATCATTAATGTTTCTACTAAAATTCAAACTGGCCATTGAGGCATAGGTTTGATATTCTCTTGCTTCTTCATTTGCATCCAATATAACATTTACTTGTCCCTCAACTGTATTGGCATTGGTAAATCTAGTCACCAACTCATTGAATGATTGTTTTTTTTCTTCGATATTTATTCTTTCGTAGTGTAATTCATTGTATTTCATATTTNCCTCAATATTTTATTAAACATAATACTTCGATCTTTGATGCCTATTTAATCCTCAATCTTTCTTTTTTTCTTTCTTCCCTACCTGATGGGTCTGGCTTTGGAATTGCTCTCAATAATTCTCTGGTGTATTCATGTTGTGGATTATCAAAAATATTATCTGTTACATCTAACTCTACTAAATCCCCATTGTACATTACCCCTATCCGGTCAGATATATGTTTAACAACTGACAGATCATGTGCAATAAAGATAATGGACAAGTTGAATTCCTCTTGAAGGTCCATCATTAAATTTATTATTTGAGCTTGGATTGAAACATCCAATGCAGATACAGGCTCATCGGCAATAATTATTTCTGGTTCTGTTGCCAATGACCTCGCTATACCAATTCTTTGTCGCTGACCGCCTGAAAACTCATGTGGATATCTATTAGATTGTTCCGAAGAAAGACCAACCTTCGCAAGCAGCCAATCTACTTTCTCATTTTTCTCTATATTGGTCATATCAGTATTAATATCCAGAGGCTCTTTTATTATATCCTTAACTAACATTCTAGGATTAAGCGATGAATATGGGTCCTGGAATATCATCTGTATATACTTTCTGTATGGCTTACTCTGACTACGTCCCAGATTGCTTATTTCTACTTCATTTTCATCCGTAACTAGCTTGACCTGTCCAGATATTTTAACATCAGGAGCTGTAAGCCTCAGAACATTGAGTATGGCATTNCCCAGAGTAGATTTACCAGAACCAGATTCTCCTACTATCCCCAATGTCTCACCTTTAAAAAGATCGAAACTTACCTTTCTTACAGCATGGACTGCATCTATCTCTTTTTGAAGTATGCCACCAAAAACAGGAAAATCCACTGATAGATCACGAACTTTAAGTATGGTTGAAGTTTTATTCATTATCCTAGAATATCCAGATTTATCCTAGCAAAATGTCCTTTTTTGANCTCGACTAGATCAGGTTCTACTTTTGTTCCACCACANGCACAATCCTCAGGTTCAAAACGTGAACANAGTTTACATCCATCACCCAACTCCAANATNGANGGNACCATACCCTTTAATGCTTTTAATCGTTTTAACTTTTTATCCATTCTAGGAATAGATTCCATTAATGCTTTNGTGTATGGATGNAATGGATTTTNAAATAGTTCATCTATAGTAGCAATTTCCTGTATAACACCGCCGTACATAACAATGACCCTGTCGCAGGTNTCAGCTATAACCGCTAAGTCATGAGTGATNAGNAGNATNGCTGCGTCTTTTCTTGAATCTTTCAATTCCATCATAAGGTCTAGTATTTGAGCTTGNATCGTAACGTCCAGAGCNGTAGTNGGTTCATCAGCNATCAATAAGGAGGGATTGCATTGAAGAGCCATTGCNATCATGATNCTCTGCCTCATTCCACCNGAGAACTGATGTGGATAATCATTGATTCGTCTTTCNGGCTCNGGTATTCCAACTGCACGTAACATATCTATGCTTTTAATGGTCGCATCATCCTCATCCAATCCTTCATGGTGCATCAAAACTTCATTCATTTGCTTTGCCACTCTTAACACTGGATTAAGTGATGTCATTGGCTCTTGAAAGATCATTGCAATATGCTTACCTCTATACTCCCTCATTTCATCGTAACTCAACTCTAGTAAGTTCTTTCCATCGTAAATAACCTCACCTGCTACAATCTCACCTGGTGGATTAGGTATAAGACGATTAATCGATAGAGATGTTACCGATTTACCTGAACCTGATTCTCCTACAATACCTAATACCTCTCCCTTTAAAACATCGAACGAAACATCATTCACAGCCTTTACGGTACCCGCTTCAGTATAAAAATAGGTCTTAAGATTCTTGATCTCGAATAATTTGTTGTCAATCATCGCAACCTCGAATAAACCTTTGGATCAAAGGCTTCTCGAACACCTTCACCAATGAAGACAATGCATAAAAGTGTAAGAAACTGAGCTGTGACAGGTGCAAATACCATCCACCATTTCCTAATGTTTTGAAGCCCAACATCAAGCATTTGCCCCCAAGATGGTGTCGGAGGTGATAAACCAAACCCAAGATAATCGAGACCAACGAGCGCAGTTATTCCAGCAACAACTGCAAATGGGAAATATGTAATAATTGGGACCAATGAATTTGGAAGAATATGCTTGAACATAACCTTAAAATTTGATTGCCCCATGCTTAGAGCAGCAGCGACGTATGCTCTTGATTTTTCTCTGTAAAACTCAGCTCGCATTAAGTATGTCATACTTATCCAATTAACAAGGGTATAGATACCGATTAATAGTAAAAACGATGGTTTTAAGATCGAAGAAAGAATGATAATTACAAACAACATTGGAAGACTTGACCAAATCTCAATTAACCGTTGAAAAAACAGATCAAATTTTCCGCCAAAATATCCCATTGTACCGCCTATCAGCACACCGATTACATAGTTTATAACTGTAAGGATCAAAGCAAATGAAATAGAAATATTAAATGCATAACACAATCTCGCAAAAACGTCCCTACCAGTATTGTCTGTCCCAAGCCAATGCTTCTTAGACGGAGATTCGTACATCTTATTTCCTTCAGTGGTAATATCCTCATATGGAGAATAAGGATACGGTGGCATCCATACCCAATTGCCAATATTTTTTTCAAGACTAAATTCGGTTTTTAACTGCCTATACCTAGCTTCACCGGGAACATCTTGACCTAATTCCTTTCCAGAAATATAACCTGAAAAAACTGGGAAATAATAAGAACCGTCATATTTTACCATTAAAGCACGATTATTTATTAACATTGGTAAAAGAAAGGAAATACCATAGAGAATCGTTAAAGCAACAAGAGAGTAGTATCCCCTTTTAAGGGTCTTGAATTTTTTCCATCTCTTTTTTAAGATGGACTCATTCATAAGTTGTTGATTGTTCATTTCAAGCATTATTTAAATCTTATTCTGGGGTCTACCAGTGCAAGTGTGAAGTCAGATATTATGTTTCCAAGTAATCTAATAATTACAACAATAACTAAGAAACCAAGCGTAATAGGATAATCTCTTTGTAGGACGGCTTCAAAAGCTAGTTTACCAAATCCTTCAATATTAAACACTCTCTCAATGAAATAGGAACCTGCTATTACTACGCCGATAATATGACCTATGTTAGCTGCGATAGGTATGACACTATTTCTAATTGCATGCCCCCAGATGACTCTTCTTTCACTAATTCCCTTTGCAAAAGCCGTTCTGATATAATCTTGACTCAAATTTTCCAGAAGACCATTTTTCATCAAAACTGTTAGGGTTGCAAAACTACCTATGGACCAAGCAATGATGGGTAATATCATGTGATGGATTTGATCTAGAATCTTTTCAAATATTGTCATCTGATCCCAAATTTCTCGTGGTGAATGAAGCCCGCCAAGAGGAAATACATCAAGAAAACTTCCTCCACCCAACAAAACCAGGAGTACTCCGCCTAATGCCCATCCAGGTATAGAATAAGCAATAAAAATTACCACACTAGAACTAAAGTCAAAGACAGAACCATGGCTCATAGCCTTTTTGATACCAAGAGGGATACATACTAAATAGGACAAAAATATACCCGTCAATCCTAAAAGTAAGGATATCCTAAACCTAGGGGCCATAACTTCAGTAACTGGCTTAGCGTAAATATATGATTTACCAAGATTGCCGGTTAATATTCCAGAGAATTCTGTTTGAAAAACCACAGCCTCCAAAGAGCCATCCTGTCCCAAACTATCTATAGAGGCTTTCCAAATCTTGCTCATAACTCCGTCTAATTCTCTAACTACCAGACTACCATTATTTTCTTTTGCAATCTTAACTGTCCATAATCTACCATCACGCTTACCGACTCTCTTGTCGACGAATATTTGCTCAGGCTCAAAAGTTACTTCTCTGTGTTTAATCTCCCGTGGCCAAATACCTAACCATATCATATATCTTTGATAGATAGGTTTATCGAACCCATAGAATCGTTTTAATTCCTTTAACGCACTCTCAGGAAGGACATTGCCGCCTAACTCTCCAGACACAGCTGCACCTGCTTCAGCCCCACCCATTTGTAATTCCATGATTGCTCTATCTATTGGTCCACCAGGTGCGACTTGAAGAATTGTAAAAACAAGTATAGTTGACCCCAAAAAAGTGGGTATCATAAGCAAAAGTCTTCTCGTAAAGTACGCAGCCAAAGGATTATTCTACAGATAGACTAAAATAGATTTCTAAATATCCTTCCAAAATGTTTGATCCATCCCACCAACATCTAACTTGGTTTTTGAATTCATCGCATTTTCAAGTTTTTTTGCTTTCTCATCATCAAACCACCAATGATATAAAATATCTTCCATCCTACCTCCATATTTAGAAATCATGTAATCAGGATAACCAAACTTATTCCAGAATAAGATTCTTAATGGTGGTTGCCTTGATAATCCAAGTGCTGAATATCTGGATTCAACAATGATGCTATCAATTTCTTGAATAATTTTTACTCGTTTATCATGATCAAATTCAGTATCGTAAATTGGGAGGAGTTCATCGACCCTTTCACTTTTGAAACCATACATGTTGTTATTATTTTTTTGATCAGCGAGTGTAGATTTAAACATAGATTCAGGGTTTGGGTATACAAGACCTCCCCAAGCCTGAAAATCAATAGTGAAGTTCCTATCCATCAAATTTTTCCACCTGGTTGTTCTATCAATAAACTTTATCTGCATATCTATGCCATATTCTTTTAATATCTGCTGCATAGGGGTTACTCTATAATCTGACGATTTATTTATCTCGATTGTGAAACTTAAAACCCTACCTGTTTCATCATGCACTAAATATCCCTTATCATTTCTACTATTATATCCAGCCTCTTTTAACAACTCTACCGCTTTCTCTGGGTTGTAATCGTATTTAGGATTATTTGGGTTCTCATATTCACTTCCACTATAAAGTGAGTTAATCGCGGTGTATTCATTATAAAGGATTTCTTTATTAAACTTTTCCCTATCATAAAGATAGGAGAAAGCGTATCTCAGTCTTTTATCATTGAATGGCCACTTCCTCATATTGAATCCATAACCCCATGTACCAGCAGGTGAATTGGAGTAAATTCGCTTTTTTTGAATCCAACCCATATTTGCAGCCTCAAAATCTGTCTCATCTACCCACATTGGTGGTTTAGTGACTTCGTAAAGATCGGATTCACCTTTTTTCATTTTTTCAAATTCAAGCGCTTGATTATCCTTAACAACATTTATGGTAATGCGATCAAAATTATACATGTACTTACTTGACCTATCATTTTTACCCCACCAATCATCTCTGCGTGTGAGTGAATATGATTCTTGATTGACAATATCTTCATCCTTTATGATATAAGGACCGGTTCCAGGAAGCATTTTAAAGTTATATTCTTCAAGATATGCAGTGCCATCTAAGTCTTTTAAATAATGCTCTGGTAATATGACCATACCACCAAAGTAGAGCATATTTCTCCAGTTTAGATTTTTTGACTTAACTTTTATAATGTATTTACTTATGGCTTCTGGTCTCTCAATTTTTCCATATGTGACCTGAGTGGATGGCATTAATATCGTTTCATCCATACGTATGTCATATGAAGCTATAACGTCATCCGCAGTAACTTCCTGCCCATCAGACCACCTTGCATCTGGATTAATTCTAAAAAAGAATTCCATCTTATCATCAGATATTTTCCAATGGGAAGCTAACCCTGGAGTGCGCTCTAAAGTGACAGGGTGGCCACCTAAAAGACTTTGATAACAAAGAGCATTCATTATATAATAATTCTCAGTATAATTATAATATTGTCCAAGTGCACGAAATGTTGCTGGGAATCTGCTCAATGTAAATTTTAGATGGCCACCTTTCTTTGCTTTTGTATCCCCAAGAAACTTATAGTCCTCTTCAGTATATGTATAAGTCTCAAAACCCATGCTTTCAGCTACATCTTCAAAACCATAACCACCTTCCTCTGCTTTTGTTAATGTATCTTTTGGAATTAGGTCATATTTGACTTCTGTTTGGGTAGTATCTTTTGTCCCTCCACAGGAGAGAATGAAAAACATTAGAAAGATAGGTGTTAATATTTTTAGTCTATTCATAGTGTATAGTTTAGTAGTTATATATTTTTGTGTTTAAGCCGCGAAACTTAATATTTCATTGCGATAATTAATATGGCAAATGCTTTTTATTTATTCTAATACTTTATTCACCATTACCAGGTTTGGTCGCCAACACTTTACCAGCAAAATAATAAACAAATGAAACGGAAACTAACATCGCGTGTGTGGAAGTCCAAGAAGCCATCCTACGTGCTCTTTTGAAATCTCTATCCCAATCATTATCATACAACTTGGATATTTGTTTTTCCCCACCATCTATTTCACATTCTTTCATTAATTTTCTTAATTTTATTGTGTCTTTTAATGGGACAGCCTTAAGGCCCTTAGTTTCTGCAAGTTTTATCAGTGGATGTTTACATGGGTCATATTTTTTTTTGTTTTTATCCTGAGAAGACAAAGAACAAAACATGAGTAATATCAAAATTATATATCTCAACGTAAGCCGTATATTAATTTTAAAGAAAATATTGGCAGATCATCGACTTTCATTTTGGGACCCGTAGCCTTTTGTCTTTGGATACGCCAATTGTCCTCATTGTATGAATTGTTCATGAAACCACCCTTGATATCAATTCCAATTCTTGAACTGATGTAATAACGAAAACCAAGCATACTTGAGTAACCTAACCAGTCTGTGATCATAACATCTGTTGCTCCCATATCGGTTATAGGATTTGGAGTTCCTCCAAAGCTATTTATAAAATAATTCCAATCATCCGTTTTATCTCCTGGAGTTGTATCTAGTTCTATTCGCCCTCTACCCCAAATCAAAGCGAGGGTAAAGTTCAGTTCGATATTAGGTTTCCATCTGAAAAAAGTTTCTATCGGAAATATTCTGTAGGATAAAGATCGTCTAAAAACTGCTTCAGAATTAATGAGCAATATATTCTTACCTATTTCGTAAGATGTAAATGAATTATATCCTATTCTTGCATTGTTGAAAAATTCATAATAGATGCCCCAATTGAACAGAACATTTCTATTTAAAATACTTTTTGTAGGAAATTGAACGGTTTCATTGTTATCAAAGCCACCAAGAGTAGGCTCATAAAACCCCAACCCAAGGTCTATACTTAACTTAGGTTGCCCTTTCACAAAATTATTGCAAAAAGGTAATAAACATAAGACCAATACATAGATTTGACTCTTCATACAAGGATGTTAATTTAAGACCTATGAAACATTTCGGGTGCATAATCCTTTTTATATATTCACTTTTATGGTGTAATTCAGTTCAATCTGATGTGAAGCACGTGGTTGTGGACAACAATGGACTTTCCACTGAGTGTTTTATTGATTCAATTGGCTACCAATACATTTACTTCGTACCGAAAGACTCAGTGGATCTAGACTCTATGGAGATCAAAGATGTCTATTACGTTTATAGTGATTTTAATCGGATCTTTCATCATAGCTGGAGTTTTGAGGAGAATCTAAGAAGAATCAAAAACCGTACAGGAAAAGCTTATACCATTGATGGTGACACGCTGAATTTTATAGATATAAAATTTGATAAAGATATGATTGAGCCTGAAATATTATTAACTACAATTCACGAAAGGTCAGAATATATTTCATTGTTTGATATTGAGCATATTGAAACTGATTTTTCAATAATGACTTATTCTGTTGAGAGAGGATTTCAGTACTCGTTTTATTCTTTCATTATTGCAACTACATTGAACGTTGGGTTATCCTGGGATAATGAGAGGAGAGCGATACCTCAAATCTGGGACCAATATGATAATTTGCTCCCCATGATATCCCTCCTTGGCTTAAATAAGCAGCATGGTACAGGGGTCACATACGAGTCTTTGACTTCCTTGGTCCCATTAACTATTCTTATTTCAATGGCCTATGATGTTTTTAAAGATAAAAATAAATTTTACTTCTCGCCTGTTTATGAGAATAAGAAATTTGGTAGAAGCATGCATGTGTTTTCATTGAAACAATTGGTCAGATCTAAACTTGATAGTATTATTTTTAGGTTAGAAAAAAATAAATTAGGAAGAAAGGTCATTGGATGGTTTCGTTAAAAAGTAATGTAAATTAAGACNATGTATAAAAAGGTAAATATTTTTCTTCTTCGTNTTGGACTAGCNNCCTGTATTATCAGTTTTTCATGNACAGAAGATCCTATNACNATTCCTGAGCCGGACACTACNCCTCCNCAAGCNATNGTATTNTACCCGATCGATGGTGAGGCAGTTTCNGGNGAGGTANTAATNGAAGTTAGNTCTGTNGATAATGATAAAGTTGACTCCGTACAATTCNTNATCAACCAAAAAAGAGTACACACTGACTCAACTCAATCCGANNATATCTTCAGATTTACATGGAACACAGANGCNATGACCATGATTGATGGNTCTCAGGTAAGNTTGTATGAAGAAGATGANTATTATTACATTTCAGCAATAGCATATGACCCTATCGGNAATAGCTATGCTTCTGTTCCAACTCGAAGCAAAGTNGATAATAATGACNATGANCCTCCNAATGCATTCTTCCTCAGTCCTTTTNCCGGTCAGTATGTCAGCGATGTAGTCAATATAGAGGTCATAGCTACTGATAATGACAGTATTCAATTTGTGAGCTACTATATTAACAACATACTACAGGGCTACGTACAAGAGTCTCCCTATTTATTTCCTTGGAATACTAATTTAGTTGAAAGCGGAAACTATTATTCCATACATGCAAATGTTAAGGACCTTAGCAATAATACTAAGACAATTGCACCTATTAGCGTCTTTGTAGATAACGGGCTTGAAAGTGATATGATACCACCTTCTGGTTCAATTGTAAGTCCACCTGCAGGTTTAACTGTGAGCGGAGATGTGCAGATCATAATAAGCGCTAATGACAATCGCGCTATGAAAGAAGTAGCCCTATCTATAAATGGGATATACATAGCGACCATTGAGCAGGCCCCGTTCTTCTATATATGGGATACAACAATCGAACAGGAAGATACTGAGAGCACAATTAGTGTTGTTCTAATTGACCTCGCTGGTAATGAAGCTCCGCTTAATCCTATAACTGTAATGGTAGATAATTCACCCCCAATTGATATGGAACCACCCACAGTCATAATTATGGATCCCGTAGCGGGTCAGCATCTTAGTGGTACCGTAGACATAGAGGTCATTGCTAGTGATGAAACNGGTATTGATTACATAGAATATTTCATAGATGGNCTTTCTTATTCAACCGATAGCATTCCACCCTATATTCAAGAGTGGGATACTCAATCTGCTGANGATGATATGGAGCATATCATTGCAGTTGTGGGCTTTGACGTCCAAGGAAATTCCACTCTTGCTACTCCTATTGCAGTTTATGTAGACAATTATGATAATATAAATCCTTCTGGACAAATCCAAAATCCAATTGCAGGGCAAGTAGTTCAAGACATAATCACGGTTGAGATAACTGCTTCCGATAATATTGGAATTGATAATGTTGAACTCTCTTTCAATGGTGTTCCGCGAGATACCCTTTTTGACTATCCATACACGTACGAATGGAATACAAATTTAGAGGATGAAGACCAAAGTCATGTAATCAGTGCTATTGCCTCTGATACAACAGGTAACATCGGCTTTATAGCTCCGATCAGCGTATTTGTGGATAATGATATCAATGATACGTCGCCGCCAACTGGTGTCATTTCAAATCCAATTTCTGGCCAAACTGTAAATGGCATAGTTGACATTACTGTATTGGCTCAGGATGATCATGGAATCTCTAATGTCTCTTTCTTTATCAATGGTTCAAACGTAGCTATTGATTCTGAAGAACCTTTTTCATTTTCATGGGATACTTCATTGTTGGATAACAATTCTCAACATACTTTATCAGCATCAATAACAGATAACGCTGGCCATACAACGATCCTTCAACCCGTCTTAGTCACGGTTGTAAACTGATGAAAAGAAAGAATATTTATTTTTACATTACCTTTATGTTACTTCTCAGTTGTGAGGGTCCATTTTTCGATGTCCCTGCAGACGAAGATTCAATACCTCCAACCTTGACAATAACATTTCCCGCAGATCAATCTATACTATCCGATTCTGTATTGATCAGTGCATATGCTTTTGACAATGTAGGGCTAGATCTGGTCACTCTTTATCTCAATGATTCAGTCGTACATGAAAGCATGGAAGGACCCTTTGAATATCTATGGCCCACATCTAACAACGAGGAGGATGAATTTCATACTATAAGAGCAAAGGCCACAGATCTTGCAGGCAATGTTAATTATACCAATACCCTTCAGGTTCTTGTTGATAATCAAGACAATCAAAGTCCAACGGGTGCATTGATATTCCCCTTCACTGGACAGACATTAACAGGTGAGATAACTATCATTATTGAAGCAAGCGATAATGATCAGGTCGAAACCGTTGATCTATATATAAATGGTGATTCTATAGCAACATACCAAGAGCCTCCTTACAGGTATGATTGGAACACTCTGAATGAGATCGATGATGTTATACACACTATTCATGCTCACGTTCGAGACAATGCAGGCAACCAAATTACAATAGGACCTATTAATGTTACCATAGACAACTATGACTCTGATGATGAGATAGCCCCAACGGGTACCATTATCAGCCCAGCTTCTGCCTCGACTGTTTCAGGAACTATAAATATAGAGGTCAATGCGTATGACAACATCAGAATGGGACATGTAGATTTTATAATCGATGGCTCTGCAGTTGCGCATGATTCTATACCTCCTTACTCCTACAGTTGGAATACTTTAGGAGAGGCTGAAGACTCTGACCATGTGATCAATATTAATCTATCTGATTCTGCAGGCAATACAACTTCCCTTTTTCCAGTTACCGTTTTTGTGGATAATATTGAAGACGCGGATATTACCCCACCATCTATTGTAATTTATGATCCTGCGGCAAATCAGACTGTTTCCGGTACTATAACATTCATGACCATAGCAACAGATAATGTTGCCATAGATAGAGTTGAGTTTTATCATGACTATGAATTAGAATTTACTGCTACGAACTATCCCTACAATTATGAATGGAATTCAACACTGATTGCTGAAGACTCTGAGCATGTATGGCATGCAAAGGCATTTGACACAAGCGGAAATGACTCTCAAACTCAGCCAATGATTTTATTTGTAGATAATATTGATAACATACCTCCGACTGGGTTTATTTTGTATCCTTATGCAGGTCAGATTGTGAGTGATAATATAGAAATTCAAGTCTCTGCATCCGATAATGTAGGAATTGCGGAAGTCGAATTTTATCTAGATGGAAATTTACTATCATCCGATGATCAAGTACCTTATGCCCACGAATGGAATACTAATTCTTCATCAGAGGATGAAGAACATGTTATTTATGCCACAATTATTGACCTCCAAGGCAATTCAACTGACCTTTCTCCAATATCAGTTACCGTTAATAATGACGATGCACCCTCAAATGACCTAACTCCTCCAATAGCTACTATTCTTACACCACTATCCACACAAGCAGTAAGTGATACAGTTATCATCACAGGCTTCGCTAGTGACAACCATGAAATAGAACGAGTCATGTTCTATGTAAATGACCAACTTATAGAGACTGTAACAGATTCACCTTTTACTACCAACTGGATCACATACGAAGAGGCTAATAATTCAGAACACGTCATTCANATGACAGCACAAGATCCGTCTGGGAATCAATCTAGTGCGCAACCTGTTCTTGTTACTGTAATTAACGAATACACAGGGGAAATAAATAATTTAACTCTTTTGGCTACNGAAAATACCATTAGCCTAAGTTGGGATGCTCCAAATGATGCTGAATCATATAAGNTTTATAAAAATGGTAGTTTTCTTACTGAAANCAATGAACAATTTCTCGATGATGTGGTNGTTCCAGGCACAGAATTTTGTTATACAGTATCNGCTGTAAATATCGTGAATCTTGAAGGCCCTCAATCCACTGAGGTATGTGAGACCTCTNTATACCCNNCCTCCCCAACATTATCNTTATCTATAGATGGNTCACTAGCAAATCTTACTTGGACCTCTGTCTCAACTGCTGAATCATATAGACTGTATCAGGATGATGTTTTTATCATTGAGCTTGCTGTTCTTAATCATACTCTAGATATTGGAACTGGTAGCAATACCTGTTTNAAAGTTACCTCAGTTAATTCTATTGGAACTGAGAGCCTCGTCTCAAACGAGGAATGCGGAGAAGGATCTTAAGGGAAGAGAGAGTCGCCTTGGCACGATCTTAGATCATGAGCCAATACAATATCGTCAAACATTCCAGAGTCAAANNCAATAATACCTGTTTCTGGGTCAGAAAGGTCAATAGTGCAGTATTCTGGNGCAATAGTATTTGCATAGGTCACAGTATCAATAGATAAACTATCTTGTGACATCTCTACTACAAGNTAAGTGTAATACATCCAACCACTACCTGTAAATTGAAAAGTATCAATANCCATTTCAGTAAAGTCCATTACACCAGCNGTATCNCCCACTGAATCCAAAGGCATTTCTAATTTTAATCTAAAAACCTCAGGAGTAGAATAAGTATTNGGGTCAACACATAGATATACAGAGTCTAAGCCATTTAGTTTCCAATTTCCACCNGGTTTATAACAGGTTACANACATAGAGTCTGAGAATTCTCCACTGTTATCATAAT
Source organism: Fidelibacterota bacterium (assembly GCA_002698235.1). Classification (GTDB taxonomy): domain Bacteria; phylum Fidelibacterota; class Marinisomatia; order Marinisomatales; family UBA1611; genus NZWG01. Next base: position 17,856 of record NZWG01000006.1, on the reverse strand, counting down.
TATCTTTAGCTCTTACCTTATAATAAATATTATCCAACCATATTGTAGATGTATCCTCATAAGAGTAAAGGTTTCCTTCAACTTTTCCGACCATATTAAAGGTTGCGCCCTGATCAATAGATTTGAATATTTGATATTCGGACACATCGTTATCTGATGGAGCATTCCATGAAAGATTTACGCGTGGATTATTTTCTGACATAGTAAAGTAGCCTATTAAATTAACAGGCCGGCCGGGTGAATTTTCATCTAGAAGCTCTGAGCAGCTGCTACAAAAAATGATTGTTAGATAGAATGGAATTCTTGACATAGCATAGATTATATATTTTCCTATAAAATAAAAAGCCCCATTAGTGGGGCTTTTACAGAGCGAGAGACGAGATTCGAACTCGCGACCCTCACGTTGGCAACGTGATGCTCTACCAGCTGAGCTACTCTCGCATTAATACATTATGATAATATATTTATCACTGAAATTATAGATTGAATTGTTTGATCACAAAGAGGATTTTGGATAAAATTCCAATAGTCTTGATTTCGACTCATGCACAATATAACATGCACCTAAAAATAACATATTCTCTACTATCTTAGACCAACCTACAACCTCACCTTCTTTTAGCCCACATCCACAATCGATATTAAAACCTCTAAAGATAGCCTGGGTAATTAAAACAATGAACAAGATCAACAGACCACCACTAATAAATGCATTTGCATCAATACATACGCCTAAGATCATTCCTAAGCCAATTATTAATTCAAGCCATGGAAGAATTATCGCTATCGCATTCTCTAAGCCAAATGGTACAACATGGTAATTGGATATGTCTCTAGCAAATTTTGCAGGATCTAATATTTTTTCATAACTGGCATAGATGAAGATAAAACCCAATAAAAATCTCATAATTAATATGAAAACTGGATGGATCTTATTCATTGAACTCTACCCCTAATCCTGCCTCGTTCCAAGTTTTCCAACCACCTTTAAATACTAGAATATCATTAAATCCAAAATCCTGTAGCATATATGCCAGTTCCTCACTAGACCCACAATCATCGTCACTGCAATAGACCACAAATCTTTTATCATAGCCAATAAGAGAAGCTATGCTGTCAGATAATATGTCAAAATCATCATTAGCGATTGCACCAGGTATAAATCCATCTTCTAAGTATTCTTCTGCTCTAGCATCTACAAACAATGAACCACTTGATTGAAGAGTTTTAGCGGTTTCTAAATTGATCTCTCTTATAGTTGGTTCTTCATTTTTTTTATCTATGTCAGTTGCACTGTCTAACTTCTCAATTGGTTTTGCTAACCAAGGTATGCCATCGTTCCTTAAAAGATTAAATGAAGTACCTAAAATGATTGAAAGAGTTAGGATACTAACTAATTGTTTTTGATACTTTAGATTCAAATCTACAACCTAGTGATCGTGTCCTTTGTGTGAGTGAGAATTGTTTTTCCCTATTTTTTTTCGGTCCACCGGCTTTTTCTTTGGTGCCAAGGCATTGCAGGTTTTTACAGAAGAGGTTACAAAAGCCAGGATATCTTCATCGTCATCCACCTTTTTACTTAGCGGAGTTGCTTCAAATCTTAATGTATTTACTGCTGATTCTATAACACCTTCAGATATCCTTAGATCTTCTCTATATTTTTTTATCAGATTGAGAACATTTTCTTGATCAGCATAGATCGATTCTAGTGACTTTTCAGGGTCTTTCTTTTGCAATCTATCAAATCTTTTTTGTATTGATTTAACTTTTTTCTCCTGAGCTGAAATATCAATAAAAGGGACTTCTTTTTCTTTTATGCCTAATGACAATGACATCAGATACTTGCCTTGTTTTCCACACGAATACATAAAAGGCCCATCCTCTTTTTGTGGACTATTCGATCTGGACATGCTNGTATTACCACTGGTAATAATTAAATCAACATTTGGCATCTTTTCTGGTAAACCAGTTTGAGAAGTTCTACTTGCATTAACCAAGGCAACCACAATATCTACTTTTCCATCTAATTCTTCAGCGTAACGATTACATGACTCAACAAAATCGTCTACTAATATAGCTGTTGTCGTATCTGGAATCAGGTCAGATGAACCGACCACCCCTATCTTCAAGTTTCCTCTTTGAAAAACCATATATGGACTGAAAATAAGTTCGCCTGATTTAGGATCTCTAAGGTTGGATGAAATAAAAGGGATGCTCGTTTCCTCTGCCATGCTTTTTAGAAATGATAAACCATTTAATACTTCATAGTGACCTACATTAATAGCATTACAACCAACTTTTTGATATCCCTCTAGAATAGCTTTTGCACGAAATATCTCTGAAGTTTTGTTTTTTACATCTATTTTTTTCGTACTAAAAAAAAGATCGCCTGCATCCAAGATAAGAGGGTCTTCTCCATCTGCTATCATTTCTTTAATTTTTACTGATTTCCTAGACAGACCGCCTAGAGGATTTTTCTTTCAACCACAAGGATCAAGTTGCCCATGAACAGATCCCGACATTACCANNGTAACTGTTTCATAACCTGAGGCTTTCGAACAAGACCAATAGGCAAACATCATTGTTAGAAATAAAAGAGTGTATTTAAAAGACAATTTCATTTTTTATCCACCGCTAAATTTTACATCATAACCTTTGTCAATGAGTATACTTTTAATTATGTCTCGTTTATTTCCTTGAATCAATATCTCATTATTTTTAAACGATCCTCCAGTACCACATTTCTTCTTTATTTCTTTGGTGAGTCTTATTAGGAATTGATCTTCATGAATCAAGCCCCTTATTATCGTAACGATCTTNCCGCCACCTTTTCTATCAAGATGAAGGCGCACTTTCTGCTCAGAGGGCTTTAGTTCNTTAAATTNATTANCCNNGNNANCTTCGAATGCTTCGTCAGCAGTTGNGTATACTATATTAGAATTAGACACTTAAGTAATNTTAAACAAATAATATTNAAAATTGTTTCATTANGAATAGCATAAAAATACTAATTTTTTNTATNAGTTACACATAATCAATATCAGATTAATGCTCACAAAATTAATTAGGTCAATACCACACACNNTTCAGTTNTTANTATTTATTGGTTTGACCNCTTTAATCGCTCAATCTGATGGGAAATTTTCTGGTAAGATCAAGGAAGCGGGNCTNTATTATAAAGATNTTTCTCTTNACTGGAAGCCNCCANANAAGGAATTTGACCTNCACACCCTCGATATTAGTGAATTACGTTTTTCATTTTCAGNTATGAGATTTAACCACTTTGATAGAAGCATATCCGAATCAGCAAATATCACTTTTTCAGGACCTGATTTATNGGTCAAAGGTTTTGTTTTTCAATCTAATATAAGATCTCCTAACTGGATAACTGAAGAAAAGATCAAGCGCCTTAAAAAAAGAGAACGTATTCCAAAACAATCCATNGAACTTATAGCANAAGCNAGCAACCTTTATATAANTGATAATGATACACTNCCTGTAGATGTCAATGAATTAGTAATAAAAAATTANATATCAATGGAAATNCCTCCATTGNATGATAATACCTGGACCTATTACCTCGATCTCCCAGANAAGATCATATCTAGACCAACGCGTTTGAATTTAGTACCTNGCAGAAATGNTATTATATATGACTGGAACTCCAAAGCATTTCTAATNGATAGTGAACAAGATTCTTTATTTAACGTTNCTGAAGTTGATTGGAANTATGTTTTTAATATTAATGAGGTCGANNATTTATTTACATCTGATCTTAAAGTGAGTTTAAAACAAGATAGTTTGAATTTTGACCTTATGATGAACCGAGGACAATTCAAGNTCAAAGGATGNTCCTTTACAGCNATTCCAAACGAGATTCTTGATGATAGGTCTAAGATNTCTCTACCAGACATAATATTNGAGACTAGAGATTTGGCTTTAAGTGGTCGCCTTGATGAATTACCAACCTTNTTCAGGGGNAATGGTATCTTTAGAATAAGAAATTTTGAAATAAAGATACCCAAAGACCTAAAAGAAGAACCTGAAATACAATCCATATTAGATATNATGGGAATATGGAATAATTCCATTATGATTAGATTANTAGAANTTGAANTNAATATGTTAAATCAATTTACTGGAGATATAAAATTAAAACTTCACACTCCCTTTTTAAAANTATCTTGCACTGGTGATTTTAGTATCAGACAAAATAACACTTTAGATCCTAANATATATTTACATCATACTGAAATAAGAGTNCATCCTATTTCTCTTGGAATTAGAAAATATATAAGAGAATGGGAAAANANNAATGGAAAGACCTTAACCAGGAAAGGCGCAACAGTGGTACTAAAGCTAGAAGGACCTATCAGAAACCCTATCATAAAAGGCTTCCAATAGACTAGCTACTTTTTATACTTTAGTAGCCACTTGAAAATATTATCGTTATCATATGTTTGACTCCACGAGTCATGATAGACATCTGCATAGACAGTCAAAAGTATATCTTTATTCTTAGATCTTAGAGCCTGATATATTTCAATTGAATTATCCAACGGAATCACATCGTCGCGATCGCCATGGAATAACCAAATTGGTAGAGTTTCTAATCGATCAATTTCTTCCATATCAGCACCACCACAAATAGGAATGATTGCTGCAAACAACTCTGGTTCTCTTATTGCCATTGCTAGAGTACCAAGTCCACCCATACTCAAACCAGTACCATAAATTCGATCTGAATCTATCCTATGTTTCTGCTCTACTTCTTTGATAAGATTTATAAGCGATGTTACATACTCTGGCCTATCCCAATATCCTTCTTCAGGGCACTGGGGTGCAATGCATATAAATGGAAATGTCGAACCTTCATTGACTTTTCTAGGGATTCCATGAATTTTGATATCTTCTAAATTTTTCCCCCTTTCACCAGCTCCATGTAAGAATAGAACCAGAGGAAATGTTTTAGTGCTGTTTTCATATTTTTCAGGAAAATAAATAAGATAATCTAGATCGACTTCGTCAGGGTTATTCTTCCTGAATGATTGTGACATTTCTTTCATAATACCTTTTCCATAAATAAGATTTAAAATAAAGACGATTAACAAAACAAGTCTTAAACAACCACCGCTCATTATTTGGATGATATATTTAAAGTTTTAACATTGAATTTTTGTGGGTAAAAAACCAGAGCTATTTCACCAGCAATAACTTTTTTGTCTTCGATTGAGAACCTGAAGATAATCTAAAATAATAAATACCTGCGCTCATTATTCTTCCATCTTCATTCCTTCCACCCCACTTTACCATCTTTTTTCCTGGACTTTGTATTTCATTGAACAAAGTACTAACCTTTTTTCCTGAAATATCGAATATACTACCTTCAATTAATACATTACTTGGAAGGCTATATACTATAGTTATTACTGGATTAAANGGATTTGGATAAGCTTTATTTATTTCATATTGGTATGGATTAAATGCAGTGTCTACATTAACGTTCTCACAATTGGATGTATTCTGGTCTCCTTGATTACCATCAACACAATAGGGTAACTCCACACAAAAATTATTATCGGATATATTAAAATCTGATTGACTCTCCCAATCAAGATTCATACTACACATTTCATCAGGTAAATAACCATATAAATTATTACTTTGGAGTCTAAGTCGCTCTAAAGACTGAAGATTACCAATGATCGAGGGAATACCTCCAGTAAGATCATTGTCATTTAAATAAAGATGAATAAGGCTNGTCAATTCAAATANTTCATCTGGAATATTTCCATANAATTGATTTTGATGAACATAAAGTTTAGTCAGTCCAAGGATATTCCCAAGTTCAGCTGGTACTCTTCCAGTAATTTGATTGTTAAATACATTAAAATATTCAAGACTGGCCAAATTCCCAATAGAACTAGGCAAAACTCCACTAAGAGAGTTGACATAAAGCTTTAATTCTTTCAAATTACTAAGATTTCCAATTTCTGGCGGTATTGGTCCTGTTAATTCATTTTGGGATAAATTAAGATNCTCAAGGCCTNCTAAATCCCCAATTTCAGGAGGTATAGACCCTGTTAATGCATTTTGAGAAAGGTCAATGGAGACTAAATTNGTAAAATTTCCTATATTTGGTNATAAACTTCCAGATAGTCCACTATTTGACAGNTCCAGCTCTATTACTTCTGCTGCGTAGTACAAAGAGTCAAATAACTCAAATACACCTACACATTCCAAAACATCCTGATCTCCGGTAAAAGGTTCTATACAATCAGGGTATGGAGGGCAAAATGAATTACCATCAATATTAAAATTCAGTGGATTATTAAAGCTTATTCCTGATCCACACATGGCCTCTGGAATAATACCAGTGAATTGATTATCATTTGCATGGAATTCAGATAAAAACACCAATTGACCAAGTTCATTAGGTAATTCTCCAGTAAACTGATTATGGTTCAATGCACACTCAACTAACCCTGTCATATTGCCTATACTGCTGGGTATTGAGCCACCAAGTTGATTATATGAAAGATCCATAGCCATCAAATTGGTCAAATTTCCTAACTCCTCAGGTATACTACCTGATAATGAGTTCTGACTAAGATTAAAACCCAACAAAGTTTCCATAGACACTATTTCTTGAGGAATAGTACCCTCAAGATCATTGTTCGATAGATCTAAAAACATCAAGTTTGAAAGTTGAGAGATTTCGTTGGGTATGCTTCCAGTGAGACCCTGTCCAGATAGGTTAAGCTCATAGGTTGCATCAATGCCATAGCAATTATCCCAAAGCTCTATCTCACCATCGTTGCATTGAGCTTGAAGAGTACTACTTATAAAGTAAATAAAAGATATAACTGAAAACCTATTCATAAGAAAAATTACAAAGGATATACTCATCTTTACAGCTAGATATTAGTTATTTGTCATATGAATTCAATCTATTGATAATTTATCCGTAATAGGCAGAATCTGCCCAACCTTACTCTGGTTGATCTCATATTCTTTTATAAGTCGAGAGTACAATATTACACCTACCATATATAGAAAGGCAGTAATTAGAAATATTTCATAATATTGAAAATCTAATAATCTTAGCCACTCAAAGATCTTTGCACTTACGAACCAAGATGCGCTCCAAAGACTGGAGCTTAAAGCACTTATTAATTCTTGATTGTTTTTACCTACGTAATTCATCATGAGCTCATTTGAAGCTGGATGGGCCATATGCATCAATGGCTGGCGCATAACATATGCAGTCACTGCAATAAATGCTGCATGCTCATATGAGACGTAGATCTCCGTTAAAGACATTATCACAAGACAACCTATTGCCAAACTCTGTACCACAACTATGGTCATCCAATATCCATATTTTTTTCTAAGTGTTGGAACCATGAGAGAGAATATGAATACTAATATTGCCGTCAGACTACCCATTATACTGTANTCACTCGATGAAAAACCAAAANTAGAATTGAAGAAAAGATTCACAAACGGAATGGTAAGACCTGCNCCAATAGATATGAGAATCAGTGGTGAAATTGCCTTGAAGATCAATTTCCAATCATAAAATTCCTGCATAGAAAAAATATCGTTTTTTGGTTTATCGGTAGACTGCTCTCCTTCTTTTATCTTCCATGCAAAGAGAATTGAGGAACTTCCAATAATAGTAATTATCCATAATGTACTACGCTCATCTAAATTTAATGTCCATCCTCCAAAATTAACAATTGATACCCAATCCAGTGTACTTATAATGAGACCTGAAAATATAGTTGAGAGTGACCATGTAGAGGCACTTAATGATAAAGCTTCTGAACTATTTTCTNGATCAGTTTGTCTGATTATAAATGGAAGTGAGCAAACCCTCATTAGCATCATTCCTATACCCCAAGATAGAAAGGATAATTGAATCATTGGAATTATTGAAAAGTGAATAGATTCAATTATCATTGCGCTAGTGACAGGCACTAACAAAGCAGCTAACTTGAAAAATGGTTTAAGTTGCTTTCCTCTTATATATATCCCTAATGGCAAAGCAAATGCCAGAGCGCCAATGAATCTTAATGAGTTAAATGATGCAATTTCTGGATCTGTGAATCCTTGCTTGCGAAGATAAATATTTAGAACGAGAATAAATGCAACATGAATGAGACTCAGNTTAAACTCTAATAAAAAAAGCAAATGAATATTCTTTGGAAGCGAGAAATAACTTCGGAAAATATTCTTTATCATTAGTTATCGGTCTTGATCTAGACTGCAAACAGCAGTAGCTTTTTTATAAAGCCGATAAGAAAAAATGCTATCACTGGAGTGATGTCAAAGCCATTTGAGACTAGGGGAAAGNTATCTCTAATTGGCCTTAAAATGGATTCCGTAACGCTATACAATAGAATAATCAATTTCCCATTAGTATCATGCGGTACCCAACTGATAAATACTCTTATTAGTATCAAGACCTGCAATATGTCAAAAACATTGCTNATGACGAATCTAAGAAATAGACCCATTGATTTATTAACTTTCGATATAATTCATTGATATAAATTCACNATACTGTACGATATGTGAAAGACATAGATGATTCATTTATGAATTAATTCACTNCTTACAAATGAATACTTGAACAATAACAAAATAATTTGAATTTTATAGANTATATTTTTCTTGTAGGCGACTTTACGATTGCGCTTTGTCTTGTCATAGGNTTTATAATATCNTTTAAAAATAGAACTATAAGTAAGACCTACCATACTATGTTTTGGGTTGGATGTCTTATTGGTTCAACNTGGGAATTCACNTTTTTATATTTAGGTCCAGATTTTGTTCATTCTGTTAAAGAATGGCCACTTGGTCTGGGTGGATGGCCAAGAAAAATTAGCCACTCTATATGGGATGGTGGACTATTCATGATAGGNGTTTTTTTGTGTGAAAGATTTTTAAAAGCACCCTTATTTNAACGATTTGACTTAAAAGAATTAACTGTTATTCTCTTGTGGGGTATCTTTCAAGAACTGTTAGTAGAATATTTATTTAATGGCAGAGTTTGGATCTATCCACCTCTTCCTTGGAACCCAATAATCATTCCAACTATNCCAGGTTCTGCAGCACTCTCTCCTGGCTACACTCTCATTCCTCAAGCTGTTTGGGTAGTAGCACCAATTATATTTTATGTNATTCTTTTAAAGATTGCTAAAANTAGTAATTAANCCAANTAGAATTGTTTAAANCGCCAATGCNCCCATTGGNTCCCAAGGGTCTAAGTGNATTGCATCTTTATTNTGAAATAGATCTACNAGCTTTTCAGGTAAGTGACTTTTGTGGATAACAACCTCATAGTTATACTCATCAAACCACTTNTCNCTCATGATNTTATACCCTTTCTCTCCACCTTTTGTGCCCCAGCTATTTTCAACTCTCCACTTTATTGGCTCATTATTTGAATTGAGATCAACACCAGTGAAAAGCATTGCGTGAGTCATTTGGCTGTCACCATACTCTAGCCTCGCTGCCTTATTCATTCCAAAATTAATATCATAAAACGAATCATAATCAAAAAGATCTATGTCCATGACCCCAAGGTCACGATGAAAATGTTTACTGACATCACAACCGAACCAGACAGGCTCATCATTCATGAGTGAGCTAACTGCTGCTGNTTTCATTACTTCACTCTCAACATTAAGGTAACGAATTGGNTTTCCCTCAGCAACATTACCNAAATAATCGACAGTATAAACTTCATCATATTTTTTATCTGACATTGGACAATTGATAAGACATACNTAATCATCAAGGTCTAAGCCTACATGATCTTTGTAGAACGTTTCTGGTGTAAGGCCTTCGAAACGAATGAATTTCTTCTTTTTATCTCTCGATTGCCAATTAAATGTCCTAGGAGGNGTACCTAAATGTATGGTAAGCATTTTATAGATTTCTTGTAGCATCACTATTTTTTGACCAGCAACCTCATCATCTGANGCTCCTCGACTCAATGATTCCCTCAGNATTTTTGCATTTTCACGAAGTTTTCTAGTNATCATTCGGTTCATGTATCTAGAATTGCTTGATGAATACGATTCTGGCATCTCTGATTGGGGAACCACGCCATATTTATCAACGAGATTTACCCACATATCCCACTGACCTCCATCTTGTATCGGGTTCGATAATAGATGCATTATAAGACGACTATTCCAATNTTCTTTGGCAGTTTCNATAATTGACTCTAAGAAATAGTTTGATTTTTCAAGCTTGTCCCAAAACATGAAATAACTTTGTGAAAATTGAAAATCCTTTAGGGAATATTTTCTACCAAGGTGAATTCGAAATAAATTAAGACCTGCAAATCCCCAGCAACGACCACTTGATTTTTGGTTTGTTATTGGCATTTCGCCCGATACAACATTTGAAAAAGTATGGTCNATGGTCCTAAAGTGGTCCCAGTCCATTGCAACTTCGATCAAATTATTACGAAAAGTTGCATTTCTAANTGACCTGACATGTTTATCTGAATTTGCTGCATTATCAAATTCTTTGATTGTATTTTTTTGAATTGGTTTCATAATAATCCTGAATTAAGTGTTGGNATACTAAATATTTNTGCAAATTTAATAATATATGGGTTATCACAGTCCATATTCTATTGCGAGCGATAAATTTTTTTTGATTATTTAAGAAATAACATCTTCCCTTTTTTTAATTCTGAACTTGTTCTAATTGTGTAAAAGTAAAACCCAGTTCCTAATAGAATACCATTATCATCAGTCGAATCCCATAAGATCGCTCTTGCTCCCGCTTCTTGATATCCATCGAAAAGTGTTTTTACCTCTCTGCCCATTAGGTCGTATATGGTTATATTAATTGGTCCACCAACAAGTAGCTCATACTTAAGAGTTGTATTAGGGTTGAATGGATTTGGAACATTATCAATGTTCGACACGATTGGTCCTCTAGTATTATCGATACTTGAGTTATTCAATTGGTCAAAAATCATTAATTCTTGGTATTTTTTTGCATATGGATGCTTAACAGGAGTAACGGATATTTGGAGCTCAGAATAGGGTGTTTTCCTTATCATTTGAGAATTATTGTAGTTCAATTGAACCTCTAAACTCCCAAGTGCATCGATCGTATCGATTCCATGCACTGCTCGAATCCACTTTCTTTTGTCTTTTATTGTATACTCATAAGGTTGTGAATATTCACTCTCATTTTTAATCGATATCTTAATGATTCCAGTAGAGTCTATGATTACTCCACTCATTTCAATTTCATTGACATCTATTTTGGAATAAGGACTCAGCATCACTGAAAATGCGTCAGGATGCAAAGATGGAATTCGCAACGCTCTATACCATCCGTAACTTTGAGTGCCTCGCATTTCCCAAACTATTTGCTTATCGTGCGTTACCTCTAGAATAGTTGGCCTATCTGGATTCGCTCCTACACCTCTAGTGAATATTAATCTATTGTTATTTTCTAGAACCTGCATGCTACCACATGCATGACCATANAGTGCTGGAGGCAGACTATACTCCCATACGATATTGCAAGTTGAATCCTCTAAGATCTCAAATTCAATTCCTCTTGATATACGTTGCTCATGTTCAAATAATTGGTTACTTATATTACCATTATCAAATAAGGTATAATTCCCATTATCCAACTTGACGATATGGTGTTGAAAATTAAACAACAAATTATTTCCTATGTATGAGTCTCCATTGGAAATGTAGGGCGATGGAAGAGTGATATTGAGCAATATCTCTCCAGAAGGATAATCGATCTTAGTTACCCTAGACAAGTGCCTACTAGAAAGATAAATAGCACTCTCATTTTCATCAAACCATAATGCATTAGAGTGAGTCCAATCATATTCCATATAGATGTAACCATCCAACCAAGTATGACCATGGTTATCAAAATCATCCATCTGAAAATGGTCAAATGGGTTCCATTCCCATAGTATATCACCTTCCTCACTTAATTCAAGAATACGCTGTCCATACCAGGGGAATTCATTGGTTGTATCATCTGCAGCAAAACCCAGACCCTGAAAAATATCAGTTAAACTATTATCAGAGGGGATAGGTCCATTGGAATATGTATTCTTCATTACAAAATAAGTATTTCGAGAGGTTTCTTTCATGTCATGGGGGTCTACTCTTATATTGGACGCCCAAAGAATATTCATATCATAATTTATTTTACAGGCTGTATTCTCAGGGAACGAATGATCGCTATTACCATATAGGGAACCATATTCATCGACATGATTGATTTTAAATTTGTAGCCATCGTCATTCCAGATCTCATTTCCATGTTTATCGATCACAAATGAATGGCGGTTGGGACTAGCTCCTCCAAAAATTGTTAATCCAGGCTGAATTAATGAGTCTTCATGATTTGTAATATACCTGTAACCTAGTCTGGAATGTTTGGTGTGAAAAGTTGCTGGCCCCATCCATTCGCTGTAATTATCTTCCCCTAACCATGCCCTAACTTTCCACTGATAAGAATTTTCCCAAATAATATTTGATTCCAGAAGTAAAACGGTTGTTGACAAACTATCAAAGGTAAAAAATGAATTTGAAGATAGGTCATGCAACTCCAATTGATAACTGATGGCATCGGGTAGTTGTTCCCATTCAAATACGACATGTATATAATTAAGCTCTTGACCATGAGCTGGTCGAATCAATTCAGCATTAACGATGCCAAACAAAGCCAGAAATAGTATGATTTTATTCACGTTAAAAATTACAAATTTTAAAAAGATGACTAGACCAGTAAGATCGGTCGAGTTAAAATATTTTTGCTGATCTGGAATTCAATCGATATTCAAATAAATCTGTATCATCGAGTGTGATATTGGCTGTATCAAGTTCAATTCCTTTCTCAAGCGCTAGATGATGCTTCCAATTTTTTGCCTGCTGTACTGTGAATTCTAACTTGATAAGCTCACCCTCTGCTAATATTTTATGGCCTTTAGCAGATAGTGGAAAAACTATTTCACCATCAGTAACCTTAATTCTTATTGATGATAAAGTATTTTTATCTTGGGCTTGAATCCAGCAACCTCGCATTGGACAAACTTCTATGATAGACCCCTTGATCATAACCTGGTTACCAACATATTCGTCAGCAGATCTTAGGAGAGCACCAATATCAATTGCCTTTGTATCAGAAAGAGAAACACCATAAAGACCAAGCGGGTCTTTTTGATTTAATTTATCTTTTTCAGACTCTTTATTTGAACATCCAAATTGAAATATCAANAATATGGATATTATTTTCATATANTTCACATCTNAATATACTCTTCGTTACGATAACAATGAACCCGCGCGCTTTAGTAGTTATATTATAAAATATAACGTAATCATCATTTCCTCTCTCCAAACTATTAGGCTTACATTTCGTAAAGATAAAGCTTCTTTTTTGTTGAAATAATAGAACTATAAAATGACTAATTACCTAACCTTACTACTTTTTACCTGTATCAATATTCTGGGCTGCGATAATTCTGTATCTATTGATAGTAAGGATGCCATCCATCTAGTTAATAATGAAAAGTACTACTTTCTTGATGTAAGGACATTACGCGAACATGATAATATGTCAATACCAAATACGTATTGTATACCTGTTCAAGAGATTAGTGAAAGATTGAGCGAATTGGAGGAGCAAAAAGATAAGGTCATTGTAGTCTATTGCAGAAGTGGTAATCGTTCTAACAAGGCCACTAAAATATTAAATGATAATGGCTTTAATGCTGTTAATTTGATTGGAGGAATGAACAAATGGGATGGAAAGACAATCACAAGTAATTAGATATGGAGCACTCTTAATGAACTCATATAAATATTCTGGGATGGTCATTAAAGACCATGATTTCATTGTTCCCTTAGACCACCAAAAGCAACAAGGGGAAAAAATCACTGTTTTTGTCAGAGAAATTATCAAAGAGGAGCTTGAAAATGAGCAACTTCCTTATTTGATCTATTTTCAAGGTGGGCCAGGATATGAATCACCGAGACCAATAACTAACTCAGGCTGGATAAAGAGAGCCAGCGAAGAGTATAAGGTTTTATTGTTAGACCAGCGAGGGACTGGCTTAAGCTCTCCTATTTTAGAAGAATCATTAAATAAGCTAAGTGACAAAGAAATAGCGCAATACCTAACTTTTTTTAGAGCAGATAGCATTATAAAAGATGCTGAAATGATTAGAGAGCAGCTTATTGGAAAGAACAAATGGTCAATACTTGGTCAAAGTTTTGGTGGTTTTTGCGCAACGCATTATTTATCATTTTATCCTGAGAGTTTGCATAAAGTCTTTATTACAGGAGGTCTACCACCCTTAAATGCGCATCCAGATGATATTTATCGCGCAACATTCAAAAAAGTATTAGAAAAGAATAAACTGTTCAATGAATTATTTCCAAAAGTAAATGTAAATGTTCAAAAAATAGCAAATTATTTAAGAAGCAATAGAACCCACCTTCCTAATGGTGATATTCTATCATTAGAACGCTTTCAGCAGCTTGGACTAAACCTTGGATTTAGTGATGGTATGGCAACGTTAAACTTTTTGTTTGAAAGAGCATTCATAAATGAAAAACTTGCATATCCATTTTTAAAAAATATTTTATCCCTGCAAACATTTGACACTAACCCGATCTTTACGGTGCTTCATGAAGCTTGTTATGCACAAAATTTTTCAACAAACTGGTCTGCACAGCGTGTGTTAAATGAGTATCCTGANTTTTCAACTAGTAAAACAGACAAGTTTTTGTTCACTGGAGAGATGCTATTTCCTTGGATGTTAGACCAATATAAAGCTCTAAAGCCTTTCAAGGGAGCCGCTCAAATTCTTGCCAGTAAAAGTGATTGGCCTTTATTATATGATGAAAACACCCTTAAAAAGAATAAGGTCCCAATAGCTGCAGCGGTTTACATTAACGATATGTATGTTGATAAAGGATATTCAATGGATCTCGCAAAAATATTACCAAATATTAGTGTTTGGGAAACCAGTCTTTTTGAACATAACGGATTGCGTAGTAATGGCAAGGTTGTAATTGAAGAGCTTTTCTCNAGAATCGATTAAACCTACTTTACTCTTCTTCATCGCTATCCATTTTATTTAATATATCTCTATCTACACCAATAGTCTTACTTATGTCTTTTATTGCCCAAACAACTAACAGAATCGGTATAGAATATGTAATTATTAGACCAACCAGATCTTGCATTATCCCCTTTTCCTTTCTTTATGAATCCTATTAAATATTGAACTGTTTTTTGAATTTAATTCTAAAACTAAATATAGCTTGATCAGAATGATATATCTGTTACCTGATTTAATATTAAATCGGATATACATTTAGTAATTATTTTTGATTTTTAGATTTAAATCTTAAAACTGCTGATGTTGACCGATGCTTNGTTTTTCTTCCAGACACCCTCTTCCTCCACATTTTAAATGATGATTCAGTTAAGTTTCTCCTCATTATTTTCCTGATTTCATTTTCCTTTAAACCAAATTGAAATTCAATGGCTTCAAATGGAGTTCTATCTTCCCANGCCATTTCAATTATTCTATCTATATCTTTACTATCCAATTTATTTCTTAAACAATTTTAAAGTTGAGGATTTAAAGAAGCTTTGAAGGACATTTCAATAATCAAAAGTNTTAGATAGAAATAAGATTAAAATACAGGTTTAAAAAAAGTTTCTTGATTAACTAAATTAATTTTATCGATCTTCATTGAAATTTCTTGACCTATTTCAAATCTTGTATTTTTGAAAAGTCCTTTCATTACAAATTTATCATCAAATATTGAATATCTATCATAAGGCAAAGATTTTTTTAAGATATATCCAGTGGTGCCAGTACTACTTTCACGAACTGTGATCTTGGAAAGTTTTAACTCAATAATGTGCCCCGCAAGAACATTTCCTATCATACTCTTAAGCCATCGTAAACTTTTGAGAGTATGGTACTCTCTTTCAGATTTTTGAGACCTTAATTCCCCTTCATTCATATTTTTTAGAGAATCAATTATGCTGTAGTGTTCAAAATCCATTCCTTTCATAATTCTGTGCACCATCAAATCCGAATATCTTCTTATGGGACTGGTAAAATGAGTATATCTTTCTAAGCCTAAACCGAAATGACCAAGTGACTTTGAAGAATAATTTGCTTTTTTCATCTTCTTCATAACTAATACACATAGTGAATTATAAGATGAGTTTGACCTTGATTTTTTTAAAAAGTCATTTAAACTTTTTGCCCGAAAACTATCTTTTCTAACATGACCACTTTTATAGGTCATTAGGTTGTCTAAAAAATTGATACTTTTTATCGATGGTTGCTCATGGTTTCTATAAATACCAGCTCTATATCTATTTGAAACTTTTTTGAACATAAAATCTGACGCTAACTTATTAGCTAACAACATGCACTCCTCTACCATCATGTTAGAATTAAGACATAGATCTTTTTTGACCTTAATTAGAGAGTTTTCATTATGACCACTGAAATAAATGCGTTCATAGTCCATTTCAAACCCATCTTTTGATAATCTCTTTTTCTTTAAGTTTTTAGTTAATTCAAAGAGCAATTTCAAACTCCCCAAAAACAGAGAATCATCTTTATTTTGCAAAATATTTTCAACTTCTTGATATGTGAAACTTTTATTACTTTTGATNAGACTCTCAAAAAATTCATAATTCNTAATATCAAAGTTTTTATCAATGGAAATTTTTATAGTGTATGCTAANCGCTTCATATTNGGTCTTAGCGAACANATGTCTGTAGAAAGANNCTCNGGTAGCATGTGTGTTGTTTCTTCATCAAAGTAATAACTATTGCCATGTTCCTTTGCTATACAATCGATTTTATCTAGATGTTGAACAAATGTAGAAACATCAGAAATGTGAATAAATAGATCAATATTNTTTTGATTGGATTTAATAGATATTGCATCATCGAAATCTTTAGCATTTTTAGGNTCAATTGTAAATGTCTCAAGATTTGTAAGATNAANTCTATTTTTTNGATTCTTATCAAGAATCATNNTAAAATCATTANTTACTTTTGAATCNTNTGCNTTTTTCTTTAATTGATGAATACCATTTTTACGGGTNACAAATTCATAATCTGATNTNGGGTCATTATAATTGGANATTACTTTTATTAGTTTAGCATATGCAGATTTATGATTCTCTCTCCAATCTGTTATCTCGATAACAGCTAGATCGAATTCTACGATTTCAGTATCTAAGTTTTTCAAAATGACTTTTTTTGCTTGATATGGGTATAAAGAAGCTAAAACTTGATTACCTTTTCTATACAACCTCGCAGTAAATATCTTTCTATTTCGCTCTTTTATCCCAATTATCCTTGCTTTTGGGTATGAATATATAGTGTCCTGAAGTTGTACTTTTACTTTGTCACCATCTAGCGCACGTCCTACATGATTTCTCTTTAAATAGAATTTATCTTCCGTTTCTTCGTTTATTATAGAGCCTCTTCCTTTGTCGATAATTTTAACTACAGAAACAAAGGTATTTCGAGATGAAGATCTCTTGTTTTTATCTTTCAATTGAAGCAAATAATATTATATCAATAGAAACAATCTAAAGAATGAGTTGGTATGATTAATTCTTGATGATTTTAACTTTAACTGCCAAGTGGTCAGAATAACCACCTAATAATTTATTACCTGCCCAAAAGCGAAATGGATAATGACTATAGTTACCTTCTTGCTGCCTATATTTTGGCAGATCAAGTATATAAATTGATTTATTTAATACCGAAAGGTCTTTACTATCTTG
>NZWG01000045.1 GCA_002698235.1 Fidelibacterota bacterium | reverse complement strand
TAAGAAAGATGGAGCTAGATCAAAACAAAAGAGCTTCTCAAAAGAAAAAAGAAAAATATGCAAACCAGTAGATTATAGATCATGAATGAAGATAGAATTAGCCAACTTGATCTTCCTCTAAAAAATCTTGTGCATAAAGCGGAAAATTCAAACAAGAATACACCGTCCATCTTCTTTTTACATGGATTTGGAAGTAATATGCAGGATCTTTTTGGTTTGACACCTTTTTTTGGTAGTAATTGGAACTGTATTAGCCTTCAAGCTAGTATACCCATACAATATAATGGCTGGGGATGGGCGGAGCTAGATCCTCTTAATATTAGAAAATTGCCAAATCCAGATCAAATAAAAATGCATTATCAAAAGGTCATTGAATCCATAGATGAGACAGTAGACGTTTTAAATCTTGATCGAAGTTCAGTAAACCTATTAGGGTTTAGTCAAGGAGCGTCTCTAAGTATCTATTGCGGGCTTAATAGTCCTGAAAGATTTAATACGATTACAGCGTTATGTGGTTATGTACCAGAGGATAATATTAGGCTACAGATCGATACAGCCATTGAGAGAAATATTGACATCTTTATGGGGAATGGTACATCAGATCAATTGATATCTATTGCCATAGCCCATGCATCACGTGATTATCTTAATTCATTAGATGGTGTAAATACTGATTATAAAGAATATGAATCAGAACATACTATATCGAATGATTGCCTAAATGATGTAGTTGATTGGCTAGGTAAAAAGAACGATCTATAAATGAAAAACCCTGCAAATAAGCAGGGCTTTTAAATTATATCACTATTGGTTTTTTACCAATCATCATCGCCCCAATCATCATCATCACCGCTATCTTCTTCTAGATACTCTGCTTGTTCATCTAGCCAAGCCTGATAATCTTCTTCCTTGTGAATGGTAACATACCCTTTCATACGATAGTGCCCAAGACCACACAATTGAGCGCATGCAATCTCGAGTCCTTTCCCTTCTCTTTTTGTTCCTATAGTCGTTTTCAGGAAATCTTCTGATGTGCTTGTAGCAGTGAAATGTACTGGAATGACCATTCCAGGAATCGCATCTTGAGATACTCTCAACTCAGGAAGTTTAAAGTTATGTATCACATCTTTTGAGCTAAGATCAACTCGTATCTTCCTATTTACGGGGATATGAAATTGGTTGATGGTTGTAAAGTCGTCTTTCGCAAATTCACTGTTTCTATCAAGCCCAATGGGGTTGTCTTGTTCATCGACCAGATCTATTCTAGTCTCGCCAAATTTCCCATCTGGTCCAGGGTAATGAATATTCCAGGCGTATTGCTGTGCAATGACCCGAATACTTTCTGCGTCTCTACTATCAGGGACATCGTTGACTCGTTCTGCCCAAATTGGAAATGCAAATCCAAATAATATTACTATCTCTATTACTGCAATTAAAGCCTCGAGAACGGATGAATAGTGTGATTCAACACCCTTGTAGTTTGCCTTGGTATTTTTTGAAGCACGAAATTTGATGAGACTAACTATAAAGAATATGCCCCAACCAATAAAAAGGATAAGCATGAGATAATGTACAATCACTATAATCTCATCTATCCTCCCACTAACGCTAGATATTCCTACAGGCAATCCAAAATATTGTAAGAGCTCGATCATTCTATTTNANCTGNTTNATNCTTTTTGATTTCATNCCAATTGANATTATTCCAATGATGATTGCAAATAATAATGGACCAATGATACCTAGAAGAGTAATGATTGCCATATCCATTCCCTTGCCAGCATCGCTATTTGGATCNCCGAANCATGTTGAACATGCATTGAGTGAATCTGCAATGGAATANATCGCGAAAACCAAAAAGTNTGNGANTCTTTTCATGGATCAAATAACCTGAAACTTCTTAATTATCGAAAATAAATAGTAAACTAAAGAAATACATAAAAGGGCACTTAATACCGATAAGGTTGAGGAATATTCTATATTGCTACTAGACATTGCAAAGGAAAAGTAGGCAGTTAGGACNATAGACATAACGATTATAACAGAATGGGTTATCTTTAGACTCATATATTTTACCAGATACTCGCGTGGTCTGTCATGGAGATCAGTGGAATAAACATTAATATTAAAAATGCNATCATAGTTGTAGCAAGTATCCAGATCACAGCCGGTTTTTCATCGAGAAGATGCATGAANTAACTTAANACAAGGCTACCTTTGATAGTTGCAACTGTTATTGCAATGAAAAAAGCCTCNATAAATGAAACTTTAAGAAAGCTTACTGCTACTGTTACTAACGTAAGGACTGCGAGTGCGATAAAGACATTCATATAAATTTTTATATGGTGCTGAATATCTTCCACTTGATCATCCGAATGTTTTGTATTTGTGCTCATAATTATAACAGGTACAGGATTGGGAATAGAAAGATCCAGACAAGATCGACAAAGTGCCAATAAAGNCCGGTTATTTCAATTCTATTTGCTAGTAAGTCTTGGTCTTGTTNCCACATTTTATCTGCCTGTGAGGTAAAGAAAAATATTAGAACAACGACTCCTCCTATAATGTGTAGTACATGAAGACCTGTGAGAGTAAAGTAAATTCCCATAAACGTACTTGAGGATGGATAAATACCATGATGAAATTTTCCAGTATATTCAAAATATTTGACAACTAAAAATGCTAAGGCACATAATATGGTTATTCCAAGGTACATCTTGTATTTATCAAATTGCTGCATCTTTAAGGATGCCCAACTCATGACCATGGTAACACTGGAGGTAATCAAGGCAAGGGTATTGAATGTTGCCATTGGAACACTCAACTTAGAGCCCCAATAATCAAAATCACCTTCAGGCGCTGCAATTCTGAGGAAGACATAGGCTGAAAAAAGTCCACCAAAGAGCATGATCTCAGATGCGATGAATATCCAAATTCCTAGCTTGCTATTATTCATCCCTGTATCTGGACGTTCTTCTAATATGTATGGTATATTGCTCATGGTTTTGTTTGTGGGCTATAATCTTTATCTTTTCCTGGTACAGAGTACTCGTATGGACCATGATAAACTTCAATTTTTTCATCAAAGTTCACATGTGGAAGAGGAGGTGAAGGAGCAGACCATTCGATGGTTGTTGAATCCCAAGGATTTCTTTCTCCAGTAGTTTTTCCTGCAAGTGATATGATCAAATTTAAAATGAATGGTATCTGGGCAGCTCCTAGGCAGAATGCAGAGATGGTCATGAATTCATTCCACTGTAATATGTCAGATGCATGAGCGTAGGACTGGCCTCCGTCATACATTCTTCTTGATAGACCAGACAAGCCTTGGATGAACATTGGCATGAAAATCCCGTTCATAAAAACAAGCGATGGCCAGAAATGAAGTTTGCCAAGTGATTCACTCATTCTTTTGCCAGTTATCTTTGGAAACCAATAATAGATACCAGCGAATAGTGCGAACAGGGTACCTGGCGCTACCACATAATGAAAATGTCCAATTACGTAGTATGTATCATGTAGAAATATGTCTGAAGCTGCTACACCAAGTGGCAGTCCAGTGAGCCCACCGATGCCGAACATTGGTAAGAATGATAATGCGAATAACATTGGTGTGTTAAATCTTATAGAACCACCCCAAAGAGAGAGAAAGAATGCTGTCAGCACAACTACTGAGGGTATTGAAATGATCATGGTGGTTAATTGAAAGAATGCACTCATTGACTGCCCCATNCCTGTNAAGAACATATGGTGCGCCCATACAATAAAGGACATAAAACCTAGGAAAGAAATNGCGTAAACTAGTGATTTGTAACCCCACAATGGTTTCCTTGTATTATTAGCAAGTATNTCTCCGACTATGCCAATNGCAGGCAGAATAAGNACATAAACCTCTGGGTGTGCAAGGAACCAGAATAAATGCTGCCATAATAAAGGCGAGCCCGAACCATATGCTTCTACAGCACTACCAGCATAGACAAGCCCACTTGGTAAAAAGAAACTCGTTCCCGCTATCCTATCCATTAATTGTAGTATGGCTGCAGATTCTAANGGAGGAAANGCTAAAACTANTANGAATGAAGTAACCAACTGAGCCCAGATAAAAAAGGGCAATCTAAACCAGGTAAGTCCAGGTGCTCTCAACTGTACTATAGTTACTATAATATTCATAGATCCAAGCAGTGANGAGGTTATGAGGAAGATCATACTNATCAACCACATGGTCTGACCTGATTCAAATATTGATAGCGGTGGATAGGAGGTCCAACCAGACCTTGCAGCGCCTTCAGGGGTGAAGAAACTNGCTATCATNATNACGCCACCAACAAAATAGGACCAATANCTTGCAGCATTCAANTTTGGGAAAGCCATATCGGGAGCTCCTATCTGCAACGGCACTAANTAATTTCCAAATGCTCCCACAGCTAGTGGGACAACACCTAAAAATATCATGATGGTACCATGCATAGCCCCAAGAGTGTTGTAGTTTTCTGGTAGCATGACACCACCACTTTCTGAGAAGATCCAATTACCTATGTAGGGTATGACTTGTTCAGGATAGGCTAATTGATACCGCATGATGGCCATTAACAAGAAACCAAACAANAGAAAAAGGAGTGATGTTACTCCATATTGTAATCCTATGACCTTATGGTCAACAGAAAAAACATATTTNTGGATAAAATTTTCTTCGTGGTGGTCGTTACTCAATGGGGTTCCTTAAAATATTTTAGTCTTTGATCAATTAAGTTCAGTCAATTTCAAGACTATAATTTTCTTCAAAGTTTTCTGTTCCCATCATTCTTATTGAGTCCCAGGTCATTTTTGTACAGACCCTAGCACAGACTTGGCAACCTGTACATTCATTAAAACGCACTTGAACAGGTGGAATTACAGGAAATTCGTACTTATCACTGGCAACTGGCTCTATGCAGTCTACAGGGCAAAAAGGAACACATGCCTGGCAGCCTGTGCAATTGTCCTCATCAACAACCGCAATCAGCTTTGGTCGTCTGGTCTTTTCTCTTGCATAATCGGGAAGTTCTGGTATCCCTTTAAAGTAGTTATATGCCATTTAGATACCTTTTATTTGTGTCTTACACTATAGTTATCATCAAACTTAATTAATTAAACCGTGAAAATTTAGAAGATTTTATTGTAGTATATATTTCTCTATTACCCATCCTGCACCAAAGCAGATGAGAGCTCCTAGCAATAACTTAGGGTCCATTAGTTTTGGGTACTTTATAATAAATCCAACTGCAATCATTGATATACCTAATAATTCCAATGCTTTAGCTGCATAATACACTTACGATTCCTCTGTTTCAAGTTTGGATATAATGGATAGTTGCTCCTTAAAAGAGCTATTCTTGACCTTTAAGGACCATAAATGATGAACATAGGCTATAGAAAAGATAAGGTAATGTACCCATACTGGAGACATATTGTTCTCTATTGCACCAATATGTATGAACCAGCCACCAACGAGAAATATGGTAAGCATAAGTTGAGGAAATAGCTTCATTTTCAACTGTCTCTCTCTTAACCAAAGATCATTATTTCCAAGGCCTGATTCGATAGCAGACTTGATGGCCTTTCCTGTTGTGATAAAAAAATACATCACGATGGTTTCAGTGATCGTAAATATAAGAATCATGAAAAGGGCAAACCTTGTATGACTTGCACCAAGTATATCAAAGTTGAAATAGCCACTTGTTCCAGTTAGCGTGAGGTTAATCAAATTGATTAACATTAAAATATAGCAGGTGATCATGAACAGGTACATTGATAATTATGAAATATCCATTAAATTGAATCACAAATTAAATAGAATGACCACATAATTCATAAACTATCAATGTAATTTTTCATTTCTAAAGGAATGGAAAACTATGGTAAAATAAGGCATTGACAATTAATGAATTTTAAAGGATTATTCATGAATAATAGCAAACCAATAATTACTCTGTTAACATTTATCCTCTTGATGGTAACCATAGATGCTGGAACATTAAAAGGTCACGTGAAATATGACGGAAAGGCTCCGAAGAAGAAAAGACTTAGAATGGACGCTGATCCAGTATGTGGCTCTTCGCATTCCTCACCAGTTTTGAGTGAGAATTTTAAAATGGCAAGCGACGGCTCTATGGCAGAGGCACTTGTATATCTCAAAGACGTATCATACACTGGAGGTGTTCCTTCTGAGCCAGCTGTTCTTGACCAAAAAGGATGTATCTATGTTCCGCATGTATTTGGTATGATGGCGGGTCAAGATCTCTTAATAAAGAATAGTGATGCAACACTTCACAACATACATTCAATGCCCAAGGTCAATAAAGAATTCAATTTCGCAATGCCTAAGGTTGTCAAAGAAAAGAAGTCAACCTTCCCAAAATCAGAGCCAACTCCATTTTACATCAAGTGTGATGTTCATCCATGGATGAAGTCATGGGTATTGGTCTCTGATCACCCTTACTATGCAGTCACAGATGAAAGTGGAAATTTCTCTATTGAAGGCATACCTTCTGGTACATATGAAGTTGTATGTTGGCAGGAGAAATTTGGCAAAAGAACACTCACGGCGAAGGTAACCATTGGTGATGGTGATACCACCAAGGATTTTGTATTTAGTCGACCTAAGAAGAAATAAAATATACAATATTGAATAAAAAAAGGCGGAAAATTTCCGCCTTTTTTATTTTTCTGAATTTTATGAGAAATAATCTCATTTTACTTTTAATTATTCTAATCTGTTGCGAGGCTGAACAAGACTCATACTACGTCAAAGGCACCGTTAGATCTCTGGATGAAGGTCAAAGTAGAATAACCATTGCACATGATACTATCCAAGGGCTTATGATGCCTATGGTCATGCCATTTCCTGTGCTTGATCAAAATGAATTTAGCAGATTGAGCATAGGAGATAGTGTTCACTTTCAGTTCGTGTGGAGTGACACATTGCCATATGCAAGAAGATTTGAGATCATTGGTCAAGGTCATATCCCTGAAGATGATGAATTTTTTAGTGATGAGTTTAGTGAGCTTCAGATTGGAAAATATTTTGATGACGTGACTCTTTTAACACTTGATAGTAACAAGGTCAGTTTATCTGACAGTGATGGAAGNTATCGATTTATNTCTTATATATTNACACGATGTCCGATGCCTAANATGTGTCCAGCTGTTGTTATGAANACAAACTATTTAGTTGATAAATTTTCTCNATCTGATATAATAGATTTTATCTTGGTTAGTTTTGATCATAAGTATGATAAGCCATCAATATTAAAACGCACTTATGCAACATCTATCAACGAAACTAGTAATNTGAAAATTTGGTCTAGCAGTGGCCAAGTAGAAGATGTTTATAAGTTGGTTAAGCAGTCAGGTGGTGATTTTTGGGGCATAGAAGAGGAGAAGATAGGTCATACTCTTAGGTCAGTACTCATTGGTCCAAACAGGAAATTTCTAGCTTCGTGGAGTGGAGAGGACTGGAATGTTAATCAGGTAGAGCGTGGTATTAAGATGTTCATAAAATAAAAAGCCTCTACAAAATAGAGGCTTTTTATTTTTAATATTTACTTTTGTTTTTACCAATCATCATCTTCATCGTCACCCCAATCATCATCTTCGTCGTCATAATCACCAGAGCCAGCGTTATCAAAGTCATATCCATTTTCAGCAAAGTACGCTTTTATGAGTGCATCAATATTGGTTGGGCCTTTGATGTCCCAGAGATAGTCTCGTAATCCATCAAGCATTGCAGTAGTATCCCCCTCTAAAGCAATTAGTGCATTGCCCCAGTCTTTTTCAGCACCATCTAAGGATAAAATCTCATTATCTGGCACATATGGTGCAGGCATCTTTGTTCCTGGCATGATGGCACCAGGATTCCTCAACCATTCAGTTACCCATCCAGCATTTAGACGCTCTTTGGTGAGAGCAAGGTTGGGTGCCCAAGTTGGTGCATCGCCTGTTGGAAATTCTTCACCATAAAAGTGGCAACTATTACACTGTCCGATTTCATGAAGCTTTGTTCCAGCAGCAAATTCTTGACTATTTGAGTCAAACTCATGAATCCCTCTGTAGTTAATATTCTCACTATCAATGTGTTGGAAATATGCAATTATTGCGTCCCAGTCTTCATCGCTTATTTGGTGAAAGCTGGGCATTTTCACCTGAAGATTGGGCCTAATTATTGACGGATTATTGAAAAAAGACAATAACCAATCAGGATTTGCTTTGCGACCTTCAGAGTTCAGATTGGGTGGACCATACTCAGGAGGCCCTATGTGCTCCACCAGCTGTCCACCACGGTTTTCTACTAAATGACAGCCTTGACAGTTATATTGTTTGACCAGCCTGTGACCTTTTTTATAGATATCCGGATCTTTATTATGCGCTTTGAGATTTTCACTAACTTTATTTGAGTTAAAAGCCAAAACTGCAGTTGTTATAGCCTCAATCTCTTCTTCAGAGAAATAAAAATTTGGCATTTTCAATAGGTCTAGATGTTCGCTTTCTTTACCTCGGTCATAAATTCTAGGCGTTCTTAATTTATTTTCAATCCAAGATGGCACTGAGTGTTCAATATCATGAAAGAGTCCAAAATCAAATTTTCCTACAGGCTTTGACCCTTCTTCAGTGATCTCAACACCTATTGGTTTGGCATCATCAAATCCATCAATATTATGGCATCCAAAACAACCGTAGTGTCGTATGCTCTTTTCACCAATGAAGTTGAGTTTTTCCTCTTCACTCATCTTTGATGCTTTAGCAATTGCAAACTTTTCTGGGTTTGACTTTTTGAGCCAATTTGTTGTCAATTCATCTAGAACTGCTAGGTCAAAATCGTGGGCAGGGAGATTATCAAATGATTCGTTCTTATCTTCAAGTAAATAGGCAGTAAGATCTTTAGCTTGCTGTGGTTCTAGTCTTAGGTTCGGCATTTTAGTATCAGGCATATATGCTTGGGGATTCATTAGCCATTCATATAGCCATTCTGCTGATACCTTAGATCCAATTCCAACTAGGTTAGGTCCATGTACCTTGGTTAAATTTTTATAGTTATCTATATGAGGTGCGTCCTCGGGATTTTTTTCTGATACATGACAGCCCATGCATCCTACAGCGCTAAACAATGCTTCACCATTAATGGGGTCACCCACATATTTTGACCGATTGCTCCCTATACTTTTCTTCTTACCTTCGAAAAGGTATTCGGTGATACCCGCAATCTCTACATCATTATATGCAGTTACCTCCTCACTTTCTTGATTTGGTTGTTCAAAGATGGCTGGCATTCTAGTGTTGTATCTAAAGTGTCTGGGGTTTTTCACCCACTTTGCAACCCAGTCTTCGGTAAGTTTTTCGTTAATTCTTTTAAGATTGGGACCGGATTTTGCTAAGCTGGGCCAGTCCTCATTATGGTGGCATCCATTGCAACCTGCTTGGTCAACAAGAGTTAACCCTAGATTGATTTTTTCGCCACCTGCAAGGTCACTGGTATTGTTGTGACATTTAAAGCAACTTGCTTCAGTATACTTTGTAGGAAGCATTGGTGTGAGCCAATGATGATTGACCTTCCAGTCATGCTCATCTTTCCAGCGTTGCTTATCTTCAGCTGAATTTGGTGTGTGTGAAGAAGATACAAAGGATGTTCCCCTNCTNCTGCCTCCGTGGCAACTTGTACAACCAAAATTATTCATTGGATGTGGAGATTTTGATGTGATATATAGATCAAGNTNTGGATGAGTAGTATATGGTTGAGGTGCNTCCGAGAAATCCGGNTTATCGATNCCTANATGGCANCTGGTGCATCGATCNACTACAGGGACGGCAGCGAAGTTNACATCATATTTNACATCNGCGACAACAATTTGATTTACCTTATAATANGGNTCTAAGAAATCNAGAATTGGCAAGTCGCGAACGATATCACCAAGTTTATTGGCCATNGTCATTCTGCTTCTGTCTANTGTCCCAAGTTTATTTTTGGTTAAAGTGAATTGTTTTGTGTATTTATCTAGATCGTCCTGCTTCTCTTTAACAATTGACTTTATATCTTTTATCTTAAGTTCGACCTTACTCATTTCAATTTCTGTGTCTTCACGAGCAAGCCTCAAAACATCTAATTTATCTAAGGCTGCACTATACTCATCTCTGTTGGATGGCCCATGGTTGCTGTGTGCGTTATTAGATTCAACTAAATACTTAAGAGCCTCAACATTGGCTTTATGACTTTGAAATTTCATGTTTTGATCATAATGCTTGCTGTTTAAGTCACTCAATAGACCTTGTAATTCTTTCAACTCGTCACTTCTATTATCAAATTCAATCTTTGCAGCGGTAAGTGCATCTTCATAGGCTTGCTTTTCAACATTCATTTCTTCTGCCTGCTGCTCAAGTTTTTCTTGCGCAACCTGGACTTGCATTTTTCTAAATTCGCGTTGATAATCTTTGAATTCATCGTCATTATCATCAACAAATATCCATACGGTAGTTGCAAGGAAAATGATTGAAGAAATCGCAAACCATTTATTTAGTAGGTTTATATCCCAATATCTTTCGTCGTTTCTAAACATTTATCTTTTAGTTTATATATTAAAAAAGTATTCTGGAATTGAAATGAAGTAACTCAAGTTGGCAACCCATCTCAAATACATTTTAAGTGGCAGTGAGAACATAACTAAGCCAAAGATCATTAGAGCTACAAATCTGGTGAGACCATATGCCTCTAACATATCTTTTAACACGGTCTTCGCCAGAACAAATGGGAGAACAAATAGGTAACCGCCTACGGTGAGAAAGCCTAAAAATTCTCTCAGTAGGATGTTATCTGGTAGTCCTTTTCCGAGAAGTTTTACCCAAAAGTACTCTGAAAGGCTAACACTATTTAGCGCTACAATCTTGTGAGCATCCCAGTATTCAAATGGACCGTAAAAGTTCCAGTTTGGTCCTCTAAAAAAGGTCCCTAATACGATTAAAAATAGCCAGAGCACGATCCAACCATACATGAAGATGAATATCCCTACCCTCCTTTCTTTGAAAGAGTAGTAACCATCACCTTTTTTGTTAATGTCCATATATGGGATGGCCATAAGTCCGACAACACAGAAAATTGGTAGAACTATTCCTGCTATCCAAGGATCATAATAAACTAACATTTCTTGGAGTCCAAGAAAGTACCAAGGGGCTTTTGAAGGATTTGGAGTTGATGCAGGGTTGGCTGGTTCCTCTAGTGGAGCTGCTACTAAAATAGACCTTACTACAAGAAAAACAGTAAATAAAATAAGAGCTATAAACTCAATATATACCAAATCAGGCCATACCAGTACTTTATCATCAGGGTCATTATATTCACTAGGCTTTAAACCTTTTTCGAGTCTTTCATCATTGACATATGCCTTGTGCATGGCTAGCCATGTAAAATAGTAAATTGAATAGACCATTAAAACAATTGGGAAGTTATCGGCTTTTGTAAGGATGACATTGAAATTCTTGTCCATGTACCCAATAATAAAGAACAAAGTTATTGCCGCCATGGCAGCAACGAGCCCTGTTTTGGTCCATAATAGATAAAAGCCAAACTTACGATTGATCTTATCAAACCAATCAGTGGGTGGGAAAAGAATTGGCGTAACCACTGTCAATATGGAGAAGCTTATAGTTGGAGTTGACAGATAGTCTACCGTGTGTTTAAAAGTCTCTAACATTTATTAATTCCTTTAGAGTGGTCCCGAAATTCCGCCATCTTTTCTGATTCGCCAAAAGTGAACCGCCATAAATATCATCATTATGAAAGGCACAGCGATGCAATGTATTACATAAAATCGTAATAGGGTCGCTTCACCAACAAATCTTCCTCCAATTAGAGCAAACCTAACATCCGAACCAATGTGTACCAGATTTATATCTCCAATGGCTAGCAGACTAGCTCCAGGGCCTTCGTGTCCAATAAAAGGGTGGGCCCTAGCCATATTCGAGCCAACTGTAACAGCCCAAATAGCCAATTGGTCCCATGGCAACAGGTAGCCAGTGAAAGATAAAAACATGGTCATAGTCATTAGCAGTACGCCAACACCCCAATTAAATTCTCTTGGAGGTTTGTATGATCCTGTCATAAAAACTCGTAACATATGCAGCCAGACAACTAAGACCATAGAATGGGCCGCCCATCGGTGAAGCTCTCTCATAATTCCTAGAGGAACCTGCTCTGTTAAATCGATAATATCTGTGTAGGCATACTCAACAGTTGGGCGATAATAGAACATAAGGAGGATACCTGTAATCGTCAAATTGACAAACAGGAAAAATGATAAGCCACCCATGCACCAGGTGTATCCGAGCTTAACAGCATGTTTTGGAAGTCTAGCAGGATGAAGGTGCAAAAAGACACTACCAAGTACTGCATGCATTCGTTGCCTGCGAGTTCTGGGAACACCGGACCGGATAATGGATTTCCATATTTGGGATTCACCCATAGTTTTTAAAATTGATTTATTTTTTTTATCTGCCATTTGTTATCAGTATTATGGTTATTAAATCTTTATACTTTTAAATGAGATTCTGGGTTTTCCCACTCACCTTTTTCCCATTTAAAACTCTTGGTCTTATCAACAAGGATTTGTCCATCGCTTGCAAGTCCAATCTTGAATCTTTCCAGTGGTCTTGGAGCAGGGCCTTCAAAATGAATACCCGTCATTCTAAACCCACTACCGTGG